>CAZSHT010000001.1:0-40630 GCA_964606715.1 uncultured Bacteroidales bacterium
AAAAAATAGTGGATAATCCTGCCAAAGTATTGAGTAATACAAAATCGAAACGGTCGGCAACAACAATGCTGACCAGAAAGATAAAAAACAAAAAGACAAACAAGGCCATATCTTCGTCATAAAATACACGAATGACAATAGGCAAGACGATGAACGGAACCAAATAAAGATTTATCAATTGTGTGCGTACTAATATAATGGCAGCAAAGAAAAAAACAGAAATCAACAACAGAGATAAAAGATGTGGCGTAACAGAAGAGATATCGGTAAAATGGTTATTGATAAAGATATAAATCATCAATAAGACAATGAAGATTAAAATGGCATAGCCAATTGTCAGAAACCGATTTTTTTTCACCGAATCATTGGTTTGATATTCTTGTTTGAGCGATTCGATAGCATCGTATTTTTTATCTGAGACCAACTCTCCGTAGGAGATAATTCGCTCACCGCGTTGTATCATTCCGTTGGTTTTTATAACACCGGACAATGCATCTTTCAGCATTTGTTTGTTGAAAGAGACATCGTAAACAATATTGGCTCGTATATTTTTCTTACTGTGAAAAAGCGTTGACAGTTGGCGAATCACTTCATTTTGTTTTGGATATTTTTGAAGCATCTGCATTTCGATGTCCGATATCAATCGGCGAACTGATGTTACGGAACTGAGTGTGTCGAAGGGTTGTAAGATGGTGTATTTGTCGTATAGCAGATACACCTGTTTTGTTTTTCTTGTTTTCAGCTTTTTAAAATCGTTATCCGACAAAACGCCCAAAGAATAGACAGAGTCAATGGCATTGATAAGATGCATAGCAACATCTCTTACAATTTGTTTTTGTGTAATATCATTTAAGGTGTCAAGCTCTATGGATTCAACATTTCTTAAAACATTGATAATTTCTTTGTTGCGGTTCTCATTGTAATGCAGATACGGTTTGAACGACCGACGGATAGAATCTGTTTTTGCCTTATAAATTTCATCAGACACATAAACAGGAAAATCAAAAGGAGCAAATAAACTTGGATGATTCCATGGTTTTCCTTTTTGAAATTCGTAACGAAATTTTTGTGTCTTAGGGATAGACCAAAAGATGGCAATTGCCAATATAAGATATAGAATGGGAATAATGACTTTTTTCAAATTCATATCAGAGCCGGAATAATAAATCTTTTACAAACCTAAATCTTTTCATCGTAAATGGATAAATAAAAGGCTATAAATTTTGAATATTATCTGTTGAGAAGATGATTAGAGAATCAATTCCACGAAAAATCTGAATATTTTGTTTGTAAAACATAAAATGAATAAACTATTTGCAGTATTTTTATCCGAATTTTTAATTTTTGAAAAAACAATAGATCTATGAATAAACAAAAGGAATTTATCACATGTGATGGAAACCAAGCTGCCGCACACATTGCGTATATGTTTAGCGAAGTAGCTGCCATCTACCCCATTACGCCGTCTTCGACGATGGCAGAGTATGTTGACGAATGGTCGGCAAACGGTCGAAAAAATATCTTCGGAGACGAAGTCAATGTTATTGAAATGCAATCGGAAGCGGGAGCTTCGGGTGCTGTCCACGGAGCCTTACAATCCGGTGCATTGACATCAACTTTTACCGCTTCACAGGGATTGTTATTGATGATTCCCAATATGTATAAAATTGCCGGTGAATTGTTGCCGGGAGTATTTCATGTTAGTGCACGATCGGTAGCCGCTCATGCGTTGTCTATTTTTGGCGACCATAGTGATGTATATGCTACTCGTCAAACGGGATTTGCCATGTTGGCCAGTGGTGGTATTCAAGAAATTATGGATTTAGCTGCCATCGCTCATCTTACCGCAATCAAAAGTAGAGTCCCTTTCTTGCATTTCTTCGACGGGTTCCGTTCTTCTCATGAAATACAAAAAGTAGAAGCTCCTAATCAAGATGCTTTAGCTGCATTGGTAGATCAAGATGCTTTGCAACGCTATCGTGATAACGCATTAAATTCGGAACATCCTGTTACTCGCGGAACAGCACAAAATCCCGATGTATTTTTCCAAGCCAAAGAATCGGTCAATCCGTTCTATGATGCATTGCCTGATATGGTAGAAGAATATATGCAAGAAATTTCAAAATTGACAGGTCGTGAATACCATCCGTTTACTTATTATGGTGATGAAAATGCTGAACATATTGTTGTGGCAATGGGTTCGGTTACAGAAACCATCAAAGAAACAATCGATTACCTGACAAGCAAAGGCGAAAAAGTAGGATTGATATCTGTTCATCTATATCGTCCGTTCTCATTGAAATATTTCTTCAAAGTAATGCCAAAAACAGTAAAACGCATTGCTGTGCTGGATAGAACAAAAGAATTGGGTGCCAATGGTGATCCGTTATATTTGGATATTCGTGATGCATTCTACGAAAAAGAAGATAAACCGTTAATCATCGGTGGTCGCTACGGACTAAGTTCAAAAGATACGACACCTGCACAAATTATAGCCGTATTTGAAAACCTAAAACAAAACGAACCGAAAAATCAATTTACGGTAGGAATTGTTGATGATGTTACATTCCGTTCATTACCATTGTTGCCCGAAATAGATTTGGCATCGGAAGGAACCTATTCTTGTAAATTTTATGGTTTGGGTTCTGACGGAACCGTTGGTGCCAACAAAAATTCCATTAAAATTATTGGAGATAATACCGATAAATATGCACAAGCTTATTTTTCTTATGACTCCAAAAAATCAGGCGGTATCACCATTTCTCACTTGCGTTTTGGAGACAACCCCATTCGTTCTACCTATTTGGTAAATACACCTGATTTCGTTGCTTGTCATGTGCCGGCTTATTTGCTGAAATATGATATGCTGAAAGGATTGAAAAAAGGCGGTGTGTTCTTGCTCAATTCTATTTGGGACGAAGAAGAAACCAAACGCCGTTTACCTGACTCTTTCAAGAAATATATTGCCGAAAACGATATTCAATTCTACATTATCAATGCTACACAGATAGCCAAAGAAATAGGATTGGGAAATCGCACTAACACCATTATGCAATCGGCATTCTTTAAAATAGCCAATATTATTCCTTACGAAGAAGCTGTAGAGCATATGAAAAAAGCCATTAAGAAATCATTTGGCAAGAAAGGTGATAATATTGTAAATATGAATTATGCTGCTGTCGACAGAGGTGGTGAACTGACCAAAATCACTGTTCCTGCCGAATGGAAAACCATTCAATCAGCTGAATTTACGCCCGAATATCCGGTAAGTCTCGACAAAGTTCCGGAATTTGTGAAGAATGTCGTGAATCCTATCAATTATCTCAAAGGAGACGATTTGCCAGTTAGTGCTTTTGTAGGTCGTGAAGATGGAACATTTCCTGCCGGAACGGCTCAATATGAAAAACGCGGAGTAGCGGTTTCTGTGCCGGAATGGGATGTCGATACTTGTATCGAATGTAATTTATGTGCTTTTGTTTGTCCTCATGCTTGTATTCGTCCGTTCTTATTAGACGATGAAGAAGTGAAGAATGCACCGGAAGGAACACTCACAAAACCGGCTAAACCCGAAAAACAATTTGGCGGTTTACAATATCGTATTCAGGTAGATACACTTGATTGTACCGGTTGTGAAAACTGTGTAAATGTTTGTCCTTCCAATTCGCTCACAATGAAACCTCTCGACACTCAAATGGCAGAAGTCGCACGATGGGATTATTTGCACGAGGAAGTGGGGTATAAAGAAACCGTTGTCGACACAACGAAAAATGTGAAGAATGCTCAATTTGCTCAACCTTTGTTTGAGTTCTCCGGAGCATGTGCCGGTTGTGGTGAAACGCCATATATTACCAATATCACACAACTTTTTGGTGAGCAAATGATAATTGCCAATGCCACAGGTTGTTCTTCCATCTATGGCGGTTCGGCACCATCGATGCCATATACCACTCACTCAAAAACAGGAAGAGGACCGGCATGGGCCAATTCATTGTTTGAAGACAATGCCGAATATGGTTTTGGTATGGCTATCGGAATTGAAAAATTGAGAAGTCGTATCGGAGAAAAATTAGAAAGTATTGCCGACTCATTGAAACCTGAGACACAAACTGCTTTTGCCGAATGGAAAGCAACTTTCAAGGACACAATTAAAAATGATGAACCTACTCAAAAACTGATTGCTGCCCTTAAAACAGAATCTAATCCGGTGGCCAAAGAAATACTTTCATTGGAACAATACATTGGAAAAAAATCAATGTGGATTATCGGTGGTGACGGCTGGGCTTACGATATTGGTTACGGTGGATTGGATCATGTCATTGCAAATGATTACAATGTGAATCTATTGGTATTGGATACAGAAGTCTATTCCAATACCGGCGGACAAGCTTCCAAAGCATCACAAACGGGACAAGTAGCTAAATTTGCCGCTTCCGGAAAATCTATTCGTAAAAAATCATTAGCCGCTTTGGCAATGACTTACGGACATGTCTATGTGGCACAAGTGGCTATGGGAGCCAATTCCAATCAGTTCTTCAAAGTGATGAAAGAAGCCGAAGCCTATGACGGACCTTCTATTATCATAGCGTATTCACCTTGTATTGCCCACGGCATCAAATCGGGAATGGGACACGCACAAGAAGAAGAAAAATTTGCCGTAGAAGTAGGATATTGGAATTTATTCCGGTATAATCCGGCATTGGAAGCCGAAGGTAAAACACCGTTTATCCTCGATTCAAAAGAACCCGATTGGGATCGTTATCAAGATTTCCTCAAAAATGAAATTCGTTACACCCAATTGTTGAAATCGTTCCCGGAACGCGCCGAGATATTATTCAAACAAGCTCTTGAAGATGCCAAATGGCGTTGGAAATATCTCAAACGCATGGAAGCTGCCTACACGGTAGAAGTCGATGCTTAAAATGAAAAAAAGCAAGAAGAGACTCCTTAACTTTAGCGAGTCTCTTCTTTTTTGTTTAATTAAAAAAAACATAAAAGAAAATGGACATAAAGAAAATTTTTGACGATTACAGACAACATGTCGAAAACCGAAAAAACCAAGGTATTCCCCCTTTGCCGTTGACGGTAGAGCAAACCGAAGCATTGGTAGAATTATTGCAAAACCCACAAGATTTTGACACCAAAGAATTACTCTATTTATTTACCGAACGCATTGCTCCGGGTGTTGATCCTTCGGCAAAAGTAAAAGCCGATTTTTTGACAGCAATTATCAAAGGGCAAAAAACATCACCGCTTATCTCAAAAGAAGAGGCCGTAAAAATTTTGGGAACAATGTTAGGCGGATACAATATTGATATCCTCATTGAAACATTAAAAGACGACACTTTGGCACCATTGGCACAAGAAGCTTTGGCCAATACGGTTTTAATTTATGATGCTTTTGACAAGGTTGTAGATTTGGAAAAAAGCGGAAACACCTATGCCAAAGCCTTAATAAAATCATGGGCTGACGGTGAATGGTTTACCAACAAAGAATCATTACCCGAAAAAATATCACTGAAAGTTTTCAAAGTAGATGGTGAAATCAATACCGATGATTTTTCACCGGCAAGCGATGCTTGGAGTCGTCCTGATATTCCGCTACACGCTTTGTCAATGGGAAAAATGCGTTTTGCCGGCGGACTGGAAGAAATTGCAAAATGGAGAGAAGAAGGTCATCAAGTAGCTTTTGTGGGTGATGTTGTGGGAACAGGTTCTTCGCGAAAATCAGCTACCAACAGTTTGTTGTGGCATATTGGTCAAGATATTCCTGCTGTGCCAAACAAACGCCGCGGTGGTGTTGTAATAGGCAGTGTAATAGCACCTATCTTTTTTAATACCGTAGAAGATTCGGGAGGATTTCCGTTTACTTGCGATGTAACGGGATTGAAACACGGAGCAGAAATCGTTGTAGATACAAAAGCAGGTAAAATCTTTGATGCTAATGGTGCTGAACTTACAAGTTTTGAAATCAATCCGGTAACCTTGGCGGATGAATTTCAAGCCGGTGGTCGTATCCCCTTAATCATAGGGAAAGCCCTTACCGACAGAGCACGAGAATATATGGGATTGCCAAAATCGGAAACTTTTGTGGAAGATGTAAACCCGACACCTGCACCGGATCAAAAATATACGCTGGCCCAAAAAATTGTTGGGAAAGCTGTAGGACAACCGGGGGTATTGCCGGGGTCGGCCGTATTACCAAAGATGACAACCGTTTTGTCGCAAGACACAACAGGACCAATGACCGCTGATGAATTGACAGAGTTGGCTTGCCTGAAATTTCAATCTCCTTTCTTTTTACAATCATTTTGTCACACAGCTGCTTATCCGAAGCCAACCGATGTGAAAATGCACAAAACATTGCCACAATTTATTACCGAACGAAAAGGGTTTGCCTTGAAACCCGGTGACGGTGTGGTACACAGCTGGACCAATCGTTTTCTATTGCCCGACACTGTAGGAACAGGTGGCGATTCTCATACGCGTTTCCCGATAGGCATTTCGTTCCCTGCAGGTTCAGGTTTGGTAGCTTTTGCCGGTGCGTTAGGTTTTATGCCTCTTAATATGCCGGAATCGGTATTGGTGCGTTTTAGCGGAAAACTAAATGAAGGAATTACTCTTCGTGATGCTGTTAATGCTATTCCTTATTGGGCCATTCAAAAAGGGCTGATGACCGTAGAAAAGAAAAACAAGAAAAATATTTTCAATGGTCGTATTCTCGAAATAGAAGGATTGGAAGATTTGACGGTAGAACAAGCTTTTGAACTGTCTGACGCTTCTGCCGAAAGAAGTGCTGCCGCTTGTGCTATTCAGCTGAATGAAGCATCGGTTATCGATCATCTGAAATCGGGTATTGCATTGTTGAAACAACTGATTGCTGATGGTTACGAAGATGCCGAGACCTTGCAAAACCGTATTAATGATATGGAAGAGTGGTTGAAAAATCCAAAACTTTTGCGAGCCGACAAAGGTGCTGAGTATGCCGCTGTCATAGAAATTGATTTATCCGAAATAAAAGAACCCATCGTAGCTTGTCCGAATGATCCCGATGATGTAAAATTGTTGTCGGATGTTCAAGGTAATGTTATCAATGATGTGTTCATTGGTTCGTGTATGACCAATATCGGACATTTCCGTGCAGCAGCCAAGGTCTGGGAAGGTGAAAAACGAAATCCGAATGTACGATCATACATTGCTCCACCAACTCGTATGGATCAAGCAAAGTTGAAAGAAGAAGGACAGTTTTCTATCTTTAACAGTATCGGTGTTCGCATTGAAATTCCGGGTTGTTCGTTATGTATGGGAAACCAATTGAGAGTCCCCGACAAAGCAACGGTATTCTCAACTTCAACACGAAACTTTGACAATCGTATGGGTGACGGAGCACAAGTTTATTTGGGGTCTGCCGAATTAGCCGCAGTCGTAGCTCTCTTGGGTAAACTGCCTTCACCGGAAGAATATTTTACCTATTACAAAGAAAAAGTCGCTTCTCACAAATCGGAAATATATCATTATTTGCAATTTGATAAAGATACCGTAGGCGAAGTGTATAAGATAAGAGAACTATAAAAGATTATATGGTTCGAAACTTTGAATAAAAAAGTCCTCTGAGAAGAGGACTTTTTTTATGGAATTGTAAATCCGGTCAATTATTGGACATTATTTATTCTTTCACTATCTTCTGTGTGTAGATTTGCCCGTTATACAGTTCTATTTTTATTACATAGACACCATTTGTCAAAGTTGATATATCAAGTGTTTTTTGAGGTTTTGTTTTTATGACCACAGCTTGTCCTGAAAGCGTATAAACGGTTAGCTTTCGAATAGCATCTTGACTGTTTATCTGCACATTTTTCTTTGCAGGATTAGGAAAAATAGAAATTGATTTTGAATGTGTCGCTAAAGTTTTTATACCATCAATGTCTTCCATAGAAGTGATATGTGTTGAAAAAGCACCGTTACCATGTGTACCTACAAGCAATAAACCATCAGTCGTTCGGTATTGCAAATCATCGACAATGCTAAATCCAATACTGTTACGACCAAGGATATGCCATTCGGTTGTATCACCTGTAAGGTTTTTGCTGTAATACAATCCGGTGCTTGTTCCTACCATATAAACCGTTCCTGTGGGTAGTGGTAAGATAACAGCACATCGCACCGACGGAGCTATACCGGAAGCATTTGTATTGTGGTCTAAGTTACCACCTACTCGTTCCCACGAAGTTCCGCCATCGACAGAATGAAAAATACTCCGCACACCGTAATTTGAGAAAACAACCAATATATTATCTGCATTATAAGGATGAATAGCAATATCCGACATAAACCCACTAAACCGGTTGCTGGCAATCATTGTTGTTGTAGGATTATCACTATCAGCATTGTCCATACGGTAAAAATATCTGTTCTTCGAACCAAAATACAGTCGGTGTGCCGGTGTTTGAGATACTGCTACACAGGTGTAAACCGTAGAAGTATGAGCATCTTCATACAGTTTTTCCCAACCGGTAGAAATAGAATCCCAATGGTTGTCAAGCGGAAGATTGTTTAATGTATTATTTCGCCATAGCACATTACCGGCCGGATAATACATGATGTTTTCATCATTAACATCAACTGTAAACGGATGGATAAACAATTGTCCCGTAGCACCTATCGGATCGATGCGTTTGAATCCTTCAACTTTTCCTGTATCGTTGATTTGCATCTTAAATGTTTTTCCTGATTGAATAGATTGATAATAAATATGATCTGAAGCAATATAACTATATGAACCGTCACCATTGAGTGTCATCTTCCATGGTGCTGCCGTATCGGTACTGTTTACGAAAAAATTGGCATTATCTTGAAACCCTGCTATTTTAATATTGGAGGTACTGTGATGATCCATGTTAATCGTATAAAGTTGCGTTGTGAAATAACCATTATTTAGTCGTTCCCAAACAACAGGAGTCGTCGTATTGTCATTCGTTAGGTGAATACCACCATCCGAAAAACTAATCATACTCTTATCATCGGAAGGAAAGAATGCCAAACCATGTATGTCTGGATGATGATTCTTATAAAGTTGAAAATCGGGGAACGGAGAACCGATTTGATAACCACCAATTTGTGTTGTATGATTTCGAGAAACAAAACCGTCGGTAGAACGATACAAATTAGTTCCGCCAATAAATACTAAGTTGCTATCGAAAGGACTTACGGCAACAACCAAATCATATCCGCCTTGTGCATAAAAATTGTCGAATGTTGCAGCACTATTGTTTGGAATAGAAGCCGACAAATTTGTCCAAACACCATCTGAATCATTTCCATTGCCACGAAGGTAGGTATATTTCCAAAGAGTATTCCATACGGTATCACCTTGCCAAGTTACCGAAGGTTGTCCTTCACCATCGGTAACCCCTAAAACATATAATGAGTTTTGATTTTGCGGATTCAATCCAATAACGATTCTTCCATAAGAATGAGGAAAACTATCCGGTGTAATTTCTGTCCAATCTATCCCATCGGCACTACGCCAAATACCTTTTCGTCCGCCATCACTGCTCATTGTTGCATACACTATCCCCGAATCGGAAACCACTACATCGGTGTAATATGAATATGGGGAATTGGTTCCCAAAGCAATTTGCCAAGTCTCTCCACCGTCATCACTGCGATAGATATATCCCAAAGTCGCTGCATATACAATATCTGCCGTATCGGTTGACGGATCTAAAGCCAAACGCCATACAATATCCCAATATTTATCAAATGATGCAGGAGTGTTTGAGTTGGTTTCCGTTAAAGGTTGCCATGTAAGTCCGTTATCTGTTGATTTGTAAAGTCCGTTTCCCAACATATAAGATGCTGCACTCTGTGAGGCTCCTGCTCCCTCACCTGTACCATAATACCAAATATTGTGTTTCCCCGGGCGTTTATCTTGCACCAAACAAGTAAGACCGGCCACATCTTTTGTCGTTGGCAACAAATGCCACGAAGCCCCTTTGTCGAGCGATTCCCATAAACCACCGGAAACACTCCCGGCCAAAATCCTGTTTTCATTGTCAACATCTACCACCAAAGCTCGCGTACGCCCTCCCACATTATATGGTCCAACCCTGTGAAATTTCAATGTTGTTTGTTCCGTAGAACTGCGTTTTAGCAAATAGCGAGCATATTGCAATTCGCGTTGTCGGGCATGAGCAGGAATTTTTCCTGTCGCCGGATCCTTGAGGCGTTCAAATTCCCATGCTTCTCGATCCGACAAATTGGATAATCCGGTAGCATTGCTTGTTGTAAAATGAGAATTATAATGAGCCGTTATGCCGGCACTTAATAATCCGATAACAGTGGCAACTAGAATAATATAATTTTTCATGATAAGTAAGAATTAAGATACTTAATGAAACAAATTTAATGTTTTTGGTGTGATTTTTTATTAAAACACTCATTTTCTTTTAAATATGTCATTTTGATTTACTTTTTTCCGGCAAAGCCGTATCGTTTAAACAGAAAAAATACTATTTTTGCATCCGCTCTTTAACATCTTTGCCCAGATGGCGAAATTGGTAGACGCGCTAGTTTCAGGGACTAGTAATCGCAAGATTGTGCAGGTTCGAGTCCTGTTCTGGGCATTACAAAAAAACTCCTGCCCGGATGGCGGAATTGGTAGACGCGCTAGGTTGAGGGCCTAGTGACCGTTTTTGGTCGTGCAAGTTCGACTCTTGTTCCGGGCACTTTTTATTGCTTTTGCTTGCCCACAATAATCAGTATTGCTCCCAAAATAACAACAATGCCACCGATAATTTGGCTAATCATCGGAAGATTGCCGAACCACAAATAACTGATTAGCAGAATCAAAAAACTTTTGCTGCTTCCTATAACACTGCTCTTGCTGACTTCCAAATATTGCATGGCATAATAACCTGCCAAAACCGCAAGAAACGGTCCCAATAATGAGCCTGCCAACACATTCATAAAGCCTTCTTGCGAAATGATTAGAGAACGATGCATTATAACCATCAGAAAAGAAAACGACAAAAACAAAAATACCGATCGATTGACAGATAACACCCACGGATGAATTTTTTTGATTTTGTGTTTTGTAATAACCGTCCCGACAGCAAAAATAAATGACGACAGCAAAACCAAACCGGCTCCTTCAGTAAAAAAAACAATCCATGAGAAATCGGGCTTATAGCTAATGATAAATGCTCCCATTAGTGTTACGACGACACCCGCAAACTCCAATCGTGTGAAGCGTTCTTGCAAAAACAAAAATCCCAATAACGCCACAAACAACGGTCCCACATTACCGATGAACGATACGACTGCCGGATTTTCCAATTGTTTTATGGAATAAAAAAACAACCCCGTAGAAACGACTTCCAATAATCCTAACAGAGGCAAGTAGATTCGTGTATTTCTATCGACAAAGACTTCGGCTCGCAACTGAGGTCGCACCAAAAACAATGCTACATTCCACACAATAGCAAACAAAAACCAATAAAATCCAAATTGAGCAAACGCCATCTTGTTCATTGCTGCCTTGCTGAAAATGTAAACATTAGAAATGGCCAACATCGACAGAAACAGAAACAAATATCCTTTGGTAAGATTTTTTACTGGCATTTTATTGGTCAAATTTTGAGTTCGTTCTTTAAGAATTTTTTTACGGGATAAACGATTTTATTTCTTGAAATAATTAAGCGTTACTTGTTCTCCGTCGAATTCGGCATATGAAAAATTATTGAGCCAGTCGCCCAAATAGATGAGTTTTGTCTTGTCGGACAACATTTTCTCCAAAGCGACATGACGATGGCCGTAAATAAAAAAATCATAATGCGAAGTTTTCAGCAATTCTTTGGAATGAGAAATCAATGATTCTTTTTCTTCACCAAGATAGTCGAGATGGTCTTCGCCTTCGGCATAACGGCTTTTGTGTGACCAGTAATGTGCTAATCCCACGCCTATATCGGGGTGAAGCCAACGAAAAAGCCATTGGGCTACCGAATTGGTAAATAGTTTTTTCAACCACACATAACCTTTGTCGAAAGGTCCTAAACCATCGCCGTGTGCCAAATAGAAACGCTTGCCTTCGATTTCCAAAGTCTGTGGCGAATGAAAAACTTTTAGACCTATCTCTTGTTCAAAATAGCCATATTCCCATAGGTCGTGATTGCCTACAAAAAAATATACGGGAATGCCGTTATCGGTAAGATGTGCTAATTTCCCCAACAATCGCGTAAATCCTTTGGGAACGACTTTCTTGTATTCAAACCAAAAATCAAAAATATCGCCCATCAAATAAATGGCCTCTGCCGTAGGTTCTATTTCGTTGAGCCATGCCACCAATTTTTTTTCTCGCACAAGACTTTCCTTTTCATTGGGAAGTCCCAAATGAGCATCTGATACAAAATATAGTTTCTTTCCGTTTGTCAAACTAAAAAATTAAAGTCTAAAAATAGATAAAAATCGTATATCATTAATATAAATTTCGAAAGGGTTTGTGGGATTAACTTTTTAAAGCCCGATATTATTGTGTATTTTTGTTGCAAGCAATGATTTATGAACAGTCGTTTGAAGATATTTTTTGCAGGCTTGTTTCTTGTGCTTGCAACGGCTACGCAAGCACAAGAACAACAGACTATTGATGCGGTGGTGCAACAAATTGTAGAATCGTTGGCAGAATCGCAATCGGAAGATGCTCCTGCTCCCGATTATCAAGAATTGTATGAGGCATTGTCTTATTATTGGGAACACCCTTTGAATATCAATACTGCTACGAAAGATGATTTTGAAAAATTGTTGTTTCTCAATGCGTTTCAAATACAGAACCTTCTGAAATACAGGCATCTATACGGAACTATCGTGTCGCTTTATGAATTGCAAGCTGTCGATGGATTTGACCAAACGACCATACAGCATCTTTTGCCTTTTATTACACTTGCCAAAGATTCGAAAAATCAACCTGACACACATTCTTTTAATCGATGGAAATATGCTCAGCATCAGATTATTGCAGAAACACATCGGGTATTGCAAACACAGAAAGGTTATTTGCCACAAGACAGTGCCTATCGCGCCTCACACCCCAACGCTCATTTTTTGGGAAACCCATACCGGTATTATGTTCGTTACAAAGGTAACTTATCGCACCAATGGTTTTGGAATATAACGATGGAAAAAGATGCCGGCGAACCATTTTTCAAAACACCTAATCGCTCGGGATTCGACTATTATTCGGCACATTTGTTTTATAGGAACAACAGCGGTATTTTGAGAAAAGTAGCTCTTGGCGATTATCATTTGCAATTTGGTCAAGGATTGGCATTGTGGTCTTCGATGAGTTTCGGAAAATCTTCTATGGTGCTCAACACAATGAAATCGGCGATGGGCTTAAAACCGTATTCTTCGACCGATGAGAATCGTTTTTTTAGAGGCATAGCAACTGCCCTGAATATCGGGAAATCAACATTAACCGTATTTTATTCCAACAAAAAAACAGATGCTCGCATTCTTGATGAAGACACTATTTCGTCGAGCGACGAACAATGGGTTTCATCGCTTCAAAATACAGGGTATCATCGTACGGAAAGTGAGTTTGCGGGAAAAGATGCTTTGGGCATGCAAGTATGGGGTGGACATTGGTCGTTACATCGATTTCAGCATATCAAGATAGGGCTTACGGGTGTTCATTATCATTTTTCGATGCCGTTGGAAAAATCAGAAAAACCATATCGACAATATCGTTTTTCCGGCAATGATTTGACGAACTTAGGAGTCGATTATCAATATGCCATAGGTGATATATATGGTTTTGGCGAGGTGGCACGAAGCGACAACGGGGCTTTGGCTATGCTCCATGGTATCAATTTTTCGTTAGCCTCCAACTTTATGCTCTCTACGCTGTATCGCCATTATGCTCGTAACTATCAATCTATTTATACGGCACCGTTTGGCGAAAATGCTTTGCCCGAAAATGAACAAGGATTTTATTTGGGATTTACTTCGTTTCCGGTAAAATATTGGACGGTGTCGGCTTATGCCGATATGTTTCGGTTTCCATGGTTACGATATGGTGCCGATGCTCCGTCGAATGGTTATGATTATCTGACAATGATAGATTTTCAATCGGCACAAGACTGGTCGATGCATTTGAAATTACGGTCGAAGATGACCGAAAAAAATAACCGTTTGGAAAATAATCCTATATCGGAGGTGGTGCCGGTTGTTACCACGAAGTTGCGTTACCATATTGACTATCAGGCAAATAAAAATATTATTCTTAAAAGTCGTGTGGCGTGGACATTTTACCAAAAGCAAGAGATTAAAAAAACAGGATTTTTGGTTTACCAAGACATTCTCTACCGTCCGCCCGAAAGTCGTTTGTCATTGGCTTTTCGAATGGCATTGTTTCAAACCGACGGTTATGATGCTCGTCTGTATGCTTACGAAAATGATGTGTTGTATGCATTTTCGGTACCTGCCTATTTCGATACGGGGAAACGGACTTATATTTTGCTAAAATATGATTTCTCCAAAAACTTATCGGCATGGATACGCATATCGGCGTGGTTTTACGACAACAAAACGACGATTTCTTCCGGTCTGAATGAGATAGACGGACACAGCAAGTCAACGGCAAAGTTTCAAGTTCGCTATAAATTTTAAGCAGAAACAGGATGTTGGTCTAAACGCTCTTTTGCATATTCCAATGTCAGATGAAATGTTTTTTTCTTTGACGAAGGAGCTTCAAACATTGCATCGGTCATGATGGTTTCGCAAATAGAACGCAACCCTCTGGCACCCAACTTATTCTCTGTCGATTTTTTTACAATATAATCATATACTGCGTCATCGATTTTTAGGGTAATCCCGTCTAATTCAAACAATCTTTGATATTGTTTTATTAAGGCATTTTTAGGTTCCAATAAGATACGCCGTAGGGCTTCCTTGTCCAACGGTTGCAAGTGTGAAAGCACCGGCATTCGGCCTAAAATTTCAGGAATCAAACCAAAAGCATGTAAATCTTGATGAGTGATATATTGCAAAAATTGCTCTTGATTTAGTTTTGCGTTTGTTTGCAGAGCCTTGAATCCCACTGCTTTTGTGTTGAGGCGATTGGCAATAATTTTTTCAATACCGTCGAAAGCACCGCCGGCAATAAACAAAATATGTTTTGTATTGACTTGTATCATGCGTTGTTCCGGATGTTTGCGTCCACCTTGTGGCGGTACATTTACAACCGTTCCTTCCAAAAGCTTCAACAGTGCTTGTTGCACGCCTTCACCCGACACATCACGAGTAATGGAAGGGTTATCGGATTTGCGAGCTATCTTATCAATTTCATCAATAAAGATGATGCCTTGTTCGGCGTGTTCTACATCGTAATCGGCTGCTTGTAACAATCGCGTCAGAATATTTTCAACATCTTCACCCACATAACCGGCTTCGGTAAGTACCGTTGCATCGACAATGGTAAACGGCACATTCAATAAACGGGCAATTGTTTGAGCAATAAGGGTTTTCCCTGTTCCTGTTTCGCCAACCAACATAATGTTGGACTTTTCAATCTCCACATCATCTTTTTTATTGGGAAGCAAAGTGCTGTTGATGCGTTTATAATGATTATAAACAGCTACCGAAATTACTTTTTTGGCAACATCTTGTCCAATGACATAATCGTCGAGAAATGCTTTTATCTCTTTTGGTTTTGGAATAGAGAGTTGTTGCCGGGCTTTGTCCGATATTTTGTTTTCTTGTAAAATATTGTGAGCTGCCTCAATACAGATATTGCATATCTCTCCGTTAACACCGCTAATCAAAAATTCTACTTCCGATTCTTTTCGTCCGCAAAACGAGCAAGTTTTCATATGTTATTTCTTCTTTTTAACTTGTTTTGTAGCCACCAAAACTTCATCAATCATACCGTATTTCTTAGCTTCTTCGGCTGTCATCCAAAAATCTCGATTAGCATCTTTTTCGATGCGTTTCATGGTATTTCCCGAATGACGAGCAATGATTTCATACAATTCGGTACGCAATTTTACTATTTCTTTTGCCGTGATTTCAATATCGGAAGCTTGTCCTTCGGCACCTCCCATCGGTTGGTGAATCATTACTCGAGAATGTGGCAATGCGGAACGATGTCCTTCGGCACCGGCACAAAGCAATACTGCTCCCATAGAAGCGGCTAGCCCCGTACAAATAGTTGATACGCTAGACGAAATATATTGCATCGTATCATAAATCCCCAGACCTGCATATACCGATCCTCCGGGGGTATTCAGATAAATTTGTATTTCTTTCGATGGATCAATAGATTCCAGAAATAACAACTGAGCTTGTACGATATTTGACACATAATCATCGATAGGAACACCTAGGAAGATAATTCTATCCATCATCAATCGTGAAAAAACATCCATTGTTGCAATATTGAGTTGTCGTTCTTCAATAATGGTAGGTGAAATATACGAGTTGATGGTATTGGCATATTTGTCGAGAGTTAAGCTGCTGATGCCAAGGTGTTTCCCTGCAAATTTTTGAAATTCATTTTGTTTCATAATGATTAGTTTTTTTGGGGTATAAAAAAGCCCGAATTAATTCGGGCTTAAAGATATGGATTTTTCTTTGAAAAGAAAACTTTATTTTTCGCCTTTCGAGATTTTATCAAATTCGTCGAGTGACATTTCTTTTTTGTCAAGGCTTACTTTTTCCTTCAAGGTGTTGATTACTTTTTGCTCTTTCAGGCGATCGTAAATCTTATTGACCTCTTGTTCGTTTTTTAGTATTTCTGCACTATACGATTCAATTTGGTCGTCGGTAAGCTGATACATTCCGTATTGATAAAACATCTCACGCGTATATTGTGCTGCTTCGGCTTTTATCTCATCATTTTCTATTTTGATATCAAATTCTTTTACCAAAGCATCTAGCAAAATAGACCATCTCAGGTTATCGGCAAACAGTGGATATTCTTTTTCCAAGATCTCATCGGTGATGAGCTCTTTGTCTTTGGCAGTTTCTACCAACCAGCGTTTTAAGAAATCATCAGGAAGGGTTATTGAAAATTGTTCCAAAAGTACTTTCTTTAAATCTTTTTTCAGTTGATAGTCCGACTCCAAAAGCAGATTTTTATTGATTTCTTCTATCACTTTATTTTTAAATTCTTCTTCTGTTTTCACTTCTTCGCCAAAGGCTTTTTTGAAAAGCTCTTCATCAACTTTGGCGGGCACAAATTCAGTAACCTTAGAAATGGTAAATTTAAATGGAGTATTTACTGTTTCTACGGCTTCTTTTTTGATATTAAAAACATGTGGTAATTCAGCTTCAAGAAGGGCTTCTTTGGGGTTGAGAACAAGGCTGTCACCAACATGTAATTTCAATAATTCCTCTTTTATTTTTTCATCGGTCAAATAGCGTGGCAAAAGCATTGAATCATCAACGGTAATTCCCTCTGACAGAGGGTTGTTGTCTTTGTCAAGTTGTTCAAACTTACCGTATACCAAATTATTGTCATCAGTAACGGCATCGGTTTCTTCGTTAGTTCCAAAACGATGTTGATAATTTTTGATATAATCGTTAATAATCTTTTCGTCGGGTGTAATGGTATAGAACGGTACTTTGATGTTTTCATCAACATGAGTTTCTATTTCGGGAATCATTCCCAAATCAAAATAAAACTTAAATTCACTTGGATTTTCCCAATCGACAACGGCTTCTTTATCGTTTGAAGTTAATGGCTCTCCAAAAATCTTTAAGCGTTCTTTTTGCAAATAATTTGTCAACGATTCATTCAGCAATTTATGTATTTCATCGACCAATACCGATTGTCCGAATCGTTTTTTGATGATTTGTGAAGGAATATTTCCTTTTCTAAATCCGGGAAGGTCGGCTTCTCGTTTCAATTTTTTAAAAGCAGCATCTATTTTTGGTTGATAATCTTCCGGCGAAAGAACTATTTCTAAGATTGCTGTTAAATCTTCTTTTTTGTCAAGTTGAATATGCATAAGTTAAGCAGTTAAAATTAATAAATAAAAAAATCGCTTTCGCGTATATAGTTGAAAGCGAAGGTTTTGTGCGGATGAAGGGACTCGAACCCATACACCTTTCGGAACTAGATCCTAAGTCTAGCGCGTCTACCAATTTCGCCACATCCGCAAAATTTTGAGCGACAAAGATAAAAAAATATTTTGTCAGTAATTCTATTTTTTTAACTTTGAGCAATAAAAACACGCAATATGAGGAAAACGATTACATTATTGTTCACTTTGTTGATAGCATTTTCAACGATAGCACAGGTTCAAGTGCTTGATCCAAATGCAAAAAAAGAAGATGAGAAGAAGAAAAGAGATTCCATTATTAATGCTGTACAATGGGCATCGAAAGTAATAAAATATTCTTCTCAATTTAGCAAAACAGAAAAATCCGCCAATATGGTTTTAGGCAAACCAAATGTGTTGCCTCGTGGTGGTGATGCTCCTACTGCTTGGATGGTAAAAGTAAAGCACGGTGAAGAAATTAACAAACCGGCTTATATCAAAGTAGGATATGACTCCGCTATTTATGTGAAGCAAGTGGCTGTAGCCGAAAGCTTTAATCCGGGTGCTATTACGGAAATCACTTTATATGGAGTCAACAAAGAAAAACAAACGGTATATACCAACACTAACATTCATTCCTTACCAATGAAATCTCGAATGTTTAATGTTTGGTTGAAAGAACCTACTAAGTTTAAAGTTAATGTTGTAGAAGTAAAGTTGTTGCCCGGCGAAGTTTCCGGATTTAACGAAATAGATGCTATTGGCATTTCTGATAGAGATGATACTATAAAGGCATACATTAATTTGATACCCGACTTGGTGTATCCGAAACCACCCGAACGATTAAACACAAATGTAAATACAGAATATGATGATATTGCTCCGTTAATTTCTCCTGATGGAAAATCGCTTTATTTTGATAGACATAATTACCCGGAAAATGTAGGTGGAATAAATGACTATGACGACATTTGGGTATCTGATTATGTGGATGGTGATTGGGCAAAAGCAAAAAATATCGGTTATCCTTTAAATAATCAATACAATAATTTCGTACAGTCTATTACACCTGATAATAATGCCTTATTGCTTGCTAATGTATATGATGAAGAAGATAGTTCCATGCGCGAAGGATTATCCATCACTTATCGTGACATTGAAGGTTGGAGTTATCCGAAAGAACAAGTTATTGAAGACTTTTACAACAAAAGTCCTTTTGTAAACTTTTTCTTAACCAATGATGGTATGACATTATTAATGGCCGTAAAACGAAAAGACGGTTACAATAGTTTGGACTTATATGTTTCTTTTTTGAAAGGAGAAAACCATTGGTCAGCACCCAAAAATTTAGGACCGATAATTAATACTTATGCCGATGATTACAGTCCGTTCTTGGCTGCCGATGGTGTTACATTATTTTATTCTACTGCCGGACATTCAGGATATGGTGGAGCCGATATTTTTATGTCGAAACGATTAGATGATACTTGGACCAATTGGTCGGAACCACAAAACCTGGGAAATGTATTGAATAGTGAAAAAAATGACTCAAAATACAACATTCCTGCTTCCGGAGAATATGCTTATTTCTCGTCTGATCATAATAGTATCGGTAAAAACGACATCTTCCGTATCAAATTACCGGAAAAAGTGAAACCAAAACCGGTTGTATTGGTACCGGGTATTGTTGTTAGTGCAAAAACAGGAGAGCCGTTAGATGCTGAAATTAGAGTGGAAGAGTTGCCAAGCGGAAAACAAGTTGTGGTAGCTCGAACAGATCCTAAAACAGGACGATTCAAATTTATTGTTCAGCCCGGGAAAAAATATGGATTTACTGCGCATAAAGAAGGTTATACTGACGACAGCAAAAGCATTGATGTAACACAAATTACAGAATATACCGAATGGGAAGAAGTTGAGTTGCGACTTGGTTTAATAGAAGTTGGTCAGGTTATTAAATTGAATAATATATTCTTTAATACCGCAAAAGCTACTTTGAAACCCGAATCATTTCCCGAATTGGACAGAGCTGTTAAGTTCTTAAATGATAATCCGAAAATTAAAGTGGAAATTGCCGGCCATACCGATAGCAGAGGAAGCGATCGCTCCAATTTAATTTTATCACAAAACAGAGCTAATTCGGTGATGAATTACCTTATACAACATGGTGTGAAAAAGAATCGTATGATAGCCAAAGGATATGGTGAACGCCAACCGATAGCTTTTAATACCACTGTTGAAGGTCGTGCCGCTAACCGCCGTGTTGAATTTAGAATCTTGAAGGTTAAATAACTTATTCTCAGAACTTTTTACTTATAAAAAAGGAGAGGGCTTAACGATGCCTCTCCTTTTTTATTTTTATTTTGATTCTTCTTTAAAATTGTTATAACTTGCCTATTCAAAATTGTTCGATTGATGAAACAACGATTTACCCTATTATTGTTATTGTTGTTTTCACTGTTTGCATTTTCGCAAGAAGACGGATTTGTAGAAAATAAAGGCCAATGGGATAATCGTATATTGTACAAAAAGAGCTTGAACGACGGTGCTTTATTTCTTGAAAAAAACAAGTTAACCTATAATTTTGTTTCCATGGACGATGTCAATCTTTCGGAAGCACATCACCAAGGGAAAAGAAAAATTATCGACACCGTTCATTATCATTCTTTTTATATCGAATTTAAAAATCAAACTAACGAAAATCTTTCTATTGAAGCCGCCTGTGTCGCGTCGGATTATGTCAATTATTTTATCGGAAACGACCAAAGCAAATGGGCTTCACATGTACATTATTATGGTGATATTACTTATAAGAATTTATATGACGGCATTGATATGCAATTGTTTTCCGAAGGCAATTCTTTGGAAACAGAATTTAAGATAGCTCCAAAATCCAATCCTAATAATATAGAAATGGTATATCACGGAGGTGTAAAATTATCGTTAGACATTTACGGAAATCTACACATCAAAACTTCTGTAAACGAGATGATAGAAAAAGCTCCTATTGCATATCAAGAAGTTAATGGAAAGAAAAATCTGGTAGATATATTTTGGATTTTGAAAGATAGTGTTGTCCAGTTTAAACTGGGGAAATACGACAAACGAAAGCCTCTTATCCTTGATCCGCATCTTGTTTTTGCTACTTATTCCGGTTCGAATGGCGACAATTGGGGCTTTACCGCTACCTATGATCACGATGGGAATGTTTATTCCGGAGGAATTGTTTTTGAAACAGGGTATCCGACCAATACAGGAGCTTATCAAGAAGTTTTCCAAGGTGGTGTTGGCGTTGGTAGTCATCAAATTTATTCTCATGGTTGTGATGTGGGAATTATAAAATACAATTCGACAGGTGTGCACCGGTTGTATGCTACTTATTTAGGTGGAAGGACAGGCGAAGAATTACCACACAGTCTTGTTGTGGACAAAGACAACAACCTTCTGATTTTCGGAACGACAGGCTCTTGGGATTTCCCGATGACACATAATGCTTGGGATCCGTCATTTAATGGAGGTTCTGCTTTGACCTACGATAATGTTGTGTTGTTTCCGCAAGGTATTGATATTTATGTGGCAAAATTGAGCGAAGACGGAAGTAATCTGTTGGCATCGACTTATGTTGGCGGTACCGGCAATGACGGATTGAATTTTCGGGATTATTATGCCAATGGTAATATTATTATGGTTGGGAATGATTCGTTGTATTATAATTATGCCGACGGTGCCAGAGGTGAGATAGTTACTGATGATGATGGAAATGTTTATGTGGGGACAACTTCTTTTTCTTCGGATTTTCCGACCACAGCCACAAGTTTTGATCCGACATTCAACGGCAAGCAAGAAGGTGTCGTTTTCAAATTAAACAGTAACCTGAATTATCTGATATGGTCGTCATATTTGGGTGGTAATAACGATGATGCTATTTACTCCATTACTTTCGACAAAGACCAAGATGTGTATGTCGCCGGAGGTAGTGTGTCTCACAATATGCCGACAACGCAAGGTGTTGTAGAACCCCATTTTAACGGTGGAACAACCGATGGGTTTGTTGCCCATATCAGCAAAAACGGGCAAACCCTCAAAGCTCTGACATATATTGGCTCTCCTGCCTACGATCAATGTTATTTTGTTCGTACCGACAAACAAAAAGATGTGTATGTTGTAGGACAGACAAAAGCATCGGGATATACTTTTATCAAAAATGCCGCTTACAACAAGCCCAACAGCGGTCAATTTATTGTTCATCTGAACAACGACCTGAATAACATCATTTGGTCAACAGCATTTGGAACGGGAAGTGGTAAACCCAACATTTCCATCTCGGCATTTGAGGTTGATATTTGTCGCCGTATCTTTGTATCGGGGTGGGGGCGAGAATGGGCAGGAAATTGGAATACCATACAAGGTACCAAAGGAATGGATATTACCGCCAATGCAACACAGACCCAAACCGATGGACAAGATTTTTATGTGATGGCTTTAGAATCTGATGCGTCAGCATTAGATTATGCTACATTTTTTGGAGAATTACATTATTCCGATTGTTATTACAGCGGTCACGATCATGTCGATGGTGGTACCAGCCGATTGGATTCGAAAGGAAATATCTATCAAGCTATTTGTGCCAGCTGTGGAGGCTGTGACAGAATACCTACCTATCCCGATAGTGTATGGTCGAAACACAACGGAGCTGCTCCAAATCACAATTGCAACAATGCCGTCTTTCGATTAAATATTTTTGAAGACTATGCTTATGCTGATTTTAGTGTCCCTACACCGGTGTGTGCTCCTGCAGAAGTACGCATTGCCAACAAAAGTACAGGGAAATACTTTTATTGGGATTTTGGAGACGGAACAACTTCTACGGAAAAAAATCCGCCGGCACATACTTATCCACAAGTTGGAACTTATACCATTACCTTAATCGTAACAGATTCATCATCGTGTAACATTAGTGATACCGTAAAAAAAACAATACAAGTGATGGGCGGTATCGGAAATGATACTTTATCGCCGGTTACGATGTGTCAAGGCGAAAGCGTTCAAATAGGACTTAACAACGGAAGCTCAACAGCATCTTATTGGTGGACACCCAATCATCATATCTCAGACAACACCGAAATGGCACCCTATGTTTACCCCGACACCTCAATGTATTATACTTTGATTGTCGATAATGGCGTTTGTGTCGACACATTAAGTCAATATGTCGAAGTGTTCGGTGCCGAATCACAAATAGGAACACAAGATTCTGTATTGTGCCACAGTGGAACGATTCGGTTATTTGCAAAAAATGCCGATAGCAATTACCAATATGTTTGGGCCTCTTCATTGTCATTTAGTGACACCCTAAATGACAATATCCATGATACCGACATTAATGTGTATTTACATGTAGGTGAGACATCAAAATATTATCTCTTGTCAATTAATGACCATGGGTGCAAAGCTGTTGACTCTATCTTGGTCATTGCCGACAGCACCACCATTGCCATCAAAGATACTTCCTTGACGACTTGTTACGGAACTTGCGACGGAAAGGTGAATTTTATTTCGGAAGGTTTTTTGCCATTTACATATCATTGGAACAATGGATATGATTCTTCACAAGCATCTTCGCTGTGTGCAGGAGATTATACGGTAGAAATGACCGATGCCCTCGGCTGTCGCGATACGATAGATTTCACCATATTGCAACCGGATTCCGTAATAATTGATTTGGTCAATCAAACAAAAACAGGATGTGGCGATAGTGCAGCCACAGGAACGGCTACGGTCTTAGCATCGGGAGGCGGAGGAACACCCTACACCTATCAATGGTCTAATGGCGACACTTCTGCAACGGCAGACAGCTTGTATGCGCGAAAATATATTGTAACCGTAACCGATGGCAGGGGCTGTTCGATGCAAAAAACGGTGTTTATAAAAGACACCTCACAACTGCACATTACCGTATCGGTATATCCGATTGCTTGCTATGGTAATACTACCGGAAAAATAAGTATCGACACCGTTGAAAAAGGCAAAGAACCCTATGCTTGTACATGGTCTACCGGTGATACTACTTTTACAATAGACAGTTTATCTGCCGGCGATTATTCATTGACACTTATTGATGCCAATCAATGTTATCGATTTGTAGATACTTCTCTTCAACAATCACCACCTATTCATTTCGAAATTCTAAAACACCCTATTTTGTGTTATGGCGAAAAAGCACTTGTGAAAATACGAAATATAATAGGAGGTACTCCGCCTTATGTATATTATTGGTCAGATAACACCGATGATACAGATTTTGCTTATTATCCGGAAGGAAGTCATATGGTTGTTGTAGCCGATGCTCACAACTGTTATGATACCATTAAATTTTCTTTGACACAACCACAAAAATTAGTAATTAACTCCGATGTTGTAAATCAGCTATGTTCATCATCTTGCAACGGACATATTTATCTTTCGGTATTGGGCGGAACAAAGCCCTATAAGTATGAATGGAATACCGGCGAAATAGCACCCTATAAAGAGGCTGTTTGCGAAGGTACTTATTCGGTTACGGTAACCGATGCTAACCGTTGTCAAGAAGAACGATTTTTCGATGTTTACAACGAGCAATACATTCCGCCTATCGACATTGAGGTTGCCAATAACCACATTTTCAAAGGGCAGTCTGTCGTTCTCAATGCGATACCGTCGTCTTATGAAACTTATTCATGGATGCCTCACAATACTCTTCATCTGTATCATACCGCAGCACCTATTGCGACACCCGACAAAGACACCATTACCTATAACTTATCCATTATCGACAGTAACGGCTGTCGCAATCAAGATACCGTTACTATTTATTTAGATGATTTTTCGTGTGGCGATCCTTATATTTATGTGCCTAATGCTTTTACTCCAAATGGTGATGGAAAAAATGATATTTTATATGTATATGGCGGTGTTATCGATTATTTTTATTTTGCCATTTTCGATCGTTGGGGAGAACTGATTTTTGAAACAACCAATATCAACCAAGGGTGGGACGGCACCTACAACGGAAAACCCCTTGATCCGGCAGTATTTGTCTATCATTTGGAGGCAACTTGTATCAACAAACAGAAATATGTGAAGAATGGCAATATCACTCTGATACGCTAGTCTGTCATACCAATTTCCCCAATAATGTTGCCGAGGTATAGTCGGTAACTACTACTTCCGCAATATCGTAGAGGTGAGCATTTTCTTTTGGAAATACAACGATTTTGTTTTGGGAAGTACGACCGAAAAAATAAGCATCCGATTTTTTTGAAATGCCCTCTATCAACACTTTGAATGATTTTCCTACATCACATTTGTTACTTTCGAGCGAAAGTTGTTTTTGCAATTCAATGATTTCATTCAGTCGCCTCGACTTAACATTATCGGGCACATTGTCTTTCAGGTGTTTGGCGGCAAAAGTGCCGGGGCGTTCGGAATATTTAAACATAAAAGCGTAATCATATCGCACTTGCCTCATCAGGTCTAAAGTATCTTGATGATCGGTTTCGGTTTCATCACAAAAACCGCTTATAATATCGGTCGAGATGGCACAGTCGGGCAAGTGTTTGCGAATCATGGCAATGCGGTCGAGATACCACTCGCGAGTGTATCCGCGTTTCATCAAATCCAATATCTTGTTGCTTCCCGATTGCACAGGCAGGTGGATGTAGCGACAAATATTTTTGTGTTTTTTCATCACCAATACCACTTCTTCGGTAAAATCTTGCGGGTAAGAGGTGGAAAAGCGAATACGCAGGTGTGGAAATTTTTCCGCTACCATATCCAACAATTGCGGAAATCCGGTAATTGTGCCATTGTTCTCAAAACGGTATTTATCGACATTCTGACCAATGAGAGTTACTTCTTTAAAATTATCATTGGCAACGGTTTCTATTTCGTTGAGAATATCTTTCGGATTGCGACTGCGTTCCCGTCCTCTGGTAAACGGCACGATACAATATGCACACATATTGTCGCATCCTCTGGTAATGGAAATAAATGCCGAAAACCGATTGCTGTTGTAACGCGTGGGGATAATGCCTTCGTAAGTTTCTTCTTTGCGAAGCAATGTGTCAATTTCGCGTTGTCGTGTCTCGACCGTATTCAGAATATCGGGCAAATTGCGATATGCATCGGG
Source organism: uncultured Bacteroidales bacterium (assembly GCA_964606715.1). Taxonomy (GTDB): domain Bacteria; phylum Bacteroidota; class Bacteroidia; order Bacteroidales; family JALTDM01; genus CAZSHT01. The sequence continues at coordinate 26,203 of CAZSHT010000001.1, forward strand.
TCCTGCAATAAAATCGATAAACGGTTTTTTTTCAAACAACGAATCTTTGAGGCGTTCGGCCATACAACCGGTAATGCCTATTTTTATTTGTTTGTTTTTTTTCTTATACGAATTGAACAAATCCAAACGCCCCAACACGCGTTGTTCGGCATGGTCACGAATGGCACAAGTATTTATCAGCAACAAATCAGCATCATCTATTTGATTGGAAAGCACATAGCCGTTTTCTGTCAAAATCGTTGCCATTACCTCACTGTCGGCAACATTCATTTGACAACCGTAGGTTTCGATATAAACTTTCTTCTTCGGCATAGACTAAGATTGTGCTGTTGATTTTTCCAAGCTATTCTTTTTCAATTCTTCATTCATCTTTCGATTGCGATAAATATCAATTGCCAAGAAAAGAGCCGCATGAAACGATTCCGGTGAAGCCAAATTTTTACCTACAATATCGTAACCTGTTCCGTGGTCGGGCGAAGTTCTCACAATGGGCAATCCTGCCGTAAAATTCACCCCTTGTCCGAAAGTCAATGCTTTGAACGGAATGAGACCTTGATCATGATACATTGCCAAAATACCATCGAATTTACGGTAATGCCCCGAGCCAAAAAATCCGTCTGCCACATAAGGACCAAATGCCAAGATACCATTTTCGTAGGCTTCTTTTATAGCCGGCATAATAATGCTGTTTTCTTCGTTTCCTATCACACCGTGGTCACCCGCATGAGGATTCAAACCAAGCACAGCTATGCGAGGTTTTCGAATGGAGAAATCATTTTTCAGACTTTCGTTCATCAAGTTTAATTTCTTCAATATCAATTCTTCGGAAATCGTGGTTGCCACCTCGCTAATGGGAATGTGTTCGGTTACCAAACCTACACGAATATCTTTGCCTACCATAAACATCAACACATCATCGACTTTGAAATGCTCTTGTAGAAAATCGGTATGTCCCGTAAACGGAAACTCTTCGGAATGCACGGCATGTTTGTTGATAGGTGCCGTTACCAAAACATCTATTTTTTCTTGCTGAATATCATCTAAAGCCATTTTTAATGCTTTGACGGCAGCTTGCCCCGATTGAGCCGTAGGAATACCCAATTCAATAGAAATTTCTTCGGTAAAACAATTCACCAAATTCGGCCGTTTGTGATTCAATTTATCGGCCGATAAAATCTGATTGAAACTGAAATTCTGAATGCCAAGTATTTTTCTGTGATAAGCAGAAGCACGAGCAGAGCCATATATAACCGGCGTCATTAAATCCATAATGGCACTATCCATAAATGTTTTTATCAGTATTTCATAGCTGATGCCATTAATATCGCCATGAGGTATGCCAATGCGTATTTTTTGTTTGTTCATGATTTTATTCTTTAAAATGATTTAAGAAAATAATACAACAACCGAACTCCCACTCCTGTTCCGCCTTTAAGCATATAAGCTTCATTGGTCGTGATATACGCTGTTCCGGCAATATCGAGATGAATATACGGATATTCGGTGAATTTTTCCAAAAACTTACCGGCAGTGATGGCTCCGCCAATGCGTCCGCCAATATTTTTCATGTCGGCAATATCCGATTTCAACAAATCGGCATAATCGTCCCAAAACGGAAATTCCACCAATCGTTCATGAATTTCATTTCCTATCTTTTGTAATTGAGAGAACTCTCCATTTTTTGTATTGTGCATCCCGACTGTTGCATAGTGTCCAATCGCTGCATGAGCCGCTCCCGTAAGAGTTGCCATATCAATTACCAACTGAGGTTTGTAATGATTAGCATAGCTGAGAGCATCGGCCAAAATCATACGCCCTTCGGCATCGGTATTCAACACTTCTACGGTCATTCCGTTGTGCATGGTGATAACATCTTGCGGAGCATAGGCCGTTTCGCCCGGACGGTTATCGGTAGCCGGTGCCAATCCAATCACCCAAACCGGTAATTTATTGGCTGCTACAGCATACATAATACCGCCTACGGTAGCTGCCCCCGCCATATCAGACTTCATCTCATCCATACTGCCGGCGGTAGGTTTTAGGCTCAAACCACCGGTATCAAAGACAACACCTTTGCCAACCAATACAACGGGTTTTGTGTTTTTTGCATTCTGTGGTTTCCATTCCATAATGGTAAACGATGGCGGATCTTGGCTCCCTCTGTTGACCGCCAACAAACCGCCCATTTTCAACGACTCTATTTTTTTCTTTCCAAAAACTTCAACGGAAAAACCGCTTTCGGCTCCCATTTTCTTAAACTCTTCGGCCAATTGTGTTGCCGTAAGGAATGACACCGGCTCATTGACCAAATCACGCGTTTTATAAATGGCTTGTATCAAAACACGCACTTCGTTGAGCTGTGTCTCCGAAAAATTCTTATCGGTTATCCATAAATTTTTCAAATTTGCTTGTTTGTCTTCTTCGTCTTGTGTAAAATATTTGTTGAATCTGTAATTAGTCAATGCTACACCTTCGACAAAACTTACCGAAAAATCACTATTGGCAACCAGATTGACAAATTGTGCCGAATCAAGTTTTTTGGCATTGAGCGTATTGGCAACTTGACTGCCTGTTTTTCGAATCGTTTCATTAATCGTTGCCCGTTCTTTGTCTGTATCAACAATGCAAACACCTTTGTATTGGTTGAATGATTCAACGGAAAGCAGTTTGCCGGATTTAAAATTTTCTTTCAGATACAAAAATTCCTCTTCGGAAAAATAGGATTTTACATCGTCGAGAGTTGTCGCCAAATAAATTATATTTTGGGAAACTATATCGGAAGAGAGTTTAATGGATAACATAAGTGAAATATTTTTCACAAAAATATAGAATAAATTGCAAGGAATGGTGTGTTTCGTAAGATTTAATTAGAAGAGCTTAGCGGAAGAATTTTCATACTCTTCGTCGATAAGAAGTTGCGATAGCGGTTGTTCGGCTGCCGTTACCGCCAGTTTATCACAGCGTTCGTTGTAAGGATTGTTATTGTGTCCTTTCACCCAATGAAACGCCACGGTATGTTGGCGATAGATACGCAAAAAGCGTTTCCACAAATCCACATTTTTTTTCTTCTTAAAACCTGTCTTTTCCCAATTAAAAACCCAGCGTTGGTTGACGGCTTCCGACACATATTTTGAATCGGTATAAACTTCTACGGTTGCATTTTTGAGTTTTATTTTCTCCAAAGCCACAATCACTGCCAAAAGCTCCATGCGGTTGTTGGTTGTAAGGCGGTAGCCGGCAGAAAATTCTTTTTCGAAAGTCCCTTGTCGCATCACAATGCCATATCCTCCCGGTCCGGGGTTTCCTTTGGCGGAGCCATCGGTATAAACGATGATAGGCTCAGGACTATTCATATATCGTTGCTGTTTTATTTTCTTTCCAAATAATCAACTCTTGATTGGTATGCAGTTGGTCTGAGTCGAGCCGGTTCCATTGTCGCAACTCATCAATGGAAACGCCGTATTTTATGGCTACCTTGTGTAAATAATCTCCTTTGTTGACACGATAAATAACTTTCGTTTTTGTTGTAATTTCTTGGGGTGACAGATGCGGTGTTTGTCGCAACGCCACGAATTTCGAAATCACTGTAACAGGCAAGACAAGGGGTTTTGGCGACGATGTTCGAGGTTTATAACCATAGCGATATGCCGGATTGAAAAAATGCAAAACCGTATATGGAACATGTAATTCCCGTGCCAGTTTCGACAGACGAATCGGTTGACTGACCATCAGTGTATCGACATCATAATAATGAAAAGAAAAAGCTTTTTTCTTAATCTGATGTGCCGAGGCATAATTCATCACATAATTCATTGCAATAAAGATAGGCACATAACTCTGTGTTTCTCGTGGCAAAAACGAACGGATAGTCCAAAAATCGTATCTTCCTCCGGCTTTTATAATTGCCCGCTGAACGGTTCCGGGACCTGCATTGTAGGCAGCCAAGGCCAAGAGCCAATCGTTATTGAACAGGTGATGCAGATACGATAAATATTTACATGCTGCTTGCGTCGATTTGATAGGATCGCGTCGTTCATCGATATAAGAAGTTATTTTTAAATCCAGCAAACGGCCGGTGTTGAGCATAAACTGCCACAACCCTGTCGCCCCTGAGGGTGAAACAGCATTTGGATTTAATGCCGATTCTACGGCAGGTAGATATTTTAATTCCAACGGAAGTCCGGCTTTGTCGAGTTCCGCCTCAAACAAAGGGAAATAAAAATCGGCCAAACCGAGTAATTTCCCTACTAATTTCGGATGTCGCAACAGATAGAAATCAATATAGCGTTTTACCAGTTTGTTATATGGAAGTGTAATAGGTGTTTGTTTGTCGAGTGTTGCCATACGGTATTCGAATACCATATCGGGTGTTTCCTGATATGAGATACACGATGGCTGATAATCAACGGCTTGTGTGCGTAATTGATTCAGACTGTCAAGCAGATTGATAAGATAAGTATAATTGCTTTCGACACCGACACTATCCTCTGCTCCATCGTGCCGGTGAATTGCAGAACCGGAAAAACTGAAAGATAATAAAATTAAAAATAAATAGTTTTTTTTCATCATCGCCAAAGATAATTGTTTTACATATCGGTCTTTTTTTTAAGCCAATAAATTACTAACAAAATCATTGTAGTGTTGTTGAAGAGATGTGTATATTGTTTTTTCCTACATGTTTTTCGGCATGATAGGACGAACGCACCAACGAACCACTTTCGACAAATGTAAATCCTTTTTCAATAGCAATATCCCTGTATTTTTCAAACTCTTCTTCCGGCACATAGCGTGCTACCGGAATGTTTTTCGGTGCCGGTTGCAAATATTGTCCGATAGTGATGATGCGACAATCTATTGCCAACAAATCATCCATTGTTTGAAGAATCTCGGTTTCGGTTTCGCCCAAGCCAAGCATAATACCTGATTTCGACACCATTCCTTTCGAATGGATATATTCCAACACTTTCAGGCTACGGTCGTATTGAGCACGAGAACGAATTTGAGGTGTCAGCCGGCGTGTTGTTTCCAGATTATGCGATATAATGTCCGGTTTTGCATCAATGACAGTGTCGAGATGTGTGGTGTTAAAATTAAAATCGGGAATCAGCACTTCTATCGTTGTTTTCGGATTATAATGTTTTATTTGACGAATGGTCTCTGCCCATATTCCTGCACCGCCATCGGGCAAATCATCGCGATCTACCGAAGTGATAACACAATGGCTCAGTTGCATCAATTGAATTGATTTTGCCACTTTCTCCGGTTCATTTTTATCCGGCGGTAATGGTTTTCCCGTAGGCACCGAGCAAAATTTGCAGGCTCGTGTGCAGATATCCCCCAAAATCATCAGTGTAGCAGTGCCGGAGCCCCAACATTCGGGTAAATTGGGACAATTACCGCTTTCGCAAATCGTGTGTAAATGATGTTGATGAACGATTTTTTTGATATTCAGATAATGTTGCCCTATTCGAAGTTTAACCTTTGGCTTATGGGGTGAAATGTGAGATTTTTTTTTGTTCATTTCAAAAAATTAATATTGTGCGTTAAGCATTGTTTTTGTGATACGACCAAAACGGTATCCTACAAAAACAGAAACAAAAAAGAATGAGTTTTCGGCATTTGCCATGATTGTCATTGTCTGCGGAAATACTTCCACTTGTCCGCCACATTCCAATGCCGTTAGTTTTTCTTCTTCATCACTAAATTCAAAGTCGAACCCAAAGCGAATAAATCCGCCCGGAGTAACGGTTGTTTCATTTAATCCCGTAAAAAATGATGCCCGACTGTAAATATCAGAAGGTCCGTGAATGGTATAATCAAATTTTTCGGTAATCACCAAATATTGATACGGCGTAGATGTAGGATACAAAATCTCGTAATAAACCGGTTTCAGAAATCCGAAGACAGGTCCTATTTGATAAGAATAGCTTACAGCGACACCTTTGTCGGTTTTGTTGTAAATGATTTTGTGTTTTCCGTAGCCCAGTTTCAAAGTATAAAGCGAATTGACTTTGCCGAAGACAAATTTGCGTTTGGAATCAAAATAAGGATTGCTGATTTTATATTCTTTGGGGTGTCGTATCCAACTAAAACTTGCACTCCACAAGCGACGGCGTGTTCCATCGAGGCGTTTTCCGTAATGGGTATTGAACTCCACACCGTTAGAATTGAGGTGTATGGCATAGGACAACTCATTGTTGTTGAAATGCTTTCTGTCGGAAATCTCACCTTGTCCGAGAATTGTTAATGAATAATTAACAAAGAAGATGAAAAGGAATCCTATTTTTGCACTTGTGTTCAATACTTTGAATTTTTAAATGCCAAACTTACGAGTTTTTTCTTAATTTTATATTTTTAAAAAACAGTCTTTAAGACATATACCCATGAGAAAGAAAACAAAAATCGTCGCGACCATCTCCGATAACCATTGTGATCCGAAATTTATTCAAGAGTTATTTGACAACGGAATGAATGTCGTGCGTATCAATACAGCCCACGCTACTATTGAAGGAGCCACTAAAATTATTGAATCGGTACGAAAAGTTTCCGACCGAATAGCTATCTTGATAGACACCAAAGGTCCCGAAATTCGCCTCACCGATTTGGACAAAGATTTTATGGTACACTATGGCGATATAGTGCATTTTGCATCGGGGGCACAAAAACAATCGTCGCGAGATTGTCTGTATGTATCGTATTCAAAATTTGTAGAAGAAATGCCTGTCGGTACCAGCATCTTAGTCGATGACGGTATGTTGGAATTTGTCGTTGAAGCCAAAGAAGGTAATAAATTGAGATGCAAAGCCATGAATGAAGGTTTGGTGCAAGGCAAAAAAAGTATCAATATCCCGTCTACTCATCTAAAATTGCCGTCTATCACGCAACGCGACATCCAGTTTATCAATTTTTCTGTTGACCAAAATATTGACTTTATTGCCCATTCTTTTGTGCGACGCAAAGAAGATGTAATCGCCGTAAAAAGTATCCTTGATTCACGAGAAAGTGATATTGCCATTATCTCAAAGATAGAAAACAAGGAAGGTGTCGATAATATTGATGAAATCTTTGACGAGTCCTATGGTGTGATGGTAGCACGCGGTGATTTGGGCATTGAAATCCCAATGGAACAATTACCGGTAGTTCAAAAAATGATTATCCGAAAAGGTATTGAAAAACGCAAACCGGTGATTGTTGCAACTCAAATGTTGCATTCGATGATTCGCAATCCGCGACCTACACGAGCAGAGGTAAGCGACATTGCCAATGCTATTTATGATGGTACCGACGCTGTGATGCTGAGTGGTGAGACGGCATCGGGAAAATATCCGCTGGAATCGGTTAAAGTGATGACGCGTATAGCCAAAGAGATAGAAGCCAATTATAATGCTTTTCAGCGTGATTTGGAACCGTATATTTTGAGTAATCCCGTATCGGCACAACTGATTCGTTCGGCCGTAAAAATATCGGAATCGTTAGATGTAAAAGCTATTGTTGCAGACACTTTCTCGGGTAAAGCCATTCGTGGATTATCGGCCTACCGCGGACGCAACACGATTTATGCCCAATGCTATGACAAAAAGGTAATGCGACAGTTAGTATTGTCTTACGGTGTGCATGTTGATTATCTACCGCTCGAAAAGGGGAACAACAGCCAATTTATAAAAGAAGCATTAAACCAATTGGAACATAAAAAAATATTTAATCCCCAAAACTTAATATTGGTAATTGCCGGTAATTACGGCAGAGAACATGGTTCATCTTACATTGAAGTCGCTACGGTAGAAAATCTTTTGAAAAAATAAAACCCGGTTCAATTTTTCGCAATCGTTGGGTTGGTCTGCCAATTTATTGATATTTTTGTTTTATTACCAAAACAACCTATAGCGTGAGAATACATTTTATTGCCATCGGTGGTGCCGTAATGCACAATATGGCTATTGCCCTTCATAAAAAAGGATATACCGTCAGCGGTTCCGACGACGAAATCTTTGATCCTGCAAAATCGAATTTGGAAAAATACGGACTTTTGCCCCCAAAACAAGGTTGGCATCCGGAAAACATCACCACAGATATTGATGCTGTGATTTTGGGTATGCATGCCCGAAAAGATAATCCGGAATTGCAAAAAGCACAAGAGCTGGGGTTGAAAATCTATTCGTTTCCGGCTTATACCTACGAACAAACACGCCAAAAAACACGCATTGTCGTTGCCGGCAGTCACGGGAAAACGACGATCACTTCGATGATAATGTATGTGATGAAGGCGGCAGGTTATCCATTTGATTATCTGGTAGGTTCGTCTATCGATGGTTTTGAAACGATGGTGCATTTCGAAGAAAAAAATAAGTATGTCGTTATCGAAGGTGATGAATACTTGTCGTCGCCACTCGACAGCCGTTCAAAATTTTTGCATTACAAACCTCATATTGCCATTATCAGCGGTATTGCTTGGGATCATATCAATGTGTTTCCTACTTTCGACAGTTATTTGACAACTTTCCGAAAATTCATCGAATCGATAGAACCGCAAGGACATCTGTTTTATTATACCCACGATACTCATTTGCAGACATTGAAAGATGCCAATACCGCCATCAATATATTGCCTTATGACGAGCATCCGTTTGAGGTTATCAACCACCAATTGCATTTGAAAACCGACAGTGGGTTGATACCGCTTCAAATATTCGGACAACACAATTTGCAAAATCTGCAAGCAGCAAAATTGGCATGTAACACTATCGGCATTGACGATGCAACATTCTATAAACACATTGCTTCGTTTAAAGGTGCCGGTCGTCGATTGCAGAAGATTGCCGAAAACGATTCTTCGATATTGTTTCTCGATTTTGCCCACGCCCCTTCAAAACTGAAAGCCACAACCACATCAATAAAAAATCAATTTCCCGACCGACAGCTGATAGCATGTTTTGAATTACACACTTTTAGCAGTCTCACCAAAGATTTTCTCTCGCAATATGCCGGAACGATTGATGCGGCTGATGTGCCGGTAGTGTATTTCGACAAACATACTTTGGAACACAAGAAATTGCCTCTTCTAACAAAAGAAGAAGTGCAAAAAAACTTTGCCAATAATCGCCTGCAAGTGTTTACGGACAAACAAGCATTACACCACTTTTTGTTGCAACAACCGATGCACAACACCAACCTGTTGATGATGAGTTCCGGCACTTTTTCCGGTCTCGATATTGACCTATTGGCAAAAGAAATCATTATATAAAGAAGGTTGTGCATTTAGGCCAAATTTAACTTAATGTTATTGATATCCTTTAAGAAGAACTGTGGAATTGTAATGAAACACGAAACTATTTTTTCATCGGAATCAGCATTATAAATTCCGTTGTCTATGAAAAAGCAGATTTCTCTGACTATTATTCTGATTACGAAATGCAAGGTCCACCGAATACTGTAATAATAGATGACCCTATAAGAGAACAAACAAAATACATTTTTGGAATAGGAACCCGGTTGGGGTATTCCTTAAAAATGGGGGAAAAACTGCAAGGTGATTTAGGACTACAGATAGCTTTCCCAAATAACCGTTATAAATCTTTATTTGGATACCAAAACTATATTCCCGGAATGGGTTGCAAAGATTCGTATTCCTATTGGTTTCCAAGATTGTTCTTTTACATTAAATATTAAAAAGAACAAAACAGGCCACTCCCCAAAAGCAATCTTCTATTGTCCTTCGGCTTCCAAAACAATTTCTTTGGTAATAATTGTTTGTTTCGACACATCGGTTACGCGTAGCCGAATATTTTTTGTTTTATAACCTTCGCTTTTCACTACCAGCGTATAGCTTCCGGGTTTCAACAACAATGTGTATCTATGGTTTTTCGGATTGACCTTAAACTTATCGGGCATCGGGTGTTTTTGGTTGTCGAGAAGTGTTAAGCTAACAGGTTTTGTTACCGGTATTTTTTGAGAGCCTTGTCGTTCAATGACCTGTCCTGTATAAACAACCATTACATTGGTATCGGCACCAAACAAGACTTTATAAATATCTTTTCCGCCCATACCGCCTTTGTGGTTTCCTGCAATATAGGCACTGCCATCGGGCATATAAGCAATTCCCAAATCATCAAATACGGTATTGAGTGGATAACCTATATTTTTCGGCTTACTCCATTTTTGTGTTTTGCTGTTATAATCCGAATAAAACACATCATATCCTCCCATACTGTTGTGTCCTTTCGAGGCAAAATACAAGCGTGTACCATCGTTTGAAATCATCGGGTAGGCTTCATCATAAGGTGTGTTGATAATGTCGGATAACCGTTGAGGTTTCCCCCAAGTACCATCGGGGCGTTGAGCCATTTTGTAAATGTCTGTTTGTTGCTCCGGCGATTCGGAAAAAGCAATATAAAACAGATGGTTTGTTTCATCATAAGACACTCCCATATAATAGCCTTTATTATCCTTGAATGGTTTTTGTAACGGATCTTCAGGGATATATTTCATCGATAAGTTTTTGCGTTTTACCAATGCTATTTTGCTGAAATCCTCATAATAATTGGAACGCACAAACAAACGCGTTTCATTCATTGCAACAGCAACCAATTCTTCGTTATCTTCGGTATTTAGTTTCTTTTGAGGCTTGGCAAACGACCACACGCCATTGTCCAAAAAACTGTAATAAATATCTTGTGAATATTGCTCATATTCCATATCGAAATGCTTGTTGGTGGTAAACAGCAACATTTTTCCGTCGTCGAGCAAAAACGGCAAATAATCATCCATCGACGAATTGATATCGGAACCCAAATTTATCAATCGCAGTTTTAACGGATGTTTTATCAATTCCTTAGCATTGTTGCATTGTTGTATGCGTAGAGCAACCTCGTTGTCAAAAGTCTTATCCTTTGATTTCATCTTATACTGCTTGAATGCCGCCATTGCCCCATCAATGTCATAAGCAAACATTAGAGCTTTCCCATAGTAATAATAAAATTCATTTTCAAGGTCTTTTTTATTTCGTTTCACTTTTTTGAGTAAATCCAATGCCATAGATAAACGATGCTCACTTTCTACTAATGAATATGCCAGCATTTCTGCATATTCCATATTATTGGGACGCACTTTGTAGAGCCGTTCATAGTAATATTCTGCCAACGAAAAATCCCCCATATCAAAATGATATTCGGCTTTCTTTTCCATTTTCACTACATAATCGGGTTTTTTTTGAGCCGAAACGATACTCATTATCAAGATAAAAAAAGATAATATTACTAATCTCATAAGCTTAATTGTTTTTCAGAACGATGGTTGTTTGTCCTTTTATGATAAGATGCAATTCATTTTGGTGGTGTCGGTAATCGGCAATGTCAAACAATACCGTTTTGCTGTGGCGTTTTGTTTTGCATTTTGTTTGTGAGATGTGATTTAAGAAAACAACCAGTCGGGGTGGGAGAGTTTTTAAAATCATTCCATCGGAAATCAATTCAAAATCATCGTTTTCACAGCCTAGATAAGAAATGGTAAGAGACAACACGCTGTCTTTTGCCACCGCATTTTCGATGTGCATCGAAGTGTCGGAAGCTACGACTATAGGCGGGTCTTTAATGGTAATTTGCTTCAAAACGGTTTGTTCTTGTGTTGTGCTCTTGTCTGATGTCGATTTATCACACGACTTTGTTGCAACGGTAGTTGCCAATACGACAAAAAATATTAAAAGTTTAATCATTTTATATAGTCTCCATTTTTTCTATCATCATATTCAGCAAATTGGTCAAGGGTTTTTTCAGCATCATTTTCAACATAGCGTTTAGGTCTGCTTCGAATGCCAATTGTACGGTTGTTTCCGTTTCGCTTACGGCTTCCATTTCCACTACCAAATCGTAATGAAACGGCACATTGCCGAAATCTTTATAACGAATCATCGAAAAAGGTTCTTTTTCAAAAATTTCAAATCCTAAGGTTCCTGCACCGTCAATGATAAACGAACAAGTTGTAGGTGTCGATTTCCAATCTTTTACTTGGTCCGGCAAAAGATTGTGAAAATTCGTCAGGTCGGTAAGAAAATCATAGATTCGCTTATTGTTATTGAGAATTGTTTTTTTTTCTGATTGAAAAGTTGTCATAAGAATAGTAGGTTTAAAAAATTATAAATGAGTGGCCCATTCTTGCGGATTTTCACGCCATTGTTGCAAAGTGTCCAGTTCATCTTTGGAAATATAATTTGTTTCGATGGCTCTGTTCAGCAAAATCTCATAGTTGGCTAGTGTTTCCAATTGACATTGTTTGGCTTCAAAATTTTGTGTTGCAACAGGCAATTGATACGAAAAAATAGCCACCATTCCCAATACCTTGCCATTGGCTTCTGCCAACGCATCGACAGCCGCCAAACTGCTTTTCCCTGTTGACACCAAATCTTCGATAACCACCGTTTTTTTGTTAGCATCAAAATCACCTTCTATGCGATTTTGCAATCCGTGTTTTTTGCTTTCCGAACGAATATACACATAGGGCAATTCCATCACATCGGCCACTAAGGCTCCTATGGCTATCGCCCCTGTGGCAACACCTGCCAGTTGTTCCGCTTCGGGATATTTTTCTCGAATTATTTCGGCAAATGCTTGTTTCAAAAACGACCGCACCTCTTTGTGAGAAAGGGTTTTGCGATTGTCACAATAAATGGGTGATTTCAACCCCGACGCCCAAGTAAACGGGTTTGTCGTATTCAATTTAATTGCTTTAATTTGCAATAAATAATCAACGGTTTTGTTTCCTATAATATTCATCTGCACAAATGTATAAAGTTTATTTCAATCACAATGTCATCGAATTTACCAATGAACGCCCAAAAGATGCTCCGTTGGTATTCAACAAAATGCTCCTGCAACAATTGGGGTTAAATATAGTGAAAACTTTAAATCCCGACGAAAATGTAGTCATTTATATTGTCGATGAGCATCCCGAAGAATGTCTTTCCATTTTCAAAAATTTATTCTCGCCTGTTACTGCTGCCGGCGGATTGGTGCGAAACCAAGAGGACGATATTTTGATGATTTACCGCAACGGAATATGGGATTTGCCAAAAGGAAAAACAGAATCCGGCGAATCCGACGAAGAAACAGCTCTTCGGGAAGTCAGCGAAGAATGTGGTATCCCACAAGACCACCTGAACATTATACGGTTTTTGGATTATTCGTATCATATCTATCCGCAAGACGACAAATGGTTGTTCAAAACAACTTCTTGGTATGTAATGTCGGCAACAGAAGATGAACCCCTGACACCGCAAACCGAAGAAGGTATTTCCGAATTGCGTTGGGTAGCATTGCCCCAATTAAAAGATTATGTGCCCATTGCCTATCCACTCATCATTAATCTGATAATGACCTATTTAAGCCCTTCTGCGTCAGAATAATAATTTATGTCAATGGGGCATTCCAAACAATTTATCCGTGTGCTGAAAATATTGATATTAGTATTGTCATACGGTTATTTATATTACCATTTTTCACACCGTTCTTTCTCCATTGCCAACCTCTCCATTTCGGCAAACAGTTTTTTTTTCTTGGGTTTTACACTCTTGCTGATGGCTGTCAACTGGTTACTTGAAGCAAAAAAATGGCAATGCCTGACACAACCCATTGAAACGATTTCGTGGCTGACGGCACTTAAAGCTACTTTGACAGGTCTTACAGCTTCTGTTATAACACCCAATCGTGTGGGCGACTATGTGAGTCGTATGTGGGTGTTGGAAAAATCAAATTATTCACAAGGTGTTGCCGCTACAGTTCTGAGTAGTATGGTGCAGACAGCTATCACCTTATTTTTCGGAATGATTGCCTTGTTGCAATACCTTTCGTTTTCGAAATTAACGCATCAAACAATGTATCTTTTATTCGGTAGCTTGTTGTTGACAGGTTTACTATTGGTTATTTTTCTCCTGCCTAAATGGTTATCGCAAAAAAAAGGAAAAATCGGCGAAGCATTTTATTTTGCACAACATTTGCCAAAAACAATTATGCTGAAAGCTTTTATTCTCGGCATTTTGCGTTACGGCATATTCATTATTCAGCTGTGGCTTTTGTTTTATGCCGTCGAAGCACCGTTGCCTTTGTCGGCAGTATTTATCGGAATGGGATTGGTTTACGGTGTATCGCTGTTTATTCCTTCCGTATCGCTATCGGAGCCGGCACTCAGAGGGGGTCTGGGAATAGGCTTCTTTGCTGTTTTCACCCACAACGAATCGGTCGTGCTGTCGGCTATCGTATTATTGTGGCTTATCAATGTAGCATTACCGGCAATGATTGGCTCTGTATTTTTGTGGAAGATGGAGATAAATTAAAAAAGCAGGTAATCATATTTCTTTTAATCTCAAAAAAACATTTTCTTTGTATGAAAAATATTATTATGATACGATTTCTTTCCATACTGGTTTTCAGTTTAGTTACAT
>CAZSHT010000002.1:0-34858 GCA_964606715.1 uncultured Bacteroidales bacterium
TAAATTCTTGTAATTTCTTATAATCCATAATATCGTTTGTGTTTTGATGTTTATTCTTTGTTGTTTTTGCAGAGTCTTTTTTTGTTGCCATATTACTAATATTTTCAGGCATTTTTAAATGTTTCTATTATCCGTTCGGTAAAATCGGAATTTACCACCTCTATGGCATGTAGAATTTGATTTTTTACCGCTTTTGCCGTTGACACGCCATGCCCTATCAAGACATTGGGTTGCACACCTAAGACAGGTACAGCACCGTAATTTTCAAAATTGAAAACATCAAATGCTCGCACACTGTCGTTCGTTGCTTTTTTTATAAGATAATAAAACGATTCGGCTTCTTTCAGTACGACATTGCCTGTAAATCCGTCGGCTAAGACAATATCAATCGTATCTTTTGTATAAATGTCTTTCCCTTCAACATTTCCAATAAAATTAATATCTTCGTGTTGTTCCAATAACGGATAAGTGGCTTTTGCCAACAAATTACCTTTCGAGGGTTCTGAACCTATATTCAATAAGCCAACCGTAGGATTTTTGATACCGTAGACCGATTCCATATAGATTTTTCCCATTAAAGCAAATTGTAGTAAATATTCCGGTTTACAATCGGCATTTAATCCCACATCAAGCAATATTGCTTTTTTTCCGCTAAAACGAGGAACCGGTGAAGCAATACTAGGACGCAAAACACCTTCTACCGGCTTTGCCAATCCCATCAAAGCAGCCATCATCGCTCCCGTATTTCCGGAACTGATGAATGCATCGGTTTTGGTTTTCACCACTTCCAACATTCCTCGCACAATAGACGAATCTTTTTTTGCCGAAACAGCTTTTATGGGACTTTCGCCCATTTCAATCACTTGAGAGGTAGGCACTACTTCTATATGAGTGGTGTCTATGGTTTGTTCACCAATGAATTTCGTTATCTCTTTTTCGTCGCCATACAAGACCAATGAAAAATCTTCATCAACTTTTGTATCACGCAAAAAAGCAACAACGCCCTCAAGTATTGCATTGGGAGCATAATCGCCCCCCATTATATCAATACCTATTTTCACTTGGTTAAGTTTTGGTTACTAGTCTTCTTTCGAGATAACCACCTTTCCCTTGTAATATAAGTTTCCTTCATGCCAGTGGGCACGGTGTCGCAAATGCACTTCTCCTGTTGTTGAATCCGTTGAAAGAGTAGGATTCTCAGCTTTATAATGCGTTCTTCTTTTATCTCTTCTTTGTTTCGAAATTTTGTGTTTTGGATGTGCCATAATTCACATTTTTATTTATTATACAATTCTCTTAATTTATCCCATCGGGGATCGCTCTCTTTCGAATTATTATGTTCAAAGATATATAATTTTTCCAACATCTCACTGTTACACGATGGATTTCCGTTTTCATCGTCGGGATGCACCTTGCGAATGGGAACTTGCAAAACGATTGTTTCGTAAATCCATTTTGCCAAATTCACTTTCTCGGCATCTCGCGAAACGGATATCATATGCTCGTCTATCTCCTCTTCTTTGTCTGCCAATTTCACATACATCATATCGACCACTTCTATCGGATGCCGAAATGAATCTAAACAACGGTCACACACCAACTCCACTTGTCCTTTTATCTCAAATGAGAATGACAAAAGGTTGGGCTTTTTCTCCATTTCAACGGCTACACTCAAATGAGCATCACCCATTGAATTATCTTCAAACATTTGAAAGAACGATTCTCCCACTTCATACGAAAACTGATGAATCCCCTCTTTCTTCCCTACGAAATAAATGTCGTAATTCGTCATCAAATCCATACTTCTTCTCTCTCAAAAAAATTCGTGCAAAGATACACCTTTTTTATTAAGAACAAATAGTGCGAATAAATAAAAATCAAGAAATTCTCTTCTTTGCTGTATAAACCAACAACATTATCAAGATAAATAAGGATAAATAGGCTGCCATTTTGCCAAGATAATCGCCATAATGCACATAGAAAGTTTCCACAGCAACAGGATACACCATTGCTTTTATGGCTGTTTCTCGCCACCATTTTGTTTTTTGTAATACTTCTCCTTGCGGACTGATAATACCCGAAATACCGGTATTGGCAGAACGCACCAAATAACGCCTTGTTTCGACAGCTCGTAATTGTGAAAATGAAAAATGCTGTTTGTATCCGGGTGTATCACGCCACCAACCATCGTTGGTTATCACCATCAAAAAATGTGCTCCGTTACGCACATACCCTGTCACAAAATCACCATAGATAGATTCGTAACAAATAATCGGTGCGACCTTCAAAGTATCATCATAAGTTGCAAATACCGTTCGTTCTTTTTGTGTTCCCAAACTGCTCATCGAGCCACCCAAATTTATCGCCAGCTTCCCCAATGGTTTAAAATAGTTTTGATACGGAATTTCTTCCACACCAATTACCAATTTTGATTTGTGATAAATCTGTATCGAATCGCATAAACTTATTGCCAAAGCCGTATTAAACGAATCATAATATTGTTCGGAACCACGCATCAAACGGGAAGAAGTTGTTTTCATTCCTTTCGGATAAAGCCGATAAGTAGAAGCCCCTATTACAATCGTTACTTTTGGATGTTTTTTCGCAAATTGTTTCAATAATTCTATGATTTTGTAATCATCAATCGTATTTTCCCATATCGGTATCGGAATGGCAGTCTCAGGTCCCACCACATATAGCGTATTGGTATCGACCAACGAATCGGCTAAATTTAAAAACCGAATGATTTGATCTTCGGTAGTCATTCCACCAAATTTTTCATTATACGGATCAATATTGGGTTGCACCACTACCACTTCGACACCTCGATTACTCTTAGTGTATGCTTGTGCCGACCGATATAAATAAAACGACCACAACATTGGCAATAACCACAACAAACTCAATGCTGTCAGACCTTGCCATCGTTTCAATTTGTGTTTTGAAAAACATTGATTTTTATAACAATAAAACAACAAAATATTACTCACCAACACCCACAATGAACCACCCAAAATACCCGTATATTCATACCATTGAACCAAAATTACAGTATTGGCAAAACCATTACCCAGCGTCAACCAAGGCCATGAGATACGCCCATGCAGATAGATAAACTCAAACCCTATCCAAAAGGCTATCAAAGCGATATTGCCAGCAGAATTACCCAGTCGTCGTCGCACAATATGATAAAGCCAAAAGACAACTGCCAAAAAAGCTGAATTTAATATGATGGCTGCCACAGCACCGAAGTCTGTTGCAAAATAAATCCACCATGTTGTAAGCAAATTCCAAATGAAAAACGAAAAATAGCTGTGCCAGAATACTTGCACCGATTTATACTCCTTACGCCGTTCAAAGAAAAAATCATCAACTGCCAGCAACGGCACAAGGGCAAACAACAAGACCCACCCCACATGCCATTGGAACCACGGCAACGCCAATAAGATTCCCGACAAAGACGATAAAAACAATCGTTGTGCTCTATTGTTTAAGGACATTCAACAATTCTGTTTTTAATGGTGTTATATATTTGAAATACGCTTCTCGTTCTGTGTTTTTTATAGGTTTTGTCGGAGGAGATTTTAGTTTCAACGGATTAATGGCTTGTCCGTTACGATATACTCTAAAATCCAAATGAGGTCCCGTAGCCAATCCCGTTTGTCCCACATATCCGATAAGTTCGCCTTGTGTAACATGCTTGCCAACTTTCAGCCCTTTGGCAAATCGCGAAAGATGCATATAGGTTGTTGTATAAACACTGTTGTGTTTTATTTTCACGAAATTTCCACCACCTCGACCATAGCCTTTTTTAATAACCTTTCCATCACCAATAGAATGCACCGGCGTTCCGGTAGGTGCAGCATAGTCAACGCCATGATGCGGTCGGTAAATTTTCAACACCGGATGATAACGATGATTGGAAAATCGTGAGCTGATACGCGAATAACGAAGCGGTGCTTTCAAAAATTGTTTTTGCAAGCTATTGCCTTTTTCGTCGAAATAAGTCCATGCACTATCTTGCTGATAATAAAACGCATAATACGAAACACCTTCGTGCAAGAATAAGGCATCAATAATTTTTCCGATTCCAAGATAAGTCGTATCGGCAAAAATGCGTTGGTATTTTACCACAAATTTATCGCCTTTTTGCAACCCGAAGAAGTCTATCGACCAAGCATATACCTCTGATAGCTCAATGGCTATCTGCGGACTTATATTTGCCTCTACCGTTGCATTCCACAACGATGATTTTATTTCGCCTTTGGCTATAACAGTGTCCATGCGTTTTTGTATTTCAAAACGATTGACTCGCAATGAATCGCCAAAGAAAATTCGATAATAATCCAATGGGGTTATCTCATACACCAGTGCTTTCACTATTGAATCTTTTCGATAAATCGTATACGCATGACCGACTTGTATTTTTCGCATATCAAAAACTGTGTCGGACAATGCAACCAATGAATCCAGCAATGAAGCCCGAATATTGTTTTGGCTAAAAATATCGGAAAAAGTTTCATTCTGCCTTACTTTTTTCACTTCTACCCGAAAACTGTCGATAGGAATACCATAAAGTAGTTGTGGCTGAGGTAAAACAGTATCGGGTTGTATTGCCGGCAATTCTTTTTTTTCTTTCGAAGAATTCGACGATTGACAAGCAACTAAAAACAATCCGAATATGACCGTAAAAAATATTGATAATTTAATCTTTTTCTTCATCTCATTTTTTTAGATACAGTAAAAGTATAAAAAAAGAGGTTGTCTTTCGTTTCGACAACCTCTTTTTTTTCAAATTATTTTTTTTGAGAAATTATTTTGCATTGACAACGGCTATCGTTATCATATCAATAATTTCGTTAACCGAACTTTCTACTTGCAACACATGAATTGACTTATCGATACCCATCAATACCGGTCCTATGGCTTCCATAGCACCAAGCTCTTGCATCATTTTATAAGCAATATTTCCTGAATTCAAATCAGGGAATATCAAGGTGTTTACCTGTTTATTACCCAATTTTGAAAATGGATAGCGTTTTTGTCGCAATTGTTTATTGATGGCAAAATTGGCTTGCATTTCACCGTCCACAATTATATCGGGGTGTTTTTCGTGTAAAATCCGTACGGCTTCGGCCACCATCTTCGAATCTACATGTCTGTTAGAACCAAAATTGGAATAAGACAACATAGCAATCACCGGCTCTATTCCCATTTTTTTCACTTCCCGTGCTGTCAACAATGTGATATCCACCAATTTCTGAGCTGTCATTTCAACATTTACTGTTGTATCGGCAAAGAAATAACGCCCGTGTTTGGTATTCATTATATACATTCCGGCAATGGTATTCACATCTTTTTGTGTCCCTATTATTTCCAAAGCGGGTTTAATCGTATCGGCATACTTACTGGACACTCCTGCAATGAACGAATCGGCATCTCCTGCTTCCACCATCATCACGCCATAATAATTGGGGCTGTACATCAATTCAATAGCTTCTTCAAAAGTAACCCCTTTTCGTTGGCGTTTTTCACTTAGCAATTTTGCATATGCTTTTCGCTTTGCATTTTGTTTGCTTGATTTTTCGTCAACAATTGTTATTTTTTTCAAGTCAATATTGAGTTTCTCAGCCAATTTCTTGATATTCTTCTCATCACCCAACAATATAGGTTTCACAATACCATCGTCCATCGCTATTTTAGCTGCTTTCAACACATTTTCGTGTTCGCCTTCGGCAAAAACAACTCTTTTGGGTTTCATTCTTGCTTTTGCAGACAAATCATCAATCAATTTATTATTGATGCCCAAGCGATCTTTCAGTTCTTCTTTGTATTTGTCCCAATCTTTTATCGGGCGTTTGGCAACACCACTATCTATAGCTGCTTTTGCCACAGCAGGTGCAACGGTATAAATCAATCGCAAATCGAGAGGTTTTGGAATGATATAATCTTTACCAAATTGAATATTTTTGGTATTGTAAGCTTTCATCACAATGTCGGGGACAGGTTCTTTTGCCAGTTTTGCCAATGCTTTGGCAGCGGCAATTTTCATTTCTTCATTGATGGTCGTAGCCCGTACATCTAAAGCTCCTCTGAAAATAAACGGAAATCCTAAGACATTATTAATTTGATTCGGATAATCAGAACGCCCCGTAGCAAATATTAAATCATCACGAACACTTAAAGCTTCATCATAAGCAATTTCAGGATCGGGATTTGCCATTGCAAAAACTATTGGGTTGGGTGCCATAGATGCCAACATTTCTTTTGTCAAAGCTCCTTTCACCGACAATCCTAAAAAGACATCAGCCCCTTTCATCGCATCTTTCAGGTCTTTCAATTCGGTGCGTTTTGTTGCAAAAGCTGCCTTATATTTATTCAAATCTTTACGAGCTGTCGTAATGGCTCCTTTCGTATCACACATCACCACATTTTCGCGTTTTACTCCCAATGAGATATACAAATTGGTACATGCAATAGCTGCCGCTCCTGCTCCGCTGACAACCAGTTTTACATCTTTGGCTTTGCGTCCTGTCAATTCCAATGCATTTATCAATCCTGCTGCAGAGATAATGGCTGTTCCATGTTGATCGTCATGCATCACGGGAATGTCTAATTCTTCTTTTACACGGCGTTCTATTTCAAAACATTCCGGTGCTTTAATATCTTCCAGATTAATTCCGCCAAAAGTAGGTGCAATGCGTTTTACTGTTTCTACAAATTCATCGACATCTTCTGTATCGACCTCAATATCAAACACATCGACATCGCCAAATA
Organism: uncultured Bacteroidales bacterium; assembly: GCA_964606715.1. GTDB lineage: Bacteria > Bacteroidota > Bacteroidia > Bacteroidales > JALTDM01 > CAZSHT01. The sequence goes on from CAZSHT010000002.1 coordinate 6,778, forward strand.
TTTTAAACAACAAACCTTTGCCTTCCATTACAGGCTTTCCCGACAAAGCTCCTATATTGCCCAATCCAAGAACAGCTGTTCCATTAGAAATAACGGCAACTAAATTACTTTTTGCAGTATATTTATAAGCTTCTTCAGGTTTTTTTTCTATTTCGAGACAAGGATGTGCCACACCCGGCGTGTATGCCAATCCTAAATCGCGTTGTGTTGAATATGGTTTGGTTGGGATAACCTCAACTTTGCCCGGACGACCGGATGAATGGTAATCCAATGCATCTTTTTTTGTTATTAATACCATGATAATATATTTAAATTTGAGTTAAAAGTATTAAGAAAAAGAAACAGTGTTATTGTTTTAAATCATATTTTTGTCAACAATCTTATGTTTGTAAACAAGAAAAATTTTAACTCTCTGATATGTTAAGCCTTACTACAATAAAAGAACTTAAAAAATTACGAAATAAAAAATACAGAACTGAATTTAACCGATTTATCGTAGAAGGCGAAAAAATGATTAATGAACTGATCCTCAACAACATCAAAGCCGACAAAATCTTCACAACCATTCCTTCACTTTTTGACAAACTCTCGCCTATATTTCCTTTTATAGAACTTATTGGCGAACGAGAAATGAAACAAATAAGTGTATTCGATTCTTTTTCGCCGATATTGGCTGTTGTCCCTTTTTCGGAAATCCCGTCATTCGATTCAAAACATTTACAATTTCCTCTTTTAGCTCTTGATTTTATTCAAGATCCAGGAAATTTGGGAACTATTATCCGAACGGCTGATTGGTTTGGGTTTAAAGGTATTGTTTGTTCGGAAAATACGGTCGAACGCTTCAATCATAAAGTCGTGCAAGCATCTATGGGAGCCATATTCCGAATGCCGATGCTTTATACCAATTTAGCCGATTTTTTAAAAATCTCTCACCTACCTTCATATGGAACTTTCCTTAACGGTGAAAACCTCTATGATATGGCATTAAAAAAAGATGCCATATATGTCATTGGAAATGAAGCCAACGGCATCAGTCCTGAAATTGAAAAACTTGTTTCTAAACGCTTGACTATTCCTAATTTTTCCGTCAATAGCGTAAAAATGGAATCTCTCAATGCAGCCTTATCAACAGCGATAGTATGCTCGGAAGTTGCTCGCTCGTCTTAATGACTTGATAAGATAGCAGGAAACCGAAAACTAACTCCCAGTTGTACAAATGCTTTTGCCAAGCCTATCTCGGAATAAAAACCAAAATTAGGTGTTACCATATAACGCATTCCGAAAGTCATTTCAAAACCCAAATGAGTTAATAACGGCGGACACATTACCGGCATTGCCGAAATACTTTTCTTACCCAGCGAACAAGAAGCATCGCGATAGCCCACTCCAATACCCAAATAAGTATCGAAAACTGTAGATTTTAAAAAATGCCAATTCAATCGTGCCAAGATACTATAGGAATACCACGACATATCTTCGCCTTCATAGATAAGAGGATTTGCCGAAACGACAGAATCTTTGTTCAAATATCCGCCTTGTGCCGACACATAAGCAATTTGAAGGGCAAATGATACTTTATCGGAAAACGGTTCTTCGTATTTCAAGAAAAATGGTCCTACCGAACTAAAATAAGGATTCGGCAAAGAATCATAAGCACTTTTTATCATTGCTTGTTCTACATTTCCAATACCACCGCCTACCGACAACATTGCTTTTCCTTCGGTAAACACTTGTGCTTTCACCAAGAAACTCAGCAACAATAATCCTATCAACAATATATATCGTTTGTTTTTCATTGCCTAAAGATATCAAATTTATCAATTGGACGAAGTTTTATTTGATAACTGAATCCGGCTAAATAAGCTTGTTTAAACGGAAAAGTTTCCATTGAATAAAAGGTTCCGGAAGGTTTATTACGATAGACTACTTTTTTGACCTTTCCATCATCAAAATAAAGTCTCATATTCTTACTTGCCACTTTATTTACACCTTTATATGTGTCTCCATCAAGCATATAATAAATTGATTCCGAATGACTTGTCACATCAACCACTTCAATAGCATCATTTTTGAAATAAGCTACCATATCAATCCCTTTTATTTGATTAAATTTTCCGCTGTCTTGCCTGTCCACGATAAAACTTCCATCGTATAATTCCATCCGTTTCACCACACCACTATCGGAATATAACTTTATGAGCGGTGCCGAAATTTGTCGTTCTTCACTCCACAAAATCGGTGCTCCGTAAAGGATTGTCAAAGTATCGGATACCGACACCAACGAATCACATTTTCCCTGCATCGTAGATTTATAAAATCGCACATGATGATACGCCCTCAAGATGCGTTGTTGTGTCGTATCTTGTGAAAGTAATAATGAATCGGCATGTAAAAATAAGGAATCTTTTTGGTCGTCTATTTGAACAAAAACAGCACTGTCGGTAGCAATACCTTGTTTCAATTTGCCTGAATAATAAATATGATTTCCTTTTATCATTATTTTTCGCACAGTATCATTCAAGACTGTATTACGATAACCCCATCCTTCATCTTTTTTCATATCATAAAACAAGCTATCGCCTGTCAGAACAGCTTTTCGTCCTTCTATTCGACTCTGTTTTCCCAAATAAATATAATCGTTTGGAACCTCATACCAACCGGCAGAACAATAGCCTATGGCAGAGTCTGTTACAAATTTTGTGGGCGATACAAAATAAGCTTTATTTTCGCCTGAATTATAAAATCCGGAATCGGTAAACATCGTAAATCGCGGATTGTGCATCACCACATTCTTTACGGGAATAAAATTCTGCGAAACCGAATAATAATATCCATATTCACTTGTGAGCGTATCTTCGCCATGTTCCAAGCGTCCTGTCCCATAATATTTTGCCAAGTTCTCGTTACGATAATAATTAAGTGAATCGGTATACAATATTGCCTTATTATGTATCAAACGAATGTGATGTCGTACATGCGATATGCGTTTATTGCCGTCATAATTTAAATAATCGGCATATAAATCCAATGAATCTCCTTGCTTAATATGCACATTTGAAAAAGCTTCCATTGTATTTCTGTCAGAGAAAAACCAGGCACTGTCGCAAGTCATTATTTCATCTTCGTGCTTAAACTTCACATTTCCCAACAAGCGTTTGTATTCTTCTCCGGAAGGTAATTTTTGAAAAATCAATTCATCGGCATTCAATAATTCAATCATTCGTCTTTGTTGTGAAAACAAAGAAACAGAAATCAGACTCAATAAAAAAAACAGTATAAATTGTTTTTTTAATTTCATTCTACAATAACTTTCCAATGATTGTATCGGCTGATATTTTATCGGCTTCGGCTTTGTAATTTCGCACTATACGATGCCGTAAGATAGGATATGCTACGGCTTTCACATCTTCAATATCGGGTGCATATTTTCCGTGTAACACAGCGTGAGTTTTAGCTCCTATAATGAGGTATTGTGAAGCTCGCGGTCCTACGCCCCACTGTACATATTCCTTCACAATATCTTCTTGTGTTGTATCGGGACGCGTCTTTGCAACCACTTCTACAGCATAACGCATCAAATTGTCGTTGACCGGTACTTTTTGTATTAATTTTTGGAAAAACACTATTTCTTCGCTTGTCAAGATAGGCTGTAACTCAATTGTTTTGCCGACAGTCGTCTTCTTCACAATCTCTACTTCTTCTTCATACGATGGATAATCGACAACAATATTAAACATAAAACGATCCAATTGTGCTTCGGGCAACGGATAGGTTCCTTCTTGCTCTATCGGATTTTGAGTAGCCAATACAAAAAATGGTTTTGGCAATTCGTATTTTATCCCCGAAGCTGTCACATTATATTCTTGCATTGCTTGCAAAAGGGCTGATTGTGTTTTTGGCGGTGTTCTGTTTATTTCGTCTGCCAACAAAAAATTGGTAAATACCGGTCCTTTCACAAATTTGAATTGTCGTGCTTCGTTCAATATTTCGGTACCGATAATATCGGAAGGCATCAAATCGGGAGTAAACTGAATTCGATTGGTTTGCAATCCCAAAAGCTGCCCTACTGTATTGACCAACAATGTTTTTGCCAATCCCGGCACTCCTACCAACAAGCTGTGTCCATTACTAAACAAAGCCACTACCACTTCCTCAACTACCGATTGTTGTCCTACGATAACTTTAGCTATTTCGTCTTTCAACAAAGTATATTTTTCTCGCAAAAAGTCAACGGCTTCTACATCCGAATTAAACTGTAGGCTCATAATCTTTATTTTTTCAACCAATTATACTGAAAATCACATCTTTTATACGAATCATCGATATGGATATAGGTTTCTTTTATTTTTTCCTGTATCCACTCATTAATTTTCTTTTGTTTTTTTTCTGCCAATGCTCTGTTTTGAATGTCCTGATAGTCGTCTTTCAAATTCATTTTGTGCATCGGTATTACTTTTACCAAGCGAATAATTTGCATTTCTTTTTTGCCGGCTCTGTTGATACTTAAAAACGGAACGGAAATTTCACCGGGTTTCATTTTTGTTACCAAATCTTGAATGGTTTTATCCATATCTTGCAATTCAAAATTGCTCTTTCCCGTTTTAGGATTCAACATCAAGCCTCCATTGTTTTTTGTTTCCTTATCATCGGAATTCATTTCTGCGGCTTTCTCAAATGTCAAACTGTCTTTAAAGCTGATAATCGCTTGCCGAATACTATCCAATTTGGCTTTTGCATCCATCAAGTCTTTGGTTTTTACTTTCGGCACCAAGAGGATATGTCGCACATTTACTCTATCGCCTCTACGGTCGATTAATTGAATCAGATGAAATCCAAAATCTGTTTCTATAATATTTGACATCTCTCCGGGAGTTTTCATACTAAACGCTGCTTTGGCAAATTCCGGCACCAAATCGGCTCTTCCCATATATCCCAATTCGCCTCCCTTTGCTGCTGTTCCCGGGTCTTCGGAATACAATACCGCCAATGTTGAAAATTTTTCTCCGTTTTTTATTCTATCTCTAAATTCATTTAGTTTTTTTCGGATACGCCAACGCTCCTCATCTGAAATAACAGGCTGTTTCACAATATGTTCCAACACATATTGTTTCGGATATAGTGTTAAACTATCAGCTGGCAGATGCGTAAAATAATCTTTAATCTCTTCCGGCGTTACCCTTACATTTTTAGTGATTTCATTACGCATTTTCTCAATTATCATTTGGTCACGCATATCCGATTTAAAGTCTGATTTTATCTCCAAAATTGTTTTACCGAAATACTCTTCCAATTTTTCTTGTGAACCTACTTGTTTTATAAAATAATCTATTCGTCTTGCCAAATTTGCCTCTACCTCTGTTTCCGGCACCTCTATACTGTCAATTTCAGCTTGATGCAATAATATTTTTTGAAACAATAAATTTTCCAATATCAAGCACTTGGGTTGTGCCTCATTCACATATTGTGAACGGTATTGATAATATTGATTTTCGATGTCTGATTTCAAGACAGCCTTGTCGCCTACAACGGCAATCACCTCATCAATCACATTGTCTTGGGCTTTTAAAACAGTCGAAAACAAAGAAACGACAAGCAATAATATAAATTTAGTATTCATCAAGGATATATGATTTTTTAATATAAACGGCTTTGCGTTTCAAAGCCTCGGCATAAGCATTATGTTGTAGATTCAACAACAAATCTTTTTTGCGTTTATGGATAATAACTTCTTTCAGGCGGTTTTTCACCACACTATACGGAATGGTGTCGCCAACACTTAAATGTTCCAATACGCGTAAATAATTAACTGCTGTTGAATCATTGTATTTGAAAAAGTTTTTGTATTTCAACACCGCTTCGTTTATTCCGAAACTATCCGGCAAGGCAGAATACCCCACCCATTCTTCATCGAAATCTTTAAATTCAAAACTATTTTCTTTGCACAATTCTTCTATCTGCAAATAATTTTTATCTATGTCGGCACGCATTAAATTGTAAACGGTATAGCGTTTACGAGCATTCATTGGAATCTTTACCCACAAGACTTTCAGCAATGGTTCTTTCAACCGAAAATCAAAATCAAAAGAATGGTAAAATGCCAATAATGTGCTGTCTTGCACTTGCGTATCCAATTTGGAAGCAATATAATATTGTTCATACTTATGCACCATCAACAATGTGCGATAATCTTCTACCATTTTATCGATATTGGCTTTGTCGTCATCATTCAAATTTTTCGCAGCTTGCTGTTGCAACATTTGCGATTCTAACCAATGCTTTACGAATTCTTTTATTTCGGACAAAGTATCGACTTTTGACACATCTACACCTTTCAATAATTTCCGAATATCTTGTTTCGACAATACATTATCGCCCACTTGTGCTATCTTATCGCCATCAGACACCTCTTTTTTGTAATGGCACGAAGTCATTAATATCAAAGACAGGAGAAAAAAAACGAACCCTTTAAAATATATACTCATTGTTTATTTTTGTTTCAATGACTGTTTCACCATCTCCAATACATCTTGATTGATATCTACCGGATATTTTCGTCGTAATTCTTCTATCCATTTAGCATCTAAATAAGATTGATAGTCGGCTATTGCCAATCCTTTTACTTCTTCCAATTCTTTGGGTTGCGGTGGCAATTGTTTTCCAAAATATAAAACAGTCAAATCTTTTTTATTTGGTATAATTTTATTCAACCGAACAGCCTTCGAAATACGATTGAAATATTTATGGGCAACCGCATAATCATTTAAATACTTGCTCTTATCTTTTTCAAACTTTCCGTGTTCCAAGAGTGTTACTGCTCCACTGTCGGTTTTATTTATCATTGCTACAATACTGTCGCAAGAATAACTTTTAGAATCTTTTTTCTTCAATAATTTCATCAACGCTTTCATTGTCTTTACATCTTTCACTTTAAAAGCACCTCCCGCAATACGGGTATTCCACATGTATTGGTCGCGGTGTACTTTGAAATAAGATTCCAATCCGGCAGTATCTTTCACCGCTTTTGTCCACACCTTCTCATCCATCAAATTGAACAATAAAATACCATCGTGATATTCTTTTAACAAATAACGATATTGCGGATATTTTTTATCCAAATGGGATATCTCGTAATTGATTAAAAACTGATTGATAAAATCTTCATATTGCTTATCGATATAAGTTTTTATCGGTTGCGGATTAAGGCGTTGTTTCAAATTACTCAAATAATCGACAAACAACTGTTGCGAATATCCTTTTCCGTTCATCGTAAACAACGGCTTAGTCAGCTTTGCCGCTTTCGACTTATCCCATTTTCCGTCAAATATAGAAGCATCTACGACTTTATAAAAATCGGCCAAACTCTTTTTATTCAACAAATATTTATTGTCATTCTTTATGCGTAACAATACCGCTTTACGACTTTTTTCTGCCCGTGCATCTTTTGAAATTCGATCTTTCAAACTGCGTTTTATTTCCTCAAACGGTTTTATTGGTTCTTTTTCTAAAAGTTTTATGATGTGCCACCCAAATTGTGTTCTCACCAAGGTCATATCACCTATTTTCTTCAGGCTAAAAGCTGCTTTCTCAAAACGAGGCACCATTTGTCCTGTTCCGAACCATCGCAATTCACCACCTTTTCGTCCGGTTGATTTATCGTCGGAATATTTCTTTGCCATTTCGGCAAAATCAGCTCCGTGTTGCAACGCGTTATAAATAGAATCTGCGCGTTGTTTTGCATGGGGTGTCACATTGCTTATCATAATGTGTGCTACTTTTACTTTTCCCACACTCGGGCGTTTGTCTACAACTTTTACAATATGATATCCGAAACGCGTTCGTATAGGTTTTGAATATTGTCCTACGGGTGTATTATAAGCTGCCGTTTCAAACGGATATACCATTTGAAATGCTGTAAAATACCCGATATCACCACCTTTCATGGCTGAATGTTTGTCTTCGGAAAACAATCGTGCCAATTTTTCAAATTTTTCGCCTTTTTGTAATTTCCCGTAAATATCCATTATTTTCTTATGTGCCATATCCACCTCTTTGCCTGTTGCATTTTTCGGCAACAATATCAAAATATGTTTTGCATGAATATCGTAATGCATTCTGTCATAGGCTTCTTTCATCAATTGCATATCAATCGTCGAATCGGTTAAATAAGGCTTTACTAATTGTTTTTTATATCCTTCCAATTCGCGTTTAAACGCTTGGGTTGTATCCATACCTAATAATTGAGCTTCATGGACTTTCAATTTAAAATTGACAAACAACTGTAAATAATCATCTACCGATTTCGATTCGGCAGTCCCCACCTTATTATTTTTCAAATAAATACTTTTAAACTCATTAGCCGTTACCGTATCGGTTTTGTCTATTGTCATCAATACTTTCTCACCTGTTTGGGCAAATACAGACAAAGTCCATTGCACAACAACCAGTAAAATTATGATTCGTTTCATATGCTTTTATTTTTTAATCTTTAATTTTATCTACTATAATTTGGTGCTTCTCGTGTAATCGTAACATCGTGCGGATGACTTTCCACTTGTCCTGCCGCCGTTATTTTTACAAATTTAGCAGTTTTTAATTTATCAATTGTAGCAGCTCCGCAATATCCCATTCCTGCTCGCAAACCTCCCAACATTTGATAAACAATTTCCGACAAAGTGCCTTTATAAGGAACTCGTCCTGAGATGCCTTCGGGAACCAATTTATTGACATCTTCTTCCACTTCTTGAAAATAACGATCTTTCGAACCCTTTTGCATCGCCTCCAATGAGCCCATTCCGCGATATGTTTTAAATTTTCGTCCTTGATAAATAATGGTATCTCCGGGGGCTTCTTCCACACCGGCAAACATAGAACCTGCCATTATAGAATCGGCACCGGCTACCAATGCTTTCACAATATCACCCGAATATCGAATACCACCATCGGCAATTACCGGCACATCGGTTCCTTCCAATGCTTTCACAACATTGTAAATAGCTGTCAATTGTGGCACACCCACTCCGGCAACAACACGCGTCGTACAAATAGAACCCGGTCCTATTCCCACTTTCACGGCATCGGCTCCGGCTTCTACCAAAAACTTAGCAGCTTCTCCTGTTGCAATATTTCCAACCACGACATCTAATTCCGGATATCTTGTTTTTACCGTTTTTAGAATCTCGGCAACACCTTTCGAATGCCCGTGAGCTGTATCAATAGTAATTGCATCGACACCGGCTTTAACCAGTGCTTCTATGCGCTCCATCACATCTCCTGTCACCCCTACTGCTGCTGCCACTCGCAAACGCCCTTTGGCATCTTTACACGCATTTGGACGATCTTGTGCCTTTGTTATATCCTTGAATGTCAACAAGCCTATCAATTTTCCATTCTCATCAATCACCGGTAATTTCTCTATTTTGTAGCGTTGTAGTGTTTCTTTGGCCTGTTCCAAATTGGTATCCCGTGTAGTCGTTACCAACTTATCTTTCGGTGTCATTACTTCCATCACCGGACGCCCCATATCAGTTTCGAATCGTAAATCCCGATTGGTAACAATACCTATCAATCGTTTATCATTATCGACAATAGGAATCCCTCCGATGTGATATTCTTTCATCAACCGCAAAGCTTCGCCTGCCGTTCCTTCTTTGAGCATCACCACCGGATCGTAAATCATTCCATTCTCAGCTCGTTTTACTTTCTTCACCTCTTTGGCTTGTTGTTCCACTGACATATTCTTGTGAATCACTCCAATACCACCTTCTCTCGCAATAGCCATCGCCATTTGCGATTCGGTAACGGTATCCATAGCTGCGGAAATAAACGGAATATTCAAATTGATATTTCGTGTAAAACGCGTTTGAGTATTAACTTCTCGCGGAAGCACTTCGGAATAAGCAGGAATCAACAATACATCATCAAATGTATAACCCGATTCAATAATTTTATCATTTATAGGCATATGGCAACGGTATGAAAAATGTTGCACGCAAAGATAGTAAATTAAGATGAATAACACCTCGTTAATTAATGTTAAGAACACGCATTTTGTTTCCTATCGACAACATCAAAAAACAGCATTCGGACACTACCATAAAATATGTATCTTTGTTTTTTGAAAAAAAATAGAATTACAACACTATAATATGACACGAAGCGATTTTGAATTGTTGGCTCCGGCAGGAAACTTCGAATCTTTAACGGCAGGCATACAAGGTGGTGCCAATGGTATTTATTTTGGCGTTGACCAACTAAATATGCGGGCAAAATCGACCAACAATTTCTCAATCAATGATTTACCGGAAGTTGTCAAACGCTGTCATCAACATCAAGTAAAAGCATATTTGGCACTCAACACCATTGTTTACGATCACGAAATAACACTTATGCACCGCTTGGTCGATGCTGCCAAAGATGCACAAGTTGACGCCATCATTGCTTCCGACCAAAGTGTTTTGTTGTATGCCTCTGAAAAAAAAGTTCCCATACATATCTCCACACAACTCAATGTATCGAACTTGGAAACTCTTCGTTTCTATTCTCAATATGCCGAAACCATCGTTTTGGCTCGTGAACTATCGCTTCAGCAAATTGCCTATCTCACAAAAAAAATTAAAGAAGAAAATATTACAGCCCCTTCGGGCAATCTTGTTCGAATAGAAATTTTTATCCACGGTGCATTATGTATGGCAATTTCAGGAAAATGCTATATGAGTTTGCACGAATACAATGCATCTGCCAACAGAGGTGCTTGCCAACAAACTTGTCGCCGTTCCTATACTGTAACAGATAATGAAACCGGCTATCAGCTCGAAATTGACAATGAATACATTATGTCACCAAAAGATTTGGCAACTTACTTCTTTTTCGATGAAATCATCAATGCCGGTGCTACCGTGTTTAAGATTGAAGGCAGAGCCCGTTCGGCAGAATATGTAAAAACCGTTACCGAAACTTATAACGACATCATCAATGCCGTTTTGGAAAAGCGTTTTACAAAACCGGCTATCAAACAATGGGAAAAGAAGTTGAAAACAGTTTATAATCGTGATTTCTGGGACTATTATTACCTTGGCAGAAAACTTGGTGAATGGAATAAGACTTACGGTTCACAAGCTACTCAACGCAAGGAATTTATTGGTCGCATCACCAATTATTTCGGAAAAATCGGCGTTGCCGAAATTACGATTGACGCACAAAACATCAATCTTAATGACGAACTCATCATCATCGGTCCTACCACCGGTGTCGTAACAACTACTATTACAGAACTACGCGTCGATGAAAAAAAAGTAGAAACTGCCAATCGCTCACAACGCTGCTCTATTCCCATTGCCGAAAAACTTCGTCGCTCCGACAAAGTATATAAAATCGTAAAAACCGAATTTAGCTCATAAAATTATGGCTCGCAGAAAAAACCAACGCATCATCCGCCATATTCCACAGGCAAAAGGCTTTGCTCCCATCTCAGACAATACGCCTCTGCCAAAAGAAACCATTGAGATGCACTACGAAGAATACGAAGTCATTCACTTGCTCGATTATGAAGGTCTGTCGCAAGAAGAAGCGGCTCAGTTTCTGCAAGTATCACGCCCCACCCTTACACGCATTTATCTTTCGGCACGAAAAAAGATAGCCATTGCCCTTTCGGAAAATAAATCTATCGTATTCTCATTACCACAAAACAATATTGTCATAAAAGAATATTTTTGTCGCTCGTGCCAAACCATTATAACCGCCGACAATACCGACAAAAACCTTTCGGAATGTCCGCAATGCCACAGCCACGACATTGTTTTGTTGGAATTTTCAAGACCTCGGCAACATATGGGAATGGGACGCAACGGTCGTTGCATCTGTCCGCAATGCAACACTTCCTATCCTCACACCTCAGGAAAACCTTGTCGCTCACAAATCTGTCCGCAATGCAACACGCCTCTTATTCGTGAAGGCTCGGCTCAACACCAACTGATTTTGAATCGAAAAAAATAATTTTTATTTATTTTCACAAAACGATGAAAATATTAATAACTTTGTAGAAAAGATTAAAACTAATGAAACGCATCGTCATTCCGGCTATTAATAATACATTGAGTCCACATTTTGGACACGCCAACTATTTTTCGGTATTCGACATTGAAAACGATAAAATTGTCAATTTCTTTTCGGCATTACCGCCACCTCACGAAGATGGTTCTTTCCCAAATTATCTTGCTGAATTGGGCACAACAGACCTTATCGTCGGCGGTATTGGTCCCAAAGCCATTGACATATTAAACGCCAAAGGCATCAATGTATATTCGGGGGCTCATGCCCTTCCGGTTATCGAAATTGTTGAGAAATTTTTATCCGGCACCTTGGAATTGACAGCCAATACTTGCGACCACGAAACCGGTGCTCCTCACGACCATCAACATCATCATCGTCATCACTAAAAAAACAAAATATTATGAAAAATTTATTTATTATCATTTTTACTATCGTTACTGTTTCGGCATTTTCTACCGACAAACCTGCTTATAAAATTTTTGACAAAAACGGAAAAGAAGTCTCTTATTCTCAAATGGTTGAAACACTTCAAAAAAACAACATTGTCTTTTTCGGCGAATTGCACAACAACACCATTGCACACTGGCTGGAATTGCAAGTTACAAAATCGCTGTTCGACACCTACAAAGATAAACTCGTCTTGGGTGCCGAAATGTTTGAAGCAGACAATCAATTATTACTCACCGAATATCTGACAGGCTTGGTAAAACAAAAAAGCTTTGAAGATGAGATGCGTCTATGGCCCAATTACAAAACAGATTACAAACCATTAGTTGAATTTGCAAAAGCCAATAAATTGCCATTTATTGCTACCAATGTTCCAAGACGCTATGCAGCAGTTGTTTCGAAACACAATCTGCAAGGTTTGGATAAATTGAGCGACGAAGCTAAACGATACATCGCTCCGTTGCCTATTGCATACGACAGCACCGTAGGTTGTTATGTGCAGTTAAAAATGATGATGGCACATATGCCCGGTCATCGAGGAGGCAACAATTATATGCCACAAGCACAAGCTGTTAAAGATGCCACTATGAGCCATTTCATTCTTGCCAATTACAAAACAGGAAACCTATTTCTACATTTTGACGGCAGTTATCATTCCGACAATTACGAAGGTATTGTATGGTGGATAAAAAAAGCCAATCCTAAATTGAAAGTCGCTACAATCTCAACTGTCACACAAAACGATATTACTGCTTTGGATAAAGAAAATCAAGGCGTTGCCGATTTCATTATTGTTGTCCCCGAAGATATGACGACAACTTATTAATTAGCAACAGAAGCTTTGTTGAAATAATAATTAATATCCATTTGTGGCGTAGTTCCTAAAATGGGTTGTGTATAAAATGCGATATTCGTTTTGAAATTGGCAAACAAATAACCAATACCTACCGAAAAACTATTGGGATTGGTTGAGAATCCGCCTCTAAAATATAGTTTTTCTCTATAATAATATTCGATACCAAACTGTATTGAGGCTGAATACCGAATATCTTTTTCCAATGCCACAACTGTTGTCAAATGGTCAGACAAACGAAACAACACTCCCATACTCATAGTCGTCTCAATGAGAGACTTATCTTCGGCATTGCTCATTATTGTCCAAGGGTTGAAAATATGCCCGCCAAGAGCCAATGATTCTGCCGGCTTCGAAAAAAAGCTCAATTCGGCTACCAACGAATTGAGACCATTATAATAATATGACGAAGGGTATCCCGTATGCAAATAATCGAACTGCATTCCCAACGAAAAAGCAGGACTTAATTTCAAGGCATAAGCCAACGCTGTCTTCATCTCACTATATCCTTGCAAACCCAAAAAGCCAAAACTAAACCCCCAAGCACCTTTTTCCGTAGGCAACACCAATCCCAACGATTGAAAACCAACAGAAGTTAAATATTTATTCTCATAAAAAAAGCCTATTGCCGGCGTTTCCATAAAAGCTAATGCTGCCTGATTGTAATGCAATGCCCATACATCAGCAATGGCAACACCTGCTTCCCCTAATGCTCCTTGCCTTGCTCCTACTTTGTAATTTTGAGAAAACAAAGTCGTTGAGAGAAACAAAAAAAGAATTGCTAAACTCTTAATTAACTTTATGTTCAAATGAGATTTCTTTGAATGTTTCATTCGCTTTTATAATTTTATTTTTCAATGATGATTTGTATTCTACGACGCGTTGTCGAATATCATCATCGGTGAGAGCCAAGATTTGCAAAGCCAAAATAGCGGCATTCATTGCATTGTCCAACCCCACCGTAGCAACGGGAATCCCCGGAGGCATTTGTAAAATCGACAATACGGCATCCCAACCGTTGAGCGAAATAGACGAACTCACCGGCACACCTATCACCGGCAATGTCGTATGCGAAGCAATGACACCCGGCAAGTGAGCTGCCAAACCTGCTCCTGCTATGATAACTTTTGCTCCTTTTTCTTCAATGGTTTTGATATACTCTACCACAGCTTCCGGCGTGCGATGTGCAGAAAGTGCCTGAATCTCGAACGGCACTTTAAAATCATCCAACATTTGGGCAGCTTTTTCCATTACTTTCCAATCGGAAGTACTTCCTAAAACAATGGTTACCAAAGGATTATTTTTTTTCATTATTTTTTTGATATTTTTTGATTATGTATCAGGTATTTATTTTTACTTTTGCCTGCATAAAAATAAGCCATTTTTCATTGGAAACAATAAAAATCCTCGACAAAGAATTTGTTCCCTACATTAGTGAAGAACAAATATCTGAAACGGTAAACAGATTAGCCAACGAAATCACACGCGATTTAGCAGATAAAGACCCCATCTTCTTAGGAATTTTGAACGGGTCTTTTTTATTTGCCGCCGATTTATTCAGACAATTAGACTTTCCGGCACAAATCACTTTTTTGAAATTAGCCTCCTACCAAGGCACGACCACTACCGGAAAAGTAAAACGCCTGATTGGCATCAACGAAGACATAAAAGACAAAACTATTGTCATTATCGAAGATATTGTTGATACCGGAATCACTATGGATGCCATTAAGAAACAACTATCCGGTTATGAACCAAAAGAAATAAAAATAGCGACTTTAATTTTCAAACCCGATTCATTTCAAGGAGATTATCCGATTGACTACAAGGGATTTAGCATTCCAAATGATTTTATCGTAGGATATGGTCTTGATTATGACGGTTACGGTCGTAACTTATCTTCTATTTATAAAATTAAAGCCGATTAAAATCCCCTTTTTATAAATCCCCCTAAATACGCATAATGAAAAATATAATATTATTTGGCCCTCCAGGAGCAGGTAAAGGTACTCAGGCTAAAAAATTAATCGACAAATACGGGCTTTTCCATATTTCTACCGGTGATATTTTTAGAAACGAACTGAAGAACAACACCGAATTAGGAAAAAAAGCAAAAACCTATATCGACAAAGGTAATCTTGTCCCTGATGAGTTGGTCATTGAGATGCTAAAACACCAAGTTGCCGAAAATTTATCCGGTCCGGGTTTCATTTTTGATGGTTTTCCTCGTACTCATATGCAAGCCGAAGCCCTCTATCAAATGTTAGGCTCTTTCAACACTAAGATTGATGCTATGATTACACTTCTCGCTGACGATGATGAAGTCATTCGCCGTCTATCAAAACGAGCAGAACAAGAAGGTCGTTCTGATGACAAAAGTATCGACATCATAAAAAATCGCTTGGAAGTTTATCGTAGTGAAACAGCTATTGCCAAAGAATACTACCGCGATAAGGGAAAATTATTTGAAATAAACGGTATTGGAGATATTGAAGAAATTCATCAACGATTGGTCGAAATCATCGACAGTCTTTAAATTTCTTTGTCGGGCAAGTTATTATTACTCAACAAAATAACCTACCAACTTATATATCAACTTTGCTACTAAAAAGTCCGATGCTTTATGGCATTCATCGGGAAGTAATTCCACTACATCGAACCCCGTAATCGTTGCAACATCTGATACTTTTTTCAGCAATTCGGTAACAGCATACCAATCCAGTCCGCCGGGTTCAGGGGTTCCGGTTGCCGGCAAAACAGACGGATCAAAGCCATCTAAATCAATGGTAACATATACTTTTTTCCCTGACAATAACGCAACGACATCCTCGTGCCATTCTGTTTTTCCCACAATATCTTCTGCAAAAAATACAGACGATAAATTCATTTTCTCATATTCACATTTATCGAAACTCCGTATTCCAACCTGCACAATTGATGCAACTTCTTTTGCACGCGCCATCACACAAGCATGATTGAATAATGAGCCGTTGTATTTTTCTCTCAAATCGGCATGAGCATCTATTTGCAACACCATAAAATCGTCATAATACTGTTTCATTGCTTTCAAAACAGGAATTGTTACCGAATGCTCACCGCCAATGATTACGGGAAACTTATTTTGTTGCAATACTTCAATAACGGTTTGCGAAACCGAAGAAACCATCTTTTCGGGTGATGTAAAATCATATTCTTTCCACAAAGTATGAATTCCCACCCTAAACGGTTCAGATTGCATTTCTCTGTCGAACCACTCTAATGCTTGTGATGCTTCAACAACAGCTTTCGGTCCCTTATCGGCACCTTTGAGCCAAGTGCTCGTTCCGTCGTAAGCTACAGGCAATAAAAAAACCTTTGACGATTTCGGTTTTTTATAAGCCTCGGGAAAATCGCCAAAGGTTTCCATTTTTTCTCGAAAAAAGTAAAAAGAACTATTGACCTAAATAAGATTTCAACAATTTACTTCGCGAAGTATGACGCAAACGACGAATGGCTTTTTCTTTTATCTGACGAACGCGTTCGCGTGTCAAGCCAAATTTATAACCTATTTCTTCCAGCGTCATCTCCTTTGTTCCTATTCCAAAGAACAATTTTATAATTTCGTGTTCTCGTTCTGTCAATGTTGACAACGAACGGTCTATTTCCATATTCAACGAATCTCGCATCAGCTCCTCATCGGTTCGTGGAGAACTTGAATTGGGCAATACATCTAATAAGGTATTGTCTTCACTATCGACAAACGGAGCATCTACAGAGATATGTCGTCCTGCCACTCGCAGTGTATCGGATATTTTTGATTTCGGCACTTCCAATTTCTCGGCTATTTCTTCGGTCGAAGGCAAGCGTTCATTTTCTTGTTCGAATTTCGACAACACCCGGTTGATTCTATTCAACGCTCCCACCTGATTTAACGGCAATCTTACAATTCTGGATTGTTCTGCCAATGCCGATAAAATAGACTGACGAATCCACCATACAGCATATGAGATAAATTTAAAACCTCGTGTTTCGTCAAATTTTTCAGCTGCTTTTATCAATCCCAAGTTTCCTTCATTAATCAAATCGGGCAAGCTAAGTCCCTGATTTTGATACTGTTTTGCCACAGAAACAACAAATCGCAAATTGGCTTTCGTCAACTTCTCCAATGCATCTCTGTCGCCTTTTTTTATCAGTTGCGCCAAACGCACTTCTTCCTCTACCGAAATAAGATTTTCTTTGCCTATTTCTTGCAAATATTTATCTAACGATGCACTCTCTCTGTTTGTAATTGATTTTGTGATTTTTAGTTGTCTCATTTATTTTTCCTCTTTTTTTATTAATTAATTTTCAAAATAAACATTACTTTCGTCTTACAAAAGCATTTTTTTAACGAATGAACTTTAATAATGTTGCAATGGATTTGCAAAAAAAAGCCTTTTTTTTTACATAGACGAATTTTTCTTTTTTTTAAACTTGTTTTTATTTAAATAATGGATTACGACCTATTAACCATTCTGGGACCGACAGCCTCCGGAAAGACAAAATTGGCAACCGCTCTTGCATATACTATTGACGGCGAAATCATTAGCGCTGACTCCCGACAGGTATACAAAGGAATGGATTTAGGCACCGGAAAAGATTACGAAGATTATAATATTGATGGCAAAAAGATTCCGTATCACTTAATCGACATAAAAGAGGCCGGCACACAATATCACCTATTCGACTATCAGCAAGATTTTCTTTCGGCTTACAAGAACATCAAAGCCAGAGATAAACAACCAATTTTGTGTGGTGGAACAGGTCTGTATATTTCGGCTGTTACGAAACCATATTATTTAACCTCTTCCGGTATCAACTCGTCTCTTAGAAATGAATTAAACCAAAAAGATTTATCTGACATTCAAGTATTGGCTTTAGAAAACAACATTCAAGTTCCCAAAAGTGATTTTGAAAATAAAGTAAGACTTATTCGCTATCTCGAAATTGCCTTTGATAAAACCAAAACTAAATTTACATTTCCGTCCTTAAAGACTCTTTTCATCGGTATTGATATTGATAGAGAGACCTTACGAAATTCGATAAACAAAAGACTGGAAGAACGCCTAAAAAACGGCTTGATTGATGAGGTAAAACACTTACTAAACACTATTCCTGCCGATACACTAATAAAGTATGGACTTGAATATAAATATTTGACTCTTTTCCTTTTAGGGAAGCTGGAACGCAATGAAATGCAAACAAAATTGGCAACCGCTATTTATCAATTTTCGCGACGACAACGCTCTTGGTTTCGGCGTATGGAACGACAAGGAACAGTCATTCATTGGCTAAATCACGCCTTACCTAATCAAGAAAAAGTAACCAAGATTATGGAATTGATTTCACAATAATTGCTCCCTGTTACATTATTTATTTTTAGATGTAGGTTATTTCAAATATTAATCTTATTTTAGCAAGCAAGATGAAAAGACCTATCAAAAAAACAATATTATTCATTGGACTTCTTATTGGTATTTTTTTTGGGAAAATACTGTTTGCTCAAAATAAAACCATTGTTTTTGAACATTATACCGTTGAAAACGGTCTTTCTCAAAGTACTACCAATTGTCTTTTTCAAGATTCTCGCGGCTACATTTGGATTGGCACTCAAGACGGCTTAAATCTTTTCAACGGTAAGAAATTTACCATTTTCTATAATAATGCTTTAGATAAAAACACGCTTTCCAATAAATGGATTTACGATGTACAAGAAGACAAACAAGGTAATATTTGGGTAGCCACGCTTTCCGGTCTTAACAAATTTGACAGAAAGACATTTTCATTTCAACATTTTTATCACAATAATAAGAACCCTCGAAGTTTACCCCAAAATACAATTATGGGATTGTTGATTGATAAAAACAACACGATGTGGCTTCGTTCTAAAGACTTACTCATTCGTTATTACAAAAATGAATTTTATTCCTATGAAATACCTAAGGATTTATTCCCTTTAAAAAGAGAAAATAAAACCATTCCCCTTGTCGAAACACCGCGTTATATATTTACAACCTCCTCCAACGGACTGGTTAAAATAGACAAAAAAACATTTTCAATAGAACTTATCCATAATAAACCCACTATAAACTACTTCCCTCTCACCGACAACAATGTTACGGCACTTAGTTACGATAAAAAACGACAAACATTATGGATAGGAACAATTAATGGTTTGACAAAATTGGAACTTCAACATTCTAAGTTTATAAAATACCAGATTACGAATAAAGACAAGCATTACATTCCCATAAAAAAAATCAATGCAATTGTTGTTGATAAACACGAAAACTTATGGATTGGAAGTGACAACGGATTGTTATTTTTTAATCCTACAAACAACATTTATTCTCTCTATCAAGCTGAAAAAAATGACCCGCAAAGTTTAAATAATAATGTCATTACAAATCTTCTTCTTGATGCTTCCGAAAACTTGTGGATTGGAACAGATGGAAACGGTGTCGATAAAATCGATTTAAAACCACCTAAATTCAAACTGTATCAGCGAACCGCAAATCCCAAATCGGTTCAATTATCTATGAATATCATCGCTTCTGTCTATAAAGATGACGATGGCAAGATTTGGATTGGGACATGGGGAAAAGGTCTTAACATATACGATCCTAGAACAAATACAATATCTTACTACAATTCTCATTCTCCGGCAGGTTTCCAAATTAATGAAGACCATGTACATAGTATCTTAAAATGCTCCAACGGGTTAATTTTTCTTGGCACTCGACAAGGTATTACGGTATATGATCCTGTTCAAAAACGATTTACCGATTTAGCCGTTTATTATCCTACCGTTGAATTTCCTAAGTTTAAAGACAACCGAATCTATAAACTCATTGAAGATTCTCGAAACAATATTTGGATAGCTACACAGTCGGGACTTTATGTCTTTAATTTAGTTACTTTGGAAACACGAAGCTATTTTAAAACCGATGGTTTGGCCGATAATTCTATTATCGAATTAATGCAAGATGATCTTAATAAAATTTGGATTGGAACTGCCAATGGCCTCACAATCTATGATCCCGATAATAAGGAACACCCTTTCACAACTACTCGAAGAAATGAAAACACTCTTTCAACAAAAAAAGGAAACGATACTTATTCTACCTTATCCAATAATTATATCAACGCTATTGTTCAGGGTGAAAATTACTACTGGATAGGAACTGCTTCCGGATTAAACAGATATGATCCGACAACAAAAACTTTTAAATACTATTTCACACAAGACGGCTTACCAAACAACAATATTTACGAAATCATCATAGACAACAGCAATAACCTTTGGATAAGCACCAATAGAGGTATTTGCAAATATAATATTGATAAAAATAAATTCATCTCATACGATCAACATGATGGTTTGCAAGGTCTTGAGTTTAACAATGGAGCCAGTTATATCAGTCTTGCCGGAGAAATATTCTTTGGTGGTGTCAATGGGTTAAATTCATTTTATCCACAAAATATGAATGATAATAACTATATCCCAAATATTGATTTTAATTATTTTGAAATAATATCAACAAAATCCAACAAACCCATTATTTCACAATTACTTACAAATGACACAATTCATCTTTATCATTATGATAAATCATTAACTATTTACTATTCTACATTAGAATACACCAATCCGAAAAAAAATCAATACAGCCATTTTCTTTCCGGCGATAATCATTGGACCAATACCGGCAATAAAAATTTCACAAGTTATACCAATTTAGATCCGGGCACTTATACCTTTAAAATAAAAGGCTCCAACAATGATTATGTTTGGAGTAAAGAAAAAACGATTACGATTATTGTAAAACCTATCTTCTGGAAAACCATTTGGGCTTATATAGCCTATTTTCTTATCATTGGCGGAATAACTTTCGCAATATTCCAAGCACGCGTCAGTAAACTGAAAACAGCCAATCAACTTTTAGAAGCCAAAGAAGAAGCCTCTCGCGTTTTGGCCATTAAACAAAAACAATTAGAAGAAAAAGACAAAGATATTACCGACAGTTTAAAATACGCCGAACGCATACAACGGGCTACAATGCCTACAGTGCATCTGCTACATCATGCCTTTACCAACTCATTTGTTTTTTACCAACCAAAAGAACCTGTTTCCGGAGATTTCTATTGGTTTGTACAAAAAGAAAACTTATTCTTTGTAGCAGCAGTTGATTGTACAGGACACGGTGTTCCGGGAGCTTTCATGAGCCTTATCGGGATTAATCTACTCAATACTATTATCGTCAATAATGGGATTGAAGATACCGGTGAAATATTAGACCATATGAATAAAGGTTTGTATGACACCTTGAACAAGGAAATAGATGATATTGCTCTTCGTGACGGCATGGACTTATCACTTTGCAAAATAGACAAATCATCAAAAATTGTTGAATTTTCGGGAGCCATGAATCCACTATATCTTATTCGTGACAAAAATCTTATTGAAATCAATGCCAACCGTTTCTCTCTAGGCACATATGGAAGTGACGAATATACAAAATTTGACACACACCGTTTTACATTCAAAAAAGACGATATGATTTACCTATTTTCCGATGGTTTTATGGATCAATTTGGTGGACTGAAAAACAAAAAATACTTAGCATCTCGATTTAGACAGTTTTTATTGGCAATATCTTCTAAACCTGCTCAAACTCAAAAAAAGATGATTGCGGAAGAATACACCCTATGGAAAGGCAATAATAAACAAATCGATGATGTTACAATAATTGGCATTCAATTTTAGATGAAACCTTTTTTTTTCACTCTTTCATTAACGATTCTCTCTTTTTCAGTTTTTTCACAATCTAATATAACTCTTTCTTTTAACAACGGTTTCTTTCTAAATTTTGACCAAATATTAAAAAATACTCCCATTTCTACCGAACAAATTATTAGTTCTTTAAATCATGAAAATCCATTTTTTCTAAAAAAGGTTTTTGAACAAGACAGCATTCATTATCTTGATGAAAATGCTAATGAAATAACCGTTAGCACAAACGATATATGGGGATATGCTTTCAACAATGTTTTATACATTAATTATCAAAATCAATTCAATCGCATTGCACAATTAGGCAAGATTTCTATTTTTTTGGCCAAAGTAACCGTTACCAAAACATATGACACGATGAATAATTATGATGGCTCTTTGTATCTTCCCGAAAGCCGTAGCACTACCACGACTGAACTTCAACGCTATATTATTGATTTTAGTAATGGACAGATTTATCCGTTTAGCACAGAATCTGTTAAACTTCTACTCAGTAGCGATAGTGATTTATACACAAAATACATGCAACTTTCGAAGCGAAAACGAAAAAAAATGATATTTTTGTATATTCGTGAATTCAATAAAAAACATCCTTTAATAATCCCAAAATAAAGCACTTATGAAAAAAACAATTCTTGTGTTTTTTATTTCCTTAGGATTTATCAGCACAGCATTTTCTCAGCTTATCGTTCCTACGGCAGAATTATTGACACAATTCAAAACAACGACAACTTTGGTTGTATACGATCCAAACCCTATGTCAGATTATAATATCAAAATTAAGGAAGCCGTAGAAAATCATTGGAAAATTACACCTTATCGTTTTATCTCTCAAAAGGAGTTTGAAAAATTGCGTTCCGATAAACAATATTCTTTTTTAACTCTCGAACGCGTTTTTATTGAAAAAGATAAAACCCAAGCCCAATACGAATTTCTGACTCTCTCCTTAGGCGGAAAATACAAAAGCACAACCGAAATGCCTAATATTGCTGTTATTCCCGTTGCCTATTATGGCGTAGACGAAGATTCATATACCTACAAAATGCCAACTCTTATTCAATTTATTCAAAATCACATTAAAGTGATTGAAACCAACCCCGGCATTAATGATTTAACAATTAGACATTATTACAATAAACAAATTACCTCTGCCACAAACAAAACCTTACTTTTGAGCAAAGAAGACTTGGAAAATTCAGTTAACAGTGTTGCCAAAATAAAAAAAATCGTTTCTCTACCCGTTAAGATTGTTTCACACGATGACATAGAAGAAGCCATTTCCAATGGTGATGACATCTTATTTCTGCACAAAGTAGGACCGGAAGGCACCAAACGAAAAGCCCGTTGCTGGATTACCATACTCGGGGCAAAAGATGCCAAGCTGTATTACTTTAATTATCATATGATTGACGCCAAACATCCCGACGCTATGTTGCGTTCCGATTTTAAAAAATTAGCAAAAAAATTAAAATAAATTATTATGAAGAAAATCATCATTACATTTCTCCTTTTCACTTTTAGTTTGTCATTTTCCCAAGCTCAGAAAGCACCAAAGATTGTTATTGCCGCCTCCAAAAACAATCTTAAAAAAATACAAAGTTTTGTCAAGAAAGGAGCCAACCTCGATGCACAAGCACGAAATAAATGGAGTGCCTTGGCTTATGCCGTCCAAAATAATAACTTGGAAATGGTGAAAACTCTTGTCAACGGTGGTGCCAATATTGACCTGAAAATCAACACAAAAGAAACACCTCTTTTAATGGCAACCAAAGGTAATAAAGCTGATATTGCCGTTTTCCTTATTGACCACAAAGCCAATATAAATGCTCGTGACATTATGGCAAACACACCTCTTCATTGGGCTGCAAAGGCAGGTAATAAAAATCTCATTGACAAGCTATTATCCAGTGGTGCCGATATTAATGCAAAAAATATTAGTGGACACACACCACTCGATATGGCTTCCGGTTCAGTAAAAAAACTTCTTATTGAAAAAGGTGCTAAAACCAGTAAAGAATTACTATGAGTATAGCCTCAATCCCTAAAGGAACACGCGATTTTTTACCATCAACAATGGTAAAACGAAACTATATTTTTGATACTTTAAAAACTATCTTTGAACAATACGGTTATAGTCCGATAGAAACGCCTGCTATTGAAAACCTATCGACATTGATGGGGAAATATGGCGAAGAAGGCGACAAATTATTGTTCAAAATATTAAATCAAGGACTCCCAAAAGAGCTCTCGGCACAACCTCTCAAAGACATCACAAGCAGAGGTTTGCGTTATGACCTTACAGTTCCGTTTGCCCGTTTTGTTGTGCAACACCGCAATGACCTTATTTTCCCGTTCAAACGCTACCAAATACAACCTGTTTGGCGTGGTGACCGCCCTCAAAAAGGACGATACCGTGAATTTTATCAATGTGATATTGACATTATTGGAAATAATGGATTATTCAATGAAATTGAGCTATTGGAAATCATACATCGCAGTTTTCAAAAACTCGGCATCAACATTACCATTAAACTAAATAATCGTAAAGTCTTGGCAGGTATTGCCGAAGTCATTGGCGAAACCGAACGACTTACAGACATTACCGTTGCCATTGATAAAATCGATAAAATCGGTATTGAGAAAGTAAAAATAGAATTGCTCGAAAAGGGTATTTCTCAAAAATCGGTGGAACAACTGTCTCCACTACTGCAATTTGATGGCAATACAACTCAAAAAATAACTTTTCTCACCGATTATCTTTCTTCTTCTGAGGTCGGACAAAAAGGTATTGAAGAATTATCTTATATTTTTAATTTTTTGGAACAATCAAAATCCCCCATTCTTTCTGAACTTGAACTTGATATCTCATTGGCTCGCGGATTGAACTATTACACCGGGGCTATCTTTGAAGTAAAAGCAACCGATGTTGGCATTGGAAGCATCACCGGTGGTGGTCGTTATGATAACCTGACAGGCATATTTGGGCTTCCCGATGTATCGGGTGTAGGTATTTCGTTTGGTGCCGACCGCATTTACGATGTGATGGAACAACTACAATTGTTTCCAAAAGATTTGGAAAATACCGTCCAAATTTTATTTGTCAACTTTGGGGAAAAAGAATTAATTCACATCAACACCATTCGTCAAAAATTTATTGATGCTAATATCTCTTCTATTGTATTTCCCACAAAAGCAAAGATGAAGAAACAATTCGATTATGCCAACAAAAATCACATTCCTTTTGTTGCCATTATTGGTGAAGACGAATTGAAAAACAATACTATTTCATTGAAAGATATGACAACGGGCAAACAAGAAACCATTAGCATTGAAGATACCATTGAGAAACTAAGATAATTTTCGTTTTATAAAAAAAACGCCACACTTCAGTCTCGTGTGGCGTTTTTTTGTTCACTTATTTTTCCTTTTTTAGATTTGCTCAAAGAAATCGTTTCCTTTATCATCGGTAATGATAAAAGCAGGGAAATCTTTCACTTTAATTTTACGAACAGCTTCCATTCCTAACTCAGGAAAATCGATAACTTCTATTGACTTGATGTGTTTCTTGGCAAGCACAGCAGCCGGTCCACCAATAGAACCTAAATAAAAACCACCATATTTTTGGCACGCTTCTTTCACTTGTGGTGAGCGATTTCCTTTTGCCAACATAATCATACTTCCACCTTTGGCTTGGAACGGTCCTACATACGGATCCATTCGTCCGGCAGTCGTTGGTCCAAAACTTCCTGAAGGCATTCCTTCCGGTGTTTTTGCCGGCCCTGCATAATATACCGGATGATTTTTGAAATACTCCGGCATCGGTTCTCCGTTGTCTATAATTTCTTTGATTCGTGCATGAGCCATATCACGAGCAACAATCAATGTTCCGGTTAAACTCAATCGTGTTTTCACCGGGTATTTTGTCAATTCCGCCAAAACCTCTTTCATTGGTTTGTCCAAATCAATTTCCACAGCAGGTTTCAAATGCGGTGCTTCATCAGGTAATAATCGAGCCGGATTTTTTTCCAATTGTTCTACGAAAATTCCTTCTTCGGTAATCTTTGCTTTAATGTTTCTGTCGGCACTACAACTCACTCCCATTCCTACAGGATTTGAAGCAGCATGTCGCGACATACGAATTACACGAACATCATGTGCAAAATATTTTCCGCCAAATTGTGCTCCGATACCCAATTCTTGAGCCATTTTCAAAATACGCTCTTCCCATTCTACATCTCTAAATGCGATACCTGCATCATTTCCTTTTGTCGGTAAACCGTCAAGATATCCGGTGGAAGCTAATTTTACAATTTTCAGATTTGTTTCGGCAGAAGTCCCTCCTATTACAAATGCTAAATGATATGGCGGACAAGCAGCCGTTCCTATTGATTTTAATTTTTCTTTGAAAAATTTCATCAAGTTTTCCTCTGTCAACAAGGCTTTCGTTTCTTGAAACAAATACACTTTATTGGCAGAGCCTCCTCCTTTAGCTACAAACAAAAAATCATAATGATTTCCGGGCTTGGAATAAATATCTATCTGTGCAGGTAAGTTGGTTCCTGAATTTTTTTCTTCCAACATAGAAAACGGAACGACTTGCGAAAATCGTAAATTATTTTTCTGATAAGTATTAAATACTCCTTTTGCAAAATACTCAGCATCGTTTACGCCGGTATATACATCTTCTCCTTTTTTTGCCATAACAATTGCAGTTCCCGTATCTTGACAACTTGGCAAAACACCTTCGGCTGCAATAGCTGCATTTTGCAACAAAGTATAAGCTACAAACTTATCGTTATCGGTAGCTTCCGGATCGTTCAATATTTTTTTTAGTTTTTCCAAATGAGCTGTCCTCAGAAAAAATGACACATCGGTCATGGCTGTTTCTGAAAGCAATTCCAACCCCTTCGGATCGACTTTTAAAATTTTTCGACCACAACATTCTTCTACCGACACATAATCTTTTGTTATTAAACGGTATTCCGTAGTATCCTCTCCCGTAGGAAACGGATCTTGATAAATAAATTCACTCATGATTGTATTTTTATGATTTTGATACGACTAATGTAATAGATTTAATATCACAAATAGATGTTAAAAAATAGGAAACAGATATATTTTCTAACAATACGACAAACACTTAATTAAACAAAAATACTATCTTTGTTTCTTAAAACATTTGTAAAAATGGATAAAGAAATTACATTATTGGAACTTATTATAAAAATAATTCGATTTTTCAGACGACATCTTAAAGGTTATGTCATTACAACTATTTTAGCTATTATTTTGGCATTTGTCTATAATACAGTAAAACCTATTTCTCAGGAAATTACTTTTCAAATCACCACGAACATAACACCTAAACAACTAATAACAAACAACTTATCAAACCTACAGAAAACATCGACAACATTTTCTAAACTAACCAGCGATACAACTAAAACAACCATAAATTTAACTTTAAATGTTTCTACTGTCGTAGATAATGATTCTATTATTCAACTTTTTTCTGAACGATTTGAAAATGATCCTATCATTATCCAATATTTAAGTCAAAAAAAACAAGAAACAAAATTACTGGTCAATACTATTAAACATTTCTACAATTTAAATGATTCACTTTACAAAACTGCTATTTCGTCCAATGGCACAAAAACTCTCTACAACTTTCTTTCATGGATGCCTATAAGCACTATAAACTCTTATGTTAATGCTATTTATAAGCTCAACCATTTCGATGAACTTTCACAAATTAGGATTCAACACATTGCAACAAACGACAATAGTTTAAGTTTTGCTAAAATAATAATCATCTTATTAGTATTAACTTTTGGAATAGGAACTATTATTTTTGTTATTGTCGATTTAAATAATATTATCAACCAAGAAATATAAACTTTACTTAGAAGATTTTGGCA
>CAZSHT010000003.1:0-11086 GCA_964606715.1 uncultured Bacteroidales bacterium
GAAGCTCCTGCTGAATAATAAACAGCATACTTCTTTAAGAAAAAAGAGACTACAATTTCGTAGTCTCTTTTTTTTTGAGTTAAACGAAAGCGGCAAACGGGACTCGAACCCGCGACCCTCAGCTTGGGAAGCTGATGCTCTACCAACTGAGCTATTGCCGCATATTTTTCAATATGCAAAAATAAAAAGAACTTAAAACTTGTAATTTATTTTACTATTATTTTTTTTGTAAATATTCCGCTATCGGTTATCATTCGAACAAAATACACACCCGACTTTCCTGAAAACAAGATTCTTTGTTTTTCAGAATAAATATCCTTTTCATACAAAATCCGTCCTACAACATCGACTATCTCTATTTTTTTCAATCCAACACATTCTATAAAAAAATGTCCTTCTGTAGGATTCGGATATATTTTTATTAACTTCTGTAAAGTTGTAAGGTTACTTATTTTTGTCGTATCATTTGCAGTCGTTGTATCCCTTTGAATCAATAATGAATAGTCTTCCACCTCACCATAGTTTGAGACTCCACATGGTGTTGTATTGGAAGAACTGCCATAATCATAATTCAAACGAATACGCATTCTCGTTTTTACCAACAATGCTGAATCGGGAACATCAATATCAAACGAATATGTGGAACTCGACGAAGTTGAACGAAAAACAGACTCCTCCGCATCATCAAAATCACCATCTAAATTCCAATCGCACCAAACATATAACCTATCTGCCGAATAAGAGTTTGCAATATTTACTGTTACCGAAAACTTCTGCCCTTGCATACATGTCCCTACATAATTTGTATAATCAGAGTATCCACCTGACCAATTAGATGAATTATTTATAGTATCAAAATGAACTCCGGAAATATACTCATCTTCGTATGTTGCTGCTGCATTACAATATTTTGGTGGTACAACATGGATATAATTGGTTCGAATTACAGTATCAAGTCCTATTGAATTGCCTGCAATCAATGATACCGAAAAATATCCTACGGAATCGTATTTCACTTTTGGATTCTGTATGTTCGAAGTATCCGGTTGACCTCCGTCAAAGACCCAATGCCATTTATTCGGAAGTCGTGAAGACAAATCAGTAAAACTAACGGTATCGCCAATATACACCAAAGTATCACTTGCTTTAAAATCAGCCTCAGGCGGATCTGTTATTGGATTTACTGTAATATAATCTGTTTTTAATAAAGTATCTGCTCCATTATCATTTTTTACTATTAATTGTACCGGAAAGATTCCGACAGAATCATATTCTACAATTGGATTTCGCAAAGACGATAAAGTATCAACTGCACCGGCAAACATCCAATGCCATTCTAACGGATAGTTTTCAGAACTATCTGAAAACACGACTTTCTCACCAGCTGTAATTGACAAAGGCACTCCTTCAAACTTTGCAATTGGAGGTTCTGTTATTTTCAATATATTCAAATATTTTTGATATGTTACTTTATTAAACGCAGTTACCGTTATCAATACCGAATCGGTATCATTCAATACTTGAGAAAAATGAACATCAGCAACTCCATTAGAATCATAAGCAACTCCACAAATTGAATCATGATGTGTAATCGACACCAATGCTCCTTCAACATCACAATTAACCTCAAAATGATAACTTCCTTGTGGAATAATATCCGGATATGTAACAGTCATCTGTTGTGGTGTCTTCGTCCTTACCATCAAAGATGCATCACCAAAACAAACCCAAGTGTCAGCCATATCATTTCCATCATTTCCGTATTCATCAATCATATGCCCCCAACCATTAGCAACCAAACTACCGAACAAGATTTTTTTATTATCAGCATAAGTTCCAACCAATATATCTACCATTTCATCTTGGGCATCCATTGGCGAGTTCCAAGATTGATCAATTGTAGAACCTATCATATCTATTGCTCCCGTAGGATTCCCCAGTGAATCGACTGCCCGCAACCAAGCCTCCGAAAAACAAGTATTATTTTTAAAATTGCCCACTTGACAAGCTACAGACCAAATAAACGGTAATTGATAAGCATTTTCCAAAGCATTGACATGAGCATTGGTATAATCATGCGGATTGACACTATGCCATAATTGCACATCACCATGTCCAACATAATTAATTAAGCCTGTTCCATCGTTTACCCAATTGGTGATATCCGTATCAACTTCTTCACCTTGATATACTTTTCCGACAACATACCCATAAGTTTCCAAATCTGTGCGAATATTTTCCATATGCTCTTTATCCGATTCACCGTCGTCACCTCCTGAGCCTCCTTCGTCGGAAGCTATTCCAAGAGCTCGCCCAAGCCATGTTGCTGTCGTATCAATATCCCGTTCATAAAAGATTGTTTTTTCGACTTGCGTCTTTAATTGCTCTTCTGTTTCTGCCGAAAAACGACCTACAAAAATATCCAAACGATGATCATCGCCAGCCAAATATCCATAAGCATTATCTGACATTCCGGCACTTGTCGATGAAGGTGTTACTTGAGGACCATCACCCACCAAAAGTAAATATGTAAAATCGCTATGATTATCATAATAATTTCTCACATAGTTTTTTATATCGGTATCGGTATTTCCAATGGATTGTACGGTTACCACTTCGGTTTCTATTCCTTTCTGCCGTTTCCATATAACAAATGGCATTATTGAATTTTCCAAAGCTGAATCCACAATCACCAACATTCTTCCGGGCGTACCTTCTTCAATAGGCGTATAGCGATTTGTCTTTAAAGTTTTATAATTCAAAAATCGGCGTTCATAAATATGTTTAAACTCTGAAGTTGTAATATGTGCGTTTGTTGATAAAATATTCTCGGTATCTTTTTCTCCTGAAGAATACACTTTTAATGTAACATCGGTATATATTCGTAAAACTTTTGTTACGGGATTGTAGCGTAACGGATAAAACCAAACTGTCTGTCCCCTGTAATTTCTTATGATATAAGGTTTATTTAAAACAGCTGTTTTGGTCGGATAAAACGCATCTTCCTCATAGACTTTTCCATAAGTATATGGAACATTTTGAGGTAAAACAGTTCTATATAGCACCCCTTTTGATGGTGCAACTTCTATATTTTTCAGTTCCACATATTTTTTCGAAACAATCTCCACTTTCATTTTATCTTCATTCGGAATAATTAAAGGGATTGCCAATTTTTGCAAATTGGGACTTCCCTTTTCTTGAATAAAACTTCCTTTGGGGATTTCCACACTCACTTGTATTCCTTTTGGCGTTTTATGTGTGTGCAATCGATAGGCATTTATCTGACAATGAATAATTGTTTCTGTTCCTTTTGTTGACAATATCGAGATTTGTGTGTTTTGAGTCTCTGTTTTTTTCACAGGAATCCACTGGGCATTGACAAAACTAGAAAATATAAAAAGAAAACTTAAAAAAACTATGACACTTTTATTTTTCATACATTATCTATTTAATAATTAACCGCTTAACAAATATTTGTTGTTTTGTTTTTAATGCAACAAAATAAATTCCCGATTTTACGCCTAGTAATGCAACACTTTGAACATGATGTCCTTTTTCTATCTTTTCATTATCCAATAAAACCGCTATTTTTTTTCCGGTTACATCATACAATATTAAATCTGTCATTGCATTTTCAGTTAGCGTATAATCAATATACACTATATCTTTCGCAGGATTTGGATAAATCGTCATTTGAGATTTCAACGGCATAAGTATTTTAACTCCATTATCATCGGTATCGGGTGGCAACTCTACTCTTTCAAAAGGAGGTAATACAATGAAGTCAATCCAAACAGCATCATCATTTTCGGCTGCCGACTCATCTTTCGAGTAGGTCCATGCCAAAGTATGTTTTCCGGAAGTTATCGGATATGTTTCTTTCGACCAACCGATTTTTCCATCCCATTGTCCTTTTACCACTCCGTCAATTGTAAATTTTAAGTTGTCAAACCAATAACCTGCATAATCGCTTTTTTCACACGATACTTTTTTATAAAACGACATCGTATCGTCTTGCAAGATATTAACTGTCAGCTTCATCTCTGTTTTTTGATTATCGGAAATATGTCCTGAACGACATGAATTTTCTCCTTGATAAGCATGTAAAGAATCTAATGTCCACGGATGCGACTTATCATTTTGCCAATTAAATGCCGTTGTATCGGCTTCCCAATCCTCTACAATAAGATTTACCGGAAATGAAAATGTTTTATTTATCCCGTAAGCATTCGCCTTTACTTCAAATTTAAAATCGGCAAATGAAGAAATAGGAGCAGCCGTATCAACCGTCAACACATAAGTCGCCGTAGTAAAATCAGATGCATTTATGATTCCTAAACTGTCAATAGTGTCAGCTATGGTAACATAAGGATTTGTTGTAATTAAAATTCCTGTTGAAATCGGCGAACCGGCATGCCCTTGGTTATACACAGAAACTGTCATTTTAAAGGATTCTCCCCCATCCATGCGACCATTACCATTTCCTGATAACTCAATCAATGATATCGTTTTTATTTTCAACAAAGGAGCATTTAATATTGCGTTAAATTTAGAATGCCAAACATTACCTGAATCATCTTTTGTTATTATGGTAAATTTTACTTTTTCTTGATCTTGTATTGAATCGGCCACAACAAATTTGAAAGCATTTCGCAACATTTCTTTCGAATTTGTATCAATAGTTCCATAATAACCATTGGTATCCAATAATGTTATAAAAGAATTATCCGTTTGCAATACAGCATCTACGCTATCGGCCTTTTTCATTCCCAAATTTCTCAATTGCAAATCTACCAAAACAGTATCATTATAATCCACTTGCCCATTATTGTTTCCCAAAGAATCATTTAATTGATGGGCATCATATACAACGAAAGGATCATCGGGTGAGATTAACAACAAATCACCAATATAGGGTTGTCTGTTTTGTTTTGTAACAACAATTTTCGCTGTATCCAATTCTGTAATTGCATCAAACGATAAAGTTACACTTCCCGAAGAATCTACAATTTGAGCATCTAACAAGGTGCCGTTTAAAGAAATAGCAACATAAGCATTGGGTTCTGTCGTTACTTCCAAAGAGGTAATTCCAACCGGTTGCACATTGACATAATCCACAGTCATAGCATTTGGTTCAGCAAAATATGGCATCAATGACGGATCTCCCATCACATGATATATTTCCCAATAATATTTATCGATAGAACTTCCCGCTTCGGTAACTGCCATATCACCGGCAACAATCATCTGCGAAGTTGTTATAAACCAATCATCCTTTGTTTCGCCATGATCGTGAAACGCTTTGTCATAAACGCCCAAATGCGTGTCATAAACCGGATTCGATTTAACTGCCGTAGCTCCTACTCCCCACCAATAATCTTCGTCCCACATTGTATACTGACTGCCTCCAATATACGCCACAGCACCTTTATTTGGAGTATAAGTTATTTTCTCACCAAAGGCATCGCTTTCATCAAACTTATTCGACTGACAACAATTACCTATCATTACACAATATTTATGGTCATTGTTAAGATGTGTAATATCATTTCGTGTAAATGATGGATCAGCCCAACCATCAGGAGAACAATGAGCTGTATAGTTGGCAAATCCAACACCTTCGCTTACTGTTGCATGGACAGAATCAGCCGTTGCACTATTGTCTGATGACATTGTTGAATCGGTTTGATACAAAAACTCCGATACTTTCACAAATCCATGAGCGGTATTAAAATAATTATCACATCCATAACTAATTTGCCCATTTCCATAAGTTTCAGCATAATTAGCATCTACACCGGCAACCATTATGGCATTGTTCAAATACGATGGATTCGGCATTGTATATTGTTCAAATTCTAATGTTTTATCAATATAAGCATTTAATTCTGTCATATTTTCTGCCGACCAACGACCAAAATAAATATCCGGATAAATATCTCCTGCTCCATCAAAAGTTACATAATACAAATCGGTATAATGTTCCGAAGTTTGCAATGAATTATCGGCAGGACAATAATATGCCGGTATTTCTGCTATATCGCCAACAAATAAAACAAAAGAAGGTGCCGGTCGTTCAGGCGTTGCATTGTCATACAATGATTTTAAATAATTGTGTATCGAATCGGTTGATGTTCCCACATTGGCATCATCGGTATAAGCCACCGTAATATAAAAACCTTGCATCGTTTTCCATTTTATAAAGGCCGACAAACTGTCACGAAACATCGGATCGGCAACAACAACCATTGATATCGGATAATGCGTTAATGTGTCTCTTGTTTTTAATGAGTGATAATTCAACAATTTTTTTGTGAAAAAATTCTCAAAATACGGTGAATACAATGCTTGCTTCTTCATCGTTCTATCCACAGATGATGATTGTTCAAATTGAACTTTTACAACAATATTGGTAAATACTTTTAATTCATTGGTCAATGGATTATACTGAAACGGTTTTATCGTCAACCGCCCTATTGCAACTCCTCTCATCACACCTGTTTTTCTCAATTGTGCTATCTCTGTTCTAGTAAAACCGTTTTGTTGATATCCTGCTTTATTATAATAAAATGGCATCGTTTTCTCATTTTTCGGCAATGACGGTTGTGTAGGTATAATTTTATTGGTCAAACCCAATTTATTCAAATGAAAGATCTTAGTATCGTAGCTCACTACTTTCACAATGGCTTTCTTTCCTTCTGGTATTTCCAACAATTGATTATATACCGGTAAATTTGGGTTACCTATGGCGGTGAAATCTTTTGTCAAATGATTTGACAAAAGCTCAATAAATTTTCCTTGCTCCGTATTTACCGTTATCGCTTGAATTGTCCCTATATTAAAGACTCCCGTCAATTCATCGGAACGATTTTCCAACAATGTAAATGTATTCGTTTGCTGAGGCTCAACTGTCAATTTTGCTGTTTGTGCTTGCAACGAAGATATTGCTATTAAAAGAATGAGAGAAAAAAATATTTTATTCATCTGTAATAATTTATAAATCAGTGATACACAAAGATAAAAAAGTATTTCTATTTTTCAACTTATGACATAAACTTAGAGCAATAAAGCTATTAGAATGTTGCAGTGGATCTTTTATTTTATCTCATAAAAATTACCGGGCAAATTGTTGATAAGTTTTTTCATTTCCAGATTTAATAAAATCAATGCCAATTGCGAAAACTCAATATTGGTTTCTTTGGACAATTCATCAATATTTTTTCGTCCGTTTTTCAGTGCATTCAAAACCAAATTCTCCTCATCGGTCAAATCGAGTGGCAACGAAAGCTCCAATTGTTTCACCTTTGCCTGTTGCGACCAATTCATTACTTGCACCAAATCATCTGCCGACTCCAATAATGATGCAATATTTTGTTTTATCAAACGATGACAACCGGCATAAGACGACATATGAAGACATCCTGGAAAAGCAAATACATCGCGATCGTAATCCATAGCATACGATGCTGTAATCAATGAACCGCCTTTTGCCCCCGATTCTACCACAACTATGGCCTGTGATAATCCGGCTATAATACGATTTCGTTTTACAAAATTATGTTTTTCGGGTTTCTCAAAACTAAATGCTTCTGTCAGTAAAGCTCCTCCGGCATCTAATATTTTTCTATACAATGCCCTATGTTGCGACGGATAAATATGCCTAAATCCCGATGCCATCACCCCTATGGTCGGTAATCCTTGCTGTAAAGCCATTTGGTGCGAACACGCATCTACGCCCAACGCCAATCCACTCACTATCACAGGATTATTCAACAAATTCGAAAGTCCTTCCACCAATCGTTCACACTGAGTCTTTCCATAAGCCGTTGCCTTTCGTGTTCCCACCATCCCTACATAATGCCGGTACGATTTCCAATCAAAATCTCCTTTTTGAAATAATACGATAGGAGCATCATTAATTTCTTTTAATAATGTAGGATAATTATCATCTTGATAATATAAAATTGAAATACTATTTCGCTCTGCAAATTCCAATTCATCATCGGCAATAGCCAATAATTGTTCATCGAAAAATGTTTCTGCCAATTTTTGACCAATTCCGGGAATGTTTTGTAAATCATTGCGTTGTTCTCTAAAAACAGCTTCGGCAGAACCATAATGTTCTACCAATTTGCGTATTGTTTGCACGCCTACATTGGGTGCTGCCAGTAGTGCCAATACATATCGCAAATTATTTTGAGACATCATTTTTATATTTCTATTGTTTGCCCGTCTTCTGCCAGCAAGACCTCTCCGGAAAAATGTGGCACTATCTCATCACGAAAAGGCTCCAATTCCCGATACCTTGACGAATAATGCCCTACCATCAAACGATGTGCTTTTACCATTGTGGCTATCTTAGCTGCATCTTCAGCAGTAGAATGTGTCGTCTCCTTTGCCCGGTCTTTCATATCAGACAAAAATGTTGCTTCGTGATACAACAAATCAACCTCTCGAATATATTCCGTAAGTTTTGGATTAAACGCCGTATCGGAACAAAAAGCATACGAACGCGGTGGTTCCGGTGGTAATGTCAATTCTTCATTCGAAAGAAAAGAACCGTCTTCCAATCGAAATCCGGCTTGTTTTTCTTTTATTTTCAATATATCAACTATTGGTATTTGGTATTTTTCCACCAATTCTTTTTTTATCTTTCGTGGCAAAAGTTTTTCTTGAAACAAAAAACCGTAAGTTGGAATTTTATGTATCAAAGGAAAAGCATACACTTCCAATAATTTATTTTCATAAATTAATTGACTTCCCTCGGTATGTTCTATCGGATGAAAAATAATTTTATATGACAATCCATGAAAAATATAATTTCTAATGGCATCTAAAAATTCCTGTAACAACGGCGGAGCATAAATATGTAAATCTTTTCCTCGTCCCAGCAAATTAAATGTATTGATAAGTCCGGGTAAACCAAAAAAATGGTCACCATGCAAATGCGAAATAAAAATATGGTCGATACGAAAAAACTTCTTTTGAAACCGTCGCATTTGTATCTGCGTTCCTTCTCCGCAGTCTACCAAAAAGAACCGCTCAGCATGATTTATCAGCTGAGCGGTAGTATTGCGTTGGGAAGTTGGCAATGCCGAACTACTTCCCAAAATAGTTACTTGAAATCGTGAGGTCAAAGCATTTAGATTTTTTCTTGATGTTTGTTATCATTTTTGAGCAAACCTTCTGCTTCTTCCATTGTATAGGTAATATTCAACACTGAGTCCAATTGAGAAATTACAATCAAACGCTCTACCGTTGATTGTAAACCAAGGACAACAAGTGTACCTTCAGCACTCTTGCACAAACGATTGGCTACTAAGATAGCACTCAATCCCGAAGAATCGACATAACGGCATTTTGAGAAATCCATTATCATGTTTTTCTCACCATTACTTGAGATAAATACTAATTCTGCTTTCAAGTTAGGAACTATAACAGTATCCAACTTTTCTGCTAAAATTTCTATTAGTGTATAATCGTCTTTTTTTGTTGTTTTAAAATCCATTTTGGACTATTTTTTAATTATCTATACAAATTTATATGATTTCATTAAAAAAGAAAAATTATTTATCTTTTTTCTTTTTATCATCTTCCATCATTTGTTGTTTCAATTCTTCCAATGCTCCGGAAACATCACCTAAGGTTGTTTTCTCCATTTTTTGTGGTTTCACACTAGAAGCTGCTTTCTTTTCTGCAGGTTGCTCTTTGGGTTCTTCCCATGTTTGCGTATGTGAAACTATTATTTTCTTCGCATCTTTATTAAATTCAAGTATTCTAAATGGTAATTTTTCATCTACTTTTACTCGTGATTTATCTTCTTTTTTCAGATGTTTTTGCGAAGCAAATCCTTCCAATCCATAAGGCAATGTAACGACGGCACCTTTATCGCTCAATTTAGCAATAACACCATCGTGTATAGAACCTTTTTCAAAAACTGTTTCGAAAGCATCCCATGGATTGTCTTCCAATTGTTTATGACCTAAGCTCAATCGACGATTTTCCTTATCGATATCCAATACTACTACTTCTAATTCAGCTTCCGGTTTTACAAATTCGGCAGGATGTTTTATTTTCTTTGTCCATGATAAATCTGAAACATGTACCAGTCCATCGATACCTTCTTCGAGTTCTACAAAAATACCGAAATTGGTAAAGTGACGAACAATCCCTTTATGTTTTGAACCAACAGGATATTTTTCTTCTATTGTTTCCCACATATCCGGTTTCAATTGTTTCATTCCCAGTGACATTTTGCGTTCTTCCCTATCGAGTGTTAAAATAACCACTTCTACTTCGTCACCTATTTTTAAGAACTCTTGAGCTGTTCGCAAGTGTTGCGACCATGACATTTCCGATACATGAATCAACCCTTCTACACCGGGAGCTATTTCGATGAATGCTCCGTAATCAGCCAATACCACAACCTTTCCTTTTACTTTATCACCTACTTTCAAATTTGGATCTAAAGAATCCCATGGGTGTGGTTGTAATTGCTTCATACCTAAAGCAATTCGTTTTTTTTCATTATTAAAATCAAGTATAACAACTTGTATTTTTTCATCTAATTTCACTACTTCTTCAGGGTGATTGATGCGTCCCCAAGATAAATCAGTGATATGAATCAATCCGTCAACACCGCCTAAATCAACAAATACACCGTAGGAAGTAATATTTTTCACGATGCCTTCGAGTACTTGTCCTTTTTCCAAGTTGGCAATGATTTGTTTCTTTTGTTCTTCCAATTCAGCTTCGATAAGGGCTTTGTGTGAAACTACCACATTCTTAAATTCAGGGTTAATTTTCACCACCTTAAATTCCATTGTCTTATCGACAAAAGCATCATAATCACGAATTGGATTAACATCTATTTGGGAACCCGGTAAGAAAGCTTCGATACCAAATACATCGACAATCATACCGCCTTTTGTTCTGGCTTTGATATAGCCGGTTATAATTTCTCCATCGGTATAAGATTTGTTTACACGATCCCAAGCTGTTAATAAACGAGCTTTTTTGTGTGAGATAATTAATTGACCTTTAGCATCTTCTTGTGTTTCCACATAAACATCAACTTCATCTCCTT
>CAZSHT010000003.1:11186-31871 GCA_964606715.1 uncultured Bacteroidales bacterium
AATTGACCTTTAGCATCTTCTTGTGTTTCCACATAAACATCAACTTCATCTCCTTCTTTCAAATCAGGATTGTAACGAAATTCATTGCGACTAACAACACCTTCCGATTTGTAATTAATATTAATAACCACTTCGCGTTTATTAAGACTAATAACTTTTCCTTTTACGACTTCGCCTTCTACTACCGTAGATAATGTTTCGTCATATAATTTTGATAAATCGGCGCGTTCGTCGGGCGTATACTCATCATTTTTATTATTGAGTCTTTCCCAATCAATTTCTTCTTGATGATCTTCTTTTAAATCAATATCGAAGTCACCTTCTTCATGTTGTTTTTCAGCCTCTTCTTCGGCTTTCTTTTCCATACGATACTGTTCCAGCTCGTCTTGTTTTTGTTCTTCTAAGTGTTGCTCATTCTCGGCAGCACTCATCTTTTTTTCTTCTAAATTTTCTTTTGACATAACTAATTCTTTTACTTTAAAAGGTTAGACATTATACTTACTAAAACGCACTAAAGTGGTTTTGGAGGTGCAAAGATATTTATTTTTAATAACTTAGTTTACCTTTTCTGTATTTTTTCACAAAAAAAATGTGGAGACCAAATACAGGCTCCACATTTTTAAGAAAACTATGATATAACAAGATTATTTTAAGATAGATTTTGAGATGACTAAGCGTTGTACTTGGTTAGTTCCTTCGTAGATTTGTGTCAATTTCACATCACGCATAATCTTTTCTACTTCGTAACCATAATCATAACTATAACCTTCTCCTGCCAAGACCTGTACAGCATCGGTAGCTACTTCCATAGCCATATCGGTAGCATGGAATTTTGCCATTGCCGAGTACATTCCTAATTTAGGATCTTTATGTTCATAGGTACTTGCAGCTTTCCAAGTCATCAAACGAGCGGTTTCTACTTTTGTAGCCATTTCAGCCAACATAAAAGCCATAGATTGCTGAGCAGCAATAGGTTTCCCAAATTGAATGCGTTGTTTTGCCCATGCAACGGAAGTATCTAATGCTCGTCTGGCAGCTCCTACTGCTAAAGCAGCCACACCTGTTCGTGTTCGATCAAAAGTTTTCATTGCCAACACAAAGCCCATTCCTTCTTTTGCAATTAAATTTTCTACAGGAACTTCTACATTTTCAAAAATAATTTCATTTTGCACCGAAGCGCGTTGTCCCATTTTTATAATATGTGGTTTTACGGTAACTCCGGGGGCATTCGTTGGAACAACAATAGCGGATAAACTTCTTGAACCGCGTTCAGGATCGGTTTGTGCAAAAATAGTTAAATATGTCGACACTTCTCCGTTGGTAATAAAGCGTTTATGACCATTTACAATATATTTATCACCGTGGCGAATAGCTGTTGACTTAATTCCTTGCACATCGGAACCTGCATTAGGCTCTGTCAAGCAATATGCGGCAACACCTTTTTCTTCTTTTAGTTGTCCGAAAATGCGTTTTTGCAACTCTTCCGAACCTCCCAACAACAATGGTGTTAAAGCTAATGTATTAGCATCTATACTGATACCGATACCGATACAACCATACCCTAATTCTTCGGACGCCAAAGCACTTTCAAAAAGGTTATAACCATTCCCTCCGAATTTTTCAGGAATAGGACCATTCATTAAACCTTCATCGTAAGCTTTTTTCACAATATCCCACGGAAATTCTGTCGACAAATCGTATTTGCGAGCATTCGGAATAATATTGCGTGCCGTAAAGTCTCTAAACTTTTCTTGTATCTCTTTTTCTTTTGGAGACAATGTAAAATCTAACATAATTCTTATTTTTTTAATTTAATTTTGGTTTCGAAATTAATCATTCTTTTGCAACGGACAAACCTTTTTTCAAAATATCAGCACTAAATCATTATCATTTTGAACAAAAATTTCCCGGATTAATACCAACTTTGAAAGAATCAACCAAAAAACCTTGCACAGTATAGCGATACACATAACCGGCCGAAGAAAAATCTCCGGCATCGGAAACATATAAACTTCCATCTCCCTGTGTGTCTATCAATAATCCGTAGAATGTCCGTTCATTTTCGGCTATCAAAGGTGTCTTGGGCAATAATGCCGATTGTATCGGCATTTGGTATACGCCACTTTCCGACGAATGTGAAGACCAAGAATTGGAAATAAAATACAAAGTATCTCGCATCTTGTTACAACACAAATGACGAGGTGAAGAATCGCCATTGGGAAAGCGGAATATGGTTTCTATTTTCAATGTTTTCGGATTGATACGCGTCAAAGTGGCGGTATCGTGACCATAACTGCTCCCCTCAAAAGCTCCGTCGGACAACACCCACAATTTATTATTTTTATCCAATAATAGCGAATTGGGTTGTTTGGTTACTGTTATCGAATCGACAACCGAAAAAGTATTGGCATCAACAACCATTATCTTATTGTCATACGACCACGAAGCAATAAATACCAACGAATCATAAAAAACCATTTGTTCGGAAGTATGCTGTGTAAATTCCGTATTGTGATTATCCATATCGATACGCCCCGTAATCTGCCTGCTTTGAGGGTTTACAATCGTAATTGCCTTGTCGTATAAATCGCTTACAAAAGCTGTAAAATCATTCAAAAACAAAACATATCGCGGCGATTTCAAACCCGTTATTTTTCCTACATATTTAAAAGTTTCGGTGTTTATAATATATATTTTCCCTGAATTGTTAACCACAATATAGCCCAATGAATCCTGCACGGTCATCGACTGTGCCACATCGCCCAACGGCAAGGCATTGGTATTGTAGAACACATCGTTTTTGCATTGCTTTGTTTTTGGATTGTAATACGACAATGAAGCATTATCCGACATAAAATTTCCTTCATTGATAATAAAAATGCCGTGTTCTTTTTCATTTTGTTCTTGCCGATGAATATTCGTAATGGCATCATCGTCCATACACGCCACCGCAATAAACGAAAGCAACACGATTGATATTTTTCGAATCAACTGCATCATCATTATCAAAAATTAAAATGAATTAGAAATAAATAATTTTGTCGTGGCATAGGGCGTCCCAAAACCGAACGGTATTCTTCGTTGAAAAGGTTAAATATCTTAATCTGTAAATCCCAAGTAGCATATTTTCGCAAATGCCATTGCTTCCCCAAAAACAAATGATTCATATAATACGGATAAAGCCAATCGCGTAACGACACATCGTTTGTAGAAGTTGTATAACGCTCACTATAAGACCGATTGATGTAAGTGATGAAAAAACTTTTATAACGAATTCCCAAAGAAAAATTAAACGAATGCACGGGAATATACGGCAATTGTTTGTTGTAAGAAGCTTTTCCCCAATACCCTGTCGTGTCTTTATTGAGCGACAAAGCATATGCGTAATTGGCATTCAGCAATACTTTCACCTTTCCAATTTCTTTGGATACATTCAAATAGATTTCACTGCCTTTACTTTCTACATATTCCATATTTTTCGGAGTCCAAAAACCTTGTGGTGTAGGCAACCAAATAATCCAATCTTTGATGGCATTGTAATAAATCGACACTTGCATTTGCCAAGTAACTCCCGCAGTATGTTGCGAAGCCGACAAAGCACATTCTCCTTCGTATCCGTGTTCCGCTTTCAAATCGGGATTACCACCGGGTTGCCAATACAAATCATTTAGTGTAGGCATATGATAATTGTTTGACAAATGTGCTTTCAGATACAGATGAATGGGTTTATATAACAAATAATCGCTACCGGCAAATACGATAAGCGGAACCAAAGTCGTATCATACCCTATTTTTCTCACCAAAACCGTTGCCGACAAACGCTCACCAATTGTTTTTTGTAATGCCGCCATCACTTGTTGTTCCAATTGTTTTGCGTTATAACCATTTTTATAAACAGTATCATACGAATTTACCAAATATCGATTCAGGCGATAAGCAATTTTCAATGTTGTATTTTTCGATAAATGATAGCGATAGCTCATTTTACCGTAAAATGAAGAGGATTCACTTTGAGAATATCGCACACTCTCATAGCCTTTCCCCGAAATAAAATTTCGCACCGTATAATTCATTGACTCATAGCTATGACCAATCGACCAATGCCATTTACTTCTATCGGTCTGCCTTATAGCTTGCAACACCAAGCGGTTGGTCGCATCATCTTGCCGGCTCATATTGGCATAATCATCACCCTCATAGGTATTTACACGAGGTATACTCCTATCGACTTTCTGAAACCATTCATCTACTCTTATTTGCCAATGCTTGTGGCGATATGCCAGCGTTTGTGCACCTCCGTAGAAACGATAATCGGCATTATTATTTTCAACTATCGGATAAATATAATTTCCCAATGAATCAATATCAGCAATATTTTTGTTTTTAAACTTAAAATTGTTTTTCGAATAGGTATAATAAGCCAATGTGCGACTGTGAAACTTTTGCGTTCCATAGTCAACAGTCAAGCCCTCATTAAATGTTTGAAAACTACCATACCCCGACAACCCTTTTATTTTCAATGTATCTTGCCAATGTATTCGATTGGTCAACGCAATCAAACCACCCAATGAACCACTACCTTTTTCAAGAGAAGCACCTCCGTGAAACAGCGAAATATCATCGGACAACAAAACAGGTATCAACGAAAAATCCACCTGTCCCAACATCGGCGAACGAATACTCATTCCATTCCACAACACATCGGTATGTGTTGCTGCCGTGCCACGAAATGAAATTGTAGACAATGCTCCGCGACCTTCTTGTTTCAAGAAAACAGGTGTTGCCGTCGACAATAAATCTGCCAACGAAGCTTCTTGCGATTGCCTTTTACTCATCGAATCCAAATGCGTAACGGTGCTACCGGTTTGCGATAATGGCAATACCGACTGAATCGTTATTTCGGGCAATGTATCTTGTCCATAACTCAACAATGGAAGCAGACAAAATAAAATTACCCGACGCATCGACCTCATAAATATTGTATTATTGTATTACGATAATGCGTTGTGTAAAAAACCTTTTTCCGTGTTTTATTTTCACAACAAAAACACCCTGTCTGCCTATTTGTTTTCTGACATTCAATGAAGTCACATTTTTATTTTTCCAAATACATCTTCCTGTCAATGTATAGATTGCCACCTCATTTTGTTCTCCAAAACCGTCTAATTTCACAATTCCGTCCACAGACACAGGATTAGGATATATCTTTCCGGGACGCAATGACTTATCATCTACTTCATTATACAAATGAATATGAATGGCTCCCACCGCATTCAAATCAAATCCGCCCGATTTGAATGCGGTAGACCACGGTTCATTTATTTTATGACCTTGCGAATCATAAGTTGCATAT
This sequence comes from uncultured Bacteroidales bacterium, assembly GCA_964606715.1. Lineage (GTDB taxonomy): Bacteria > Bacteroidota > Bacteroidia > Bacteroidales > JALTDM01 > CAZSHT01. Next base: position 16,540 of record CAZSHT010000003.1, read on the forward strand.
CCATTGTGAATATCTCCCACAACATCAACAAGGCGAATAAAACGAATGTTATTAATATCAATATTGGCACTGTCTTTCAAATCATCTAAATCGAACGGTGTCCCGTAATCATTGACATATTTTCCTGCCAAATTGTGTATTTTTTTCGGGTCTATACCTTCAAAACCTCCTATCTGTGTATCAGTTTGAATAAGCGACACCGAAGGAAATCGCACAAAATGCACACTGTCGCTACTGACTTCGACAAATGCCAGTTCCAAAAAATAATTGTTGGTATCTTTTTTAAACCCATTTTCAAATACGGCAAAATCGGGTCCTTGGGCATTGTATATGATGCCATCAAAACGCACCAACGCCGTTCCCCCATCGCCTAAACTCACCACATCCATATTGCCTGACGGATACCCCAACACATTGGTATCAGCCCCAAAACTTGCACGATTGGTATCGTTATCTTCCTTTGTCGTATCTTCAATATCGATATAACCTCGCTGAACCCGACAGTCACTCACCCACGCTTTGATGATAGAACTATCTTTATGTATTGCCGTTGTTCCCTCCTCGTCAGCTGCCGGTGCATATTGAGCTTGCGAAAATATCACAATCAATTGCAATAATAAAAATAAAACCGCTTTGTGCATTTATTTACCTCTTTGATGGTGCAAAAATAAGATGATAAGAGATACAAAAAAATAAAGACGCTTAAAAAAAGCGTCTTTATTTAAACAAACTACTTTTAAAATGCACTATGAAAAACTTACATTTTGAAGTTTCGAAGGTAAATCAAAAACAAACTATCACCTAATTTTTGTACAAATAACTTTGTAAACGGTAGCGATAAATTTATTAACGGTAAAAATGCTATTAAATTCACCTTATAAATTACACCAACTTCCTCTAAAAAAAGAAAGGCTTTCGATTTCTCGAAAGCCTTATTATAATTTTGTCGGGGTGAGAAGATTCGAACTTCCGACCCCACGCCCCCCAGACGCGTACTCTAACCGGACTGAGCTACACCCCGAATCTTTTTTTTATTTTGCTTTTTTTACTCGTCGACCTTTTTTTGGTTTTTCTTTGGCTACCCGTTCTTCTTCCTTTATCTCTTCCAACATCATTTCCTTGAACTTGCCACCCAAATCTTCATACACATTGTAAGCCAACGGTTTATCTATCAACACACGACCACAATGCTCACATACAATAATTTTGCGATGTGAGAAAATATCCACTTGTCGTTGAGGTGGAATTTTATTGAAACATCCGCCACAAGCATCACGACGCACACGAGCTATGGAAACGCCATTTCGCACATTCATACGAATGCGTTTATAGGCTTGCAACAAACGAGGTTCTATTTGTGCACTTACTTTTTCGGCTTTTTTCAACAAATCGGCTTCTTCTTTGGCTGTCTCTTTTTCGATACTTTCCAATTCTTTTTTCTTCAATGCCAAATCTTCGGTTCGTTGTTTCAGCAATTCTTGCACTTTTTCTATTTCTTCTTTTAATTCTTTAATTCTTATTTGTGCCGTTGTTATTTTTTTGTTTGCCAACTCAACTTCAAGCTCCTGATATTCAATCTCTTTCGTCAACGAATCGTATTCTCTGTTATTTCGCACATTGTCGAGTTGTTCTTTGTATTTTGCCAAAAGAGCTTCCGACTCTTTTATGTTATTTTTCTGAACAACCAGTTCTTCTTCATTGTCTTTTATTTCGGCTTTAAATTTTTCTTCTCTTGTATTCAACCCTGTTATCTCATCTTCTATATCTTCGACTTCAAGAGGCAATTCTCCGCGAAATATCTTAATGTTATCAAGCTCTGAATCAATAACTTGCAATTTGAAGAGCAATTTTAATTTATCTTCTACCGATAAGTTTTCTACAACCGTTTGTTTTTTTGCTGCCATAATTATTTACAAATACTTTATTGGATTGGTATTAATCTCACTTAAACGAACTGCAAAAGTAGGAATTTTTTTTATAATAAGATTAAAAAATAATTCTTTCGTAAAAACCTCCGTCTCATAATGCCCTGCATCTACCAAAATTAACTTTTTGTCGACATCAAAAAACTGATGATATTTTACATCGGCAGTGATAAACACATCTGCTTTTTGGCGAATGGCTTCGGACAACATAAACACACAAGTTCCTCCACACACGGCAACCGTATGCACAGTATCTTTCACCACTTCGGTATGTTGCAAGGGATGTCCGAAAAACTGCCGTAATTCATTCAAATACGACATACTTTCTTTGGATTGTGGCAAATCTCCTAAAACCCCCATACTCAACTGTGCATCTGCACCTTGCACCGAATAAATATCATAAGCAACTTCCTCGTAAGGATGTGCTTTTTTTAATCTTGATATTACCAAAGTCTCTAAATGTTTCGGGAAAATTGTTTCCAAACGGTATTCTGCTTCGTGATGTTCTTTATTTGGTTCTCCCACAAACGGGTGTGTCGTGTCATCACCACGAAAAGAGCCTGTTCCTTCTGTCCAAAAAGCCGTATTGTCATAATGACCAATATGTCCGGCACCTGCCTCAAACAATACTTTTTTCACTGATTCGAGATGTGATTTCGGAACAAATACAACCAATTTTCGCAAAGTATCGGTAGATGACTGTAATGGTCTGATATTTTTCAACCCTAATTTTTGTGCCAATATTGTATTGGTTCCATTCATCGAAATATCGGTATTGGTATGTGATGCAATGATAGCAATATCGTTTTTTACAGCTTTTATCACGGTGCGTTCTACATAAGTTTTTCCTGTCAATGCTTTTAATCCGCCAAAAATCAACGGATGATGAGCCACCACCAAATTACATTGCGTAGCCACCGCTTCATCGATTACTGCTTCGGTAACATCCAATGCCACCAACACGCCGGTAACTTCCATTTCGGCATTGCCTATCAAAAGTCCGGCATTATCGTATGATTCTTGATATTGAAATGGGAACACATCGTTTATTAAATTTAATATTTCTCTGACTTTCATTGCGTTATCGTATTTCGGTTTCCAACATTTTTTTATCACCCAAATAAGCTTCCAACAAATCACCTTGTTCCAATTTCCCGACACCTTTCGGTGTTCCCGTAAAAATCAAATCACCGGTTCGTAAAGTTACAAATTGCGACAGATAAGCTATAATTTCGTCAAATTTAAAAATCATATTTTTCGAATGACCTTCTTGTACCACATTTCCGTTTTTCTTCATAGAAAAGACTATGTCGTCTTTGTCTTTCAACTCATCATACGAAACAAAAACAGGACTGATGGCTGCCGAATTGTCGAATGCTTTGGACGCTTCCCACGGCAATCCTTTATCTTTCAATTTATTTTGTAAATCCCGTGCCGTAAAATCAAATCCCAAACCAACAGCTTCGATATAGCGATATGCAAATTTACGATTAATAGCCTTTCCCATTTTTCCGATACGCAATACCAATTCAGTTTCATAATGCACTTCGCTGGAAAATGCCGGCAAATAAAACGGTGCATTATTACGCAATAATGCTGTGTCGGGCTTCATAAAGAATACCGGCTCCGTTGGTTTTTCGTGATTCAGTTCTTCAATATGAGCGACATAATTACGCCCTATGCATAAAATTTTCATATTATTTTATTTTTTGAATGACCTTTTCTACACTTTGCCACAACAAATTGGCTGTTTTATCCCACGAAAATTTTTGTTTTTGCAAATTCCCCTCTTCAATCAATTTTTGTCTCAATCCGTGGTCTTCTATTATGCGTTGCATCTGTTTTGCTATTGCTTGCACATCATTGGGCGATGCCAACAAGGCAGCCTTACCTGCCACCTCCGGCATCGAAGTTGTATCGGAAGTAATCACCGGCACACCGGCATAAAAAGCCTCTAATATCGGTATCCCAAACCCCTCAAAATAAGACACATACAACAATGCTTCGGCACTTCCCAACAAATCCTTCAATTCCTCTACCGATGCCCGTCCAAATAAGATAAGTGCATCACCGCCTTCATTCAACAGCGTTTTCAATGCTTGTGAATGCCACATCACATCACCTACTATCAGAAACTTAACCTCTTTTTTGACTGTTTTTCTAAATTGATAAAAAGCCCGCAACATATTTTCCAGGTTCTTGCGAGGATGAATACTGCTAATGAAAATAAAATATGGCAAGCCATTGGTATATTTTGCTCTCACCTTTTGTTTTTCTTCGTCCGACAAGGGAACATAATTTTCATTGGCACCATTATAAACCACATCAATCGTTGAAACATCTATTGCATAAGTTTTAGCAATATCCGCTTTGCTGTATTCTGACACTGTCGCAATACGCGTTGCCGCTTTGGCATATCGGCGATACCATTTGAGATAATAACGAGCATATTGTTTGGGCAAATATTCAGGATGATGCTCAAAATTAATATCGTGAATCACATTGACACTCGGCACATTACACGGATACGGTAAAATTCCATCAGGCGAAAGCAACAAATCTATTTTTAAGCGTTTCAACAATCGAGGAAACACCCAATTGAAATAAATAAGATTTAAAAACGGTCGGCGTGTTTGCGGAAATGCGACAACCGGTGTTACATTGTCCGAAAAAATATAAGCCTTGTTATACGGTCTGTCGAAGATAAAATAAAATTGATGCTCATGATGAGCTTGTGTTATTCGTTTTAATGTTTCAAAAGAAAACCACCCTATTCCATCTAACTTATCCGGTAATAATAATCTTGTATTTACGGCAATCCTCATACTGTTGACCGATTAATTGCGTTTGTCTTTGCCCCACATCATTTTATTACGCATTGTTTTAAAAAACTGCGTATCAGGCAATTGCACCATCTTTATTGTAAAATCGGCTTTTCTAATCGTCAACTTCATTGGGGAATCGAATAATTCGGAACGATAATCCATGGCTACCAAATACATTGTATCGCGATAGTTTTTTTCCACTTTCAAACAAATCTCCACATCATCGGACAAAACAATGGGACGCACCGTAAGATTGTGTGGTGCAATAGGTGCAATGATAATATTTTTTGATTGAGGCACGACAATAGGTCCTCCCACACTTAACGAATAAGCAGTTGAACCCGTTGGAGTAGAAACAATTAAGCCATCAGCCCAATATGTATTTAAGAGTTTCCCATCGACATATGCCGTAATGGCAATCATAGAAGCCGAATCTTTTTTGTGAACGGTTATTTCATTGAGAGCATAATTATAATCTTTAAACAAAAGACCTTTGGTATCCAATTCCAACAAAGAGCGTTCTTCCAGTGAATAATCACCTCGAAAAATGGATTGCAATGCCGACTTCACTTTCGTTTTTGAGATATTTGCCAAAAAGCCCAAACGCCCGCTGTTGATACCGGCAATAGGGATATCTTTGTTACGGACAATAGATACTGTTTCCAAAAAAGTACCATCGCCACCAATACTGAAAATCATATCTAAATCTTCGGGTAAATCGTTCGAATCGTGAAACTGATGAGTATTTTTCCCAAAGTCAATATTCATTTCTTGCAACAGAAAATCATAGAACACTTGGTGTACCCATGTAGATACGGAATGTTCCTTTATTTCATCAAAAAAGGCATGAATAAAGTCTCTGTTATTCGGCAACGAAGGATATCCGTAGAGTCCTATTTTCATTATCAGTTTAAATATTGTTTATTCTATTACAAATGAATAATCTTCCATCACCGGATTGGACAAAACAGTTTTGCTGATTTCATCAACAATAGCCGATGCTTTTTCTTTGGTATCGGCCTCCACAGTAAGCGTAATATGTTTACCTATTCTCACATCGTCTATCATCTCATAGTCTGTATTATGCAATATGGTATTTATTGCCTTTCCTTGCGGATCGAGCAATGCTTTTTTTGGCATCACTTCAATATGAACAGTAAATTTCATTTGAATTAAGTTTTACTTATAATAATGGTCAAAAATAATGTTAATTTTTCACATCTTTTTAATAATCATAAAAAACATACGGACAAAAAAAAGACTGTCTCAATCAGACAGTCTTTCTTTTTTGTTTTTTTAATACTTTTTTATTCTCCGTGCAATTTAGCTTTTTTTGCTAACATTTCTTCTTTTGTTTCTTCGTGAGCAGGATCCGGTTGGATAGCATCGACAGGACAAACATCAACACATTGAGGTTCGTCATAAAATCCATTACATTCTGTACATTTATCGGCTACAATAAATGTATGATCATCGGAAATAGGATCGTGTTCTGCATCATCGGATAATGCTGTTCCGTCAGCCATTGTCCAGCTTTCACCGGCATCAAAAATTGCTGTATTCGGACATTCCGAAACACAAGCTCCACAAGAAATGCAATCATCAGTAATATGAAGTGCCATAATTTTTTGTTTTTTTAATGTTATTAATTGCTTGCAATATTATATATTTTTTTAATACCAATGCTTGTTGTTCAATATTTTTTTTCAAATATTATTACCGTTTATAAAACAATTTTGCCACTTCTTTTTTTGTTCCTTTTATTTTCTTTCCATCAAGAAAAAACGCCGAACCTTTTTCGATATAAAAATCCGTATTATTTTTCTTTAATTCCATTTTTTCCAGCCATAAATAAGCTTCCCCATATTCTGCTTTTTTCTGAAAAGCCACTACTCCGTATTTACAGTATTGCAATAAAGTATTTTTTGCGGTTACTCGTGATTTATCTTTTGAAGCAAGCCCTATATTCGCATTTATTATTCTAACATTATTTACTGTTACGACAGAAACCTCACCTCCACTAATAGCCTTATCACCAACACTTTCCATATCACAATCTTTCACCAAAACACTTGTCCCCGATACATCTACAGCATCATTTCCAATATTTTCAAAATGAGACAATGAAATAGTTCCATTTGAAAAGTCCGAATCAAAAGCATCGGAAAAAATATTTTTAAAACGGGCTTTTGTCATGTCAAAGTGTGAACTAATAATATTTAGTGCATCTTCGCATAAATTATTTGTTATTTCTATACCATTTATATCAACATTTGCCTTATAAAAACTCACAGCTCCTGTTAACCTCCATCCTTTATAACTAAAGGCATTAAAATTATTTACTTTCAAATTATTTATTATTGATTTTTGGTTTGTTTCAATTACAAAAATCCCCTTGGCGGTTTTGTCTGAAGAAGTAAATAACACAGGATTATCTTTTGTTCCATTAATAAATATTGGCGATTCAGAATAAAAACAAGCTTTCTGTTGAAAATCTATTTCTGTACCTGCATTTATTATTACTTTATAGCCTTTTGGAAAAATTAATTTTTCTTTTACAATATGCTTTCCTTGTTTAAATATTATTTTACCATTACTCACTTTATATATGTTTGGATTTTTAAACGAATTCGAAAGTAATAAGTTTCTAACATTTGTTGTATCAGGCTTTCTCCAATTATCAATTTTACAAACAAAAGTTTTATTACCCCCTAACACTTTGTAAAATACATATTTTGGTTTTTCAAACATTACCTCAAATTCAATAAAATTATCTTCAAACTCATTTTCATATCTATTAATTTGTTTTTTTATTCTTGTTTGTATTGAATCCTTAACATTAGATAATCCTATAATTTCAAGACCTTTGCTTGAATAATTAGAAAACCATATTTTAGTTTTTTTATTGTTTTTCTTTTTATTGGCTTTTACAAGCATATTTATATACTTATCAGGATATTCGGTCGTTAATTCTGATTTAATTTCCTTGTTTTTTCTCCCAATATTTTTATAATAGCCACTAGTATTAATTTGCTCCGAAACTGTTTTAACATGTTTATAAAACTCAACTGTATCAAAACTATAATACGGTTCGTCTAGATTTATTTGCCTTACAAAGTCATCAATTTGTTTTTTATTATTGTTTACAAACTTTCTTATTGAATCAATATTAGCATAATGAACTAATGCCTCATAATACTTCCTTTTAAAAATTTCATCTTCAAAAACAGATGTATAAAATTTGTTATAATAACTATTTATTCTATACTCCTCCACACCTTTATGAAAACCATCTTCAGTATATCCATCGTAAGCAATAGGTTCTAATTTCATTGAAACAGGATTTATGTAAAAACGTCGATTATGCCAAGCAAGCATATGCATTGCTGCAAATAAATCAATTAACGCATAAAATTTTGAATATGCATCGTAATCTAATATATTTTCATTTACTTTTCCGAATTTCAAACAATACAAATTATTTTGACCATTTTCGAAAATATTCTTTAACACCTTATTCTTAAGTGTTTTTTTCTTTTTAAAAGGAATTATTTTCGATGCTTGAACAAATGGTAACTTATAATATTTTTTGTTATTTTCGTATTCTTTGTTTACTTCCCAAAAAGTGCTTTCATCTAATTTTATTATCGGTCCTTCTCTGCGTTTTCTATATTCTACAATTTGTTTTTCAAAATGTTCTTCCCAAGCATATGTCCCCATTAATCTACCATTAATTTTTACCGGTACAAAGCCATATCTTGTTGTTAAAATATCTTCATTTGTTAAATACTTATGAAATAACCACTCATAAATGTAACCACGAGCATCTGGTTTTTGAATTGAAAAAGTTCTCATTCCGTTCCAAAAATGCCCATCGGTAAGTTTTATTCTAAAAGACCAACGATACTCTTTTAAATGAGTTACCCAATCACCTTTTAGTCGCATTTCTGCCGTATGCCATTCTTTTTCGTTTCCGAATTTAATTTTAGCCTTAACTATATCATTTTTTTTTACTATATATACTTGATCAGCTAATGCTCGTTCTCTTGTTTTTATTATTTTATTTACAGCCAATGAATCAAATGAAATACTTATCATTTTTGATTCATCATAGTTTAAATCATTTTTTTTTCTTTTTGTTACAGTAAGCTTATCATAATATGCCGGTTCATCACTATCATTTGTATAGTAAAACGACATATCAGAAGCTTTATAAAACGGAGGTAATTGAAATCTGTAAACTAATAAATCCCAACCATTTTTCGATTCTTTTATAAATGAACTTGTAAATACTTTATAAGTTTCATCACAAGCTTTTACTGACAAATAACTTCTCTTGTTTCCATACCTCCAAATTGAAATATCATAATAATAATCAGGTGATGTCTTTTCTAATCTAAAATTAACCTGATAATTATGCTCTTTTGTTACTTTTATAGACCACTCTCCGTCAAAAGCAACATCTTTTGATCTAAAAAAATTATGAGTTTTAAATTCATCACTTACCAAACTATCCTCATTTTCAAAACTATTCTCATATATAATTTCGTTTGTACTTATATTCGAATCCTTATTACTACACATCGTAATAATTACAGCACTAACTATTATGAATAAAACTGGGAACATTAACTCTTTTAACCTCATCTGTTATAGCACATTACATTAGTAAAATTTAAATTTTCATTTTATTAGTTACAATTTATTTTTTCAAGTAGGTTCTAAAAATTAGTTTTTCATGTTGATTTATTAAAAACCGTAAAACCCTTTAACGATTTTCAAAAAATTAATTACAATAATACAAAAATTATTTCATATTTTCCAAATTAAATTTCACTAACGATAAATATTATTACCACTTATAAAACAATTTTGCCACTTCTTTTTTTGTTCCTTTTATTTTCTTTCCGTCAAGAAAAAACGCCGAACCTTTTTCGATATAAAAATCCGTATTATTTTTCTTTAATTCCATTTTTTCCAGCCATAAATAAGCTTCCCCATATTCTGCTTTTTTCTGAAAAGCCACTACTCCGTATTTACAGTATTGCAATAAAGTATTTTTTGCGGTTACTCGTGATTTATCTTTTGAAGCAAGCCCTATATTCGCATTTATTATTCTAACATTATTTACTGTTACGACAGAAACCTCACCTCCACTAATAGCCTTATCACCAACACTTTCCATATCACAATCTTTCACCAAAACACTTGTCCCCGATACATCTACAGCATCATTTCCAATATTTTCAAAATGAGACAATGAAATAGTTCCATTTGAAAAGTCCGAATCAAAAGCATCGGAAAAAATATTTTTAAATTCTGTGTTTTTTATCTCAAATGTTGAATTCACAACATTCAACGCATCTTCAGAATAATTCTTCAAAAATGTTGTATGATTTATTTCGACAGTTGTATTGTAAAAGGTAACGGCTCCACTTATACTCCATTTTTTATAAGACATCGCTCGTTGATTTTCTATTGTAAGATAATTCAACACCGATTTTTGTTTTGCATTTAAAACAAAAAGCCCTTCGCCTGTTGAATCGGAAGAATACAATTTTACTTGCCGACCTGCTGTTCCTCGAACTTCAACAGGGGAATACGACATTATAAAAGCTCCGTTTTTCAAATCAACAGATGCCCCTGCCTCAAAAATAACTTCCTGATATTGAGGAACAAAAACAGGATTATTCAAAACAATATCACCCGACTTAAAAATCACTTTTCCGTTGGCAACCTCAATGCCACGAACAGAATGAGTTAAAATATTATTATTGTTTTTCAACTCAATGTAAGGTGAAAAATTCAACGGCATCGGCAATGGATCAATTTTCAATGCCAACATATCACCTTGTCCTTTGACTTTAAAAAACAAATAAGAAGGATTGTTTTGTTTACAATGAACCGTTATTATTTTTGGTATTTTAAAATATGACGGAACAAGTTGTTTTTCTATATCTTGTTTCTTTTTCTTCGAACCAACGGCCTGTAATTCTATTTCTGTTTTATAATAATTAATCACTTTTATCGTATTGGCATCTTGCCTGTAAGCATGCACATAAGCCGGTGGAATATCATCAAAATACGGAACAGGATTCGGATAAATACCATTATGCCGATTTACTTTGAATGCAGATAATTTCTTAATATGTTCTCTAAATGCCGGCAATTCTTTCTGAATAACTTGGGCATTTTTTTTCAAAAAAGAATAATCGAATCTGTATGCCGGAAATTCCTTGCGTAAAATTTCAGACAAGCTATCTATTTCTGATTTATTTTCTTTCAATATCGAATCGATAAACAATGAATCTGAAAAAGCAGTTAGATAATCGGCATATTTTAAAGCAAAACTACTATCGGAAAACAAACACATATCCGGTAACGGAAACCATGAAGTATTCCCGAAAATTGCTTGTTGTTTTAAGACAAAAACGCCGTCTTCGGTATACCCGTCAAAAGCAATCGGCTCCAATTTACATGAAATAGGATTGTAATAATATCGCATATTATGCCATATCAAACCATGATAAGAACGAGCAACATCGGTAATGGCATAAAATTTTGCCAATTTGGTTTCATCAAACACATCGTCAACATCTTGTTCTTCTCCTTTTTGATATATCGACATCAGATTACGAGCTATAAAAAGATGATTTCGCAAAACCGCATTTCGCAATATTTTTTTTTGTTTAAATGCTTTTATCTTGGCAGCATCAAACACATCGGGGCTTTCGCCACCATGTGTTCGACAAATCCACAATTGGTCATCAGTAAATTTCATAATAGGTGCTTCTCTATTCTTCTGACTTTCTATCAATTGTTTTACAAAATGTTCTTCGTAAGCATATATACCCAATGATTTTCCATTGAGCGTAACCGGCACAAATCCATAACGCGTTGTCAAAACACCTATTTTTCGCAACATACGATGCAACAACCATTCATCTAAGAAATAACGAGATCGTGGATTTTGTATCGAAAACTCTTTCATTCCCTTGAAGTTATCATCTTTCATTTTTATTCGAAATGACCATTTTGAACCTTGCAAATGATCGAGCCAATCACCTTTTAATCGTAATTTTACAGGATATTCTTTTCCCTCGTATTCAATTTTTCCTTTTACCCATTTATTAAACTCCGACAACAATACTTTTCGTTTAAAAGCCGTTGCTCTTACTTCAAACAAAGTGTTTACGGCATTGCTGTCTAAACTTATTTTCAAGGTATGTAATGATGGATATACAGGATACCCTTTTGCTCGTTTAGCAACAAGTATATCATCGAAATATGCTTCTTTGGAAGATGCCAAATAAACATACACTTTCATCTTCCCTTGTTTTATCTCCGGCGGAATACGCACCAACAATTGCAAATGCTGCCACCCTTGTTTCGTAGTCGTGTCAGCCTTGTCTTCCGAAAAATAATAAGCGTTTTTATTTAATGTAACAACCAATGCTGCTTTATTTTGAGTAATACTATCGTTAGGAATATAACGCCATACGGAAATCAAATACTCTTCATCGGCAGAAACTTTAAAAACAGATGACAACGAATAAGGATTATCCTTTTCTATTTTCACCGAAAATTGTCCTGAATGAGCATACTTTTTTACGCGTGCCGCCCCACCTGTAAAATCCACACCGGAAACATTCGACAATAAATATTTTCGGCTACTGTCTAAATGTTCGATATCACATTGAACAACAGAATCCCGCTGTGAAAAATGATGAACAGAATCGGTATTTCCACAAGAAAATAAAGAAATCAATAAACTTGATAAAAGAAATAAGGTATAGCGATAATAAGACATCTTTTTTATTTTTTTCCTAATATCCACAGAAGTGCAAAAGTAATCATTCCGTTCAACAACAACAATTCAAAGCCAAATTGATAACCATCGAACCAATCGACAGCATAGTTTGCAAACAAATATGTCAGCAAAATAGAAACAACAGCAATCACCGGAATCCCCCAACCTCGTAACTTTATTTTTGTAAATAATCCAAAAAAATAAAGTCCCAACAACGGTCCATAAGTATAGGAGGCTATTTTAAACAAACTTGAGATAATAGCTTCTTGCTTTATGTATGAAAACCCAACAATAACCAATATTATCAAGATGGAAATAAGAAAATGAATACGAATACGCAATCGCTTTACTTCTCGTTCTGTTTTGCCGGCAACACCTAATATATCAATCGTGAAAGAAGTCGTTAGGGCTGTCAAAGCCGAATCGGCACTCGAAAAAGCAGCGGCTACCAAACCAATAATAAAAAAGACTCCCAAATAAATCGGTAACATTCCCGATTGTACCACAACATAAGAAAATAAATAATCCGTATCGGCCGGCATTTCCAATCCTTTTATTTTCACAAAATACACCAATAATGCCCCCAAAAACAAAAACACAAAATTTACCAGCAACAAGCTTACACTAAGCAAATAAACATTTTTCTTCGATTCTTTAAGATTGCGACAACTCAAGTTTTTCTGCATCATATCTTGGTCGAGACCTGTCATGGCAATAGCCATAAACGCACCTGCCAAGAGTTGTTTCCAAAAGTAATGTGGATTACGCCAATCGGAAAAATCAAATATTTGCACCAATTGATATTGTTTCAACTCATGCCATGCCTGAGCAACAGAGAGGTGTATTGATGTCAGAACAACAATAATTGTCGCAACAAGCGTAAGCAACATAAAAGTTGTTTGCAACATATCTGTCCACACAATTGTTTTTATTCCACCACGATAGGTATAAGCCCAAATGAGCAACATTATCACCATTATCGTTACAGGAAACGGAACGCCTAAACTATTCAATGCCAACACTTGCAAAATGGAAGCTACCACAAACAACCGAAACGATGCTCCGATAATACGCGAAAATAAAAACAACACCGAACCTGTTTTATAAGCAATTATATCAAACCGTTCGTTGAGATATTCATAAATAGAAGTCAATTTCAGTCGATAAAAAACGGGCAACAGCACATTGGCAATGAAAACATAACCAAAGATGTATCCGATAACCATTTGCAGATATTGAAAATGGTCGGAAACAACCCACCCCGGAACCGAAATAAAAGTAATGCCGGACAATGAAGCTCCTATCATTCCATAGGCAACAACACCCCATGGCGATTGACGATTACCAATAAAAAACGCATTGTTTTTGGCATGCCGTCCGGTAAGATAGCCAACAAGCAATAATATCAAGAAATATAACAATACAACACTTAAAACCGTAACAGCACTCATATTTTAGATTTTCAAAAACTCCACAAAAACAGGTTTATTCCTCTTCTTGTTGAGCAGCGAAAGATACAATATTTTCTATAATATCGGCTCTTGGTTCTAATGTCAATTGGTCTAAATAATCGATTACATCTTGAAAGTCTTTTTCAAGATGTAATTCGTCTTCTGTATTTTCAAAAAAAGATTCAAAAGTGAATAAAGTGTAATGATAATCCATAGGCTATTTTTATTTATACACTTTCTAACGCCTTCACTTTAAGTTTTATTTTGGATATATATCAAAAAGAAACAAAATGCAACACACTGAAACACTGCATATTAACACCAATTCTGTTTTAAAACATATTTAATAAATACTTTGCTTTAGCTTTGTGATGGTTTGGCTTGGATTTTCCGATTTGAAAATAAAACTTCCCGACACTAACACATCGGCACCGGCAAGATGCAATTCTTGTGCATTCGACATATCCACTCCTCCGTCAACTTCTATCAACGCATTGCTATTGGTATCTACTATCAACTCTTTCAAACGGGCTATTTTCCGGTAAGCATTAGCAATAAATCGCTGTCCGCCAAATCCGGGATTCACCGACATTATCAATACTAAATCTAATTCTGAAATTATATCAGTCAAACATTCTACGGGTGTATGCGGATTGAGCGACACCCCTGCTTTCATTCCTAAATCTTTGACTGCCGAGACCACACGGTGCAAGTGGTTGACCGTTTCGCAATGAACGGTTAAAATATCAGCTCCTACTTCAGCAAATCGCGATATATATTGTTCCGGATTGGAAATCATCAGGTGAACATCCAAGGGTTTTTGGGCAATTGTTTTTATTTGTTGAATAACCGGAAATCCGAAAGTAATATTCGGCACAAAATGTCCGTCCATTATATCTAAGTGAAACCAATCGGCTTCGCTCTCATTAATCATTGTAATGTCTTTGGAAAGATTCAAGAAGTTTGCCGACAACAACGACGGGGCTATCAATAAATCACGCATTGCATTGTTTTATTTAGCCGTTTCATTTTTTATTTTGCAATTGTCCGGTATTTCGGGCATTTTTGCAATAATCTTTCCGGTCGTTCCTTGGTGCAACACTTTAAACACTACCCGACGGTTATATTTTCTTGTATTCGGATTCAAGTCACTTGATATTTGATTTTCCTCACCATGTCCAACGACCAAGATTTGCTTAGCACTTGCCCCCATTGCTACAACTTTGTCTTTTACAAAACGCGCTCTTAAAATTGACAACACCTTATTGTATTCGGCATCACCTTGCAAATCGGTATATCCGTTTACTTGTATTTTTGCCGT
>CAZSHT010000003.1:31971-33108 GCA_964606715.1 uncultured Bacteroidales bacterium
TGTTTTTGATTCATTTGAATTATTTTCAGGTTTCGTTTCAGTTTCCGGCTCGTTATTTTCTGCTACAATTTCAGGTTCTTGTTCATCCGGTAAAATGATCAATGAAACGGCCTCTGTTCCTTTCTTTTTTGTATAAATTTTATCTTCCGGAAATTCTTTATCCATCAAATAATCGGCAACGGCCAAAATACGCTTTCTTGACAATAAACTCACCGGTTTTTCCAGGGTAAAGACATTCACGCCATTTTCCCGCACTTCTTCATTGGTTACTAACTTATCCAACACTTTTTGAGTTTCACCTTCAATTGTAAAGAATTCAGGCTCAAACGACAAATATTTTACATAATCCAACACAACAGGCTGAAGTTGAACCGTTTTTTGAATTTTATTATAACTTTCTTGTTCTTTTGCTTCGAGTTGTTGGTTATGCACCATTCGTCCCGCCAAATAATAAACTGCCGAATACTTCCCTGTTGGCAATGCTACAATATAACGCCCTGTTTTTTTATTGGGATGATACAATCCCAGTAACTGATCTCTATCACCATAGACTTTAAGTTCTACGCCATTGGCAGGCTGACCATCAACAGTTTGAACGACACCTGAAAGTATTGTAATATTATCTTCTTTTTCCTTTTGTAATCGAATCATGTAAATATCACTCCCACCATATGACCCAAAACGATTGGAAGCACAATAAGCTCTATGTCCGTCGGGTGTAGGTTGATAAAACACATCATCGCCAACCGAATTTATAGGATATCCGATATTTGTTGCTTCTTCCCAATCTTTTTCATCTTCATCATACATTGAGAAAAACACATCATATCCACCCATCGTTCCCGGTCCATTTGAACTAAAAAATAATGTAACATCATCATAATGAATAAATGGAGCTATCTCATTTCTTGGGGTGTTGATATGTGGACCTAAATTTTCCGGTTTACTCCAAGAGCCATCGGGGCGTAATTGCGATTTATAAATATCCATTCCACCATATCCGCCTTTTCTATTACTTGAAAAATAAATAGTTTTTCCATCGACAGACAACGAAGCACCCGTTTCTCTATATTTTGAATTTATTGGAGCCGGAAATCGAACAGGTTTTGTCCATTTTCGATCTTTAGTTCGTTTGCT
>CAZSHT010000004.1:0-29895 GCA_964606715.1 uncultured Bacteroidales bacterium
AACGGACTGATTTCGTTTGAGATTATCTTTTTTGCCAACATTATACAAAAATCATTTTTCTTAGAAATTGTAAATTTAATGTTTGATGTTTAACAGACAGCGTTTTTTGTAAAAATGTTGGTTTCAGATATTTTTTCGAGAGTTTAATTCTTGAAAAAATCGACAGGTTTTATCCATTTTTCCGTTTTACAGTTTTGATGTTGATTTCGCAAACAGAAATCATTGATAAGAAACATTTTGTCTTTTTTGTCGGCATCATCATCATCAAATATAACTTTTGAGAGTTTGAGATTCGGGGTGTTGAGCAGAATCTGTAATGCGGTGAGGTTGATGTTTTTTGTTTGAAGAACAGATTTGGAAATTTTGGGTTTTGTTTCAATTGTTGACGGATTGGAATTGTGGTCTTTAAAATATTGGTTTGTGGCGGCTAATATTTTCTTGCTTGGTTCGCCGAAATTGGCAATATGCCAAAGGGTAAATGAGGTTTTAATAGCCCCTTTAATTTTGGTCTTATCTACGAGTTTGATGGAGGCACCCGTAACGCCGTCGACTTTATATTTTTTATTGACTTGTTTTTCTGTTAAATTGTTGATGCTGAGTTTTTTGAGTTTCGAGGTGGTGTCGTTTAGTATTTTGTGCAACCGCACATAATCCGATTTGCTGAAGGCTTTGTGGTTGACTTTTGTGAGCGGATTATTTTTGGGAACGGAATATTTGAAATAATGTCCGAAGATATCCCAATACATTGTCATTTCGATGAGTTTACATTCGCCGGTATTGCAAGCGTGAACATTCAGATTGCTGTAATAATATACGGGTGCATTGGTTTTTTTGTCCAAAACTTGAATGATGGTAATCTGTGTAGAGTCGTTTATTTGAGCATCGAAATGCTTACCTTCGGTATAATTTCCGGTAGTGGAGATTATAAATCCGAAGCCCGATAAAATAATAAGCGGAAAAAAATACATTATCTTTTTCATAGGTCAAAAAAAGTTTAAGAGTTAGATAATTTATTTATTAATGGCATTGCATACATTTCGTAAAAGCGTTTCTTCAACGCATTGTTATCGCCTTGCAGGGTGGTGATTTTTTGTTCTACAAATTTAATAAAATGATTTCGTTCTTTTTCGTCATAATGGCTGTTGAGGTAGTTTGTTGTATTCGATAGCAGGTCAGATGCAATATAGTTGTTGGGACGAAGCATATAATCTCTATACACTTGCTTGTCGATAGCTGTGGCAACAGTTTCGGCAAAATCGTTAAATTCCATATTTTGTTGTTCGCATTGTTCAATGACGGGCGTCATAAGGTCGCCAAAGGCAATGTGAATCCGTCCTTTGTAATTGGTGATACCTTTCAACACACTATCCATATCTTCACCTTTTTGTTTTTGGTAATTTCCTTTCTGAGCAATGATATATTGTTCTTGCACCTTGCGAGCATCACAAGGTTCGTATTCGTAGGAGATGGTTACGGGGACAATATTTAATTCTTTGAGAGCCGTAAACGGATTGTCTTTCCCCATTGTAAGCATCTTGATGAGAGAGACTTGCGTTTTGTCATTTCCGTTTTTTGTGCGTCCGTCGCGTTGGGCTATCCAGATAGATTCGTTTTCTTCGGTAATGACTCTTTGGATATATTTTGAATGAAGCATTGCATTTCTATACATCTGGATTTTGGAGCCACCACGGTAGAAATTGAACATTTTATTGAGTTTTCCCAAGTCAACAATAAATTCGTTTACCATCAAATTGCTACCAAAGGTGATTTGAGAAGTTTGGTAGTCGTTTTCTACCAATAAAATCTGCATAATGGCAGAGTCCAAAACAATATCTCTGTGGTTGGCAATGAAAAAATAACCCTTGTCTTTATCTAATTTATCCAATCCCGAATAGGTGAGTCCGTCGGAGGTCTTTCTTACAATCTCACGAACGGCGTGGTGTGAGAAAATTAATTGAAAATCCAACACCGTTTTTATCTGCGACAGCTCTTTCAAAACTTCATCGATATTACGCCCTTCATACAGGTAAGATACTATTTGGCGAAACGGTGCTGTATCGATAATTCTTTCGATGGCCGCAGGCACTTCATTGTCTCTGTAAGGACGCATTTTGTTGTATTCGGATTCAAAATTCATTGTGTCGTTATTTTTTGCGGTTATCGATAAAGGTAATGGCTTTTCTTCCGGTAGCGGGGAATTGCATCTTTTCAATTGTTGCCGGAGTTTGAATGACAATAGCAGGTGCTACTCTTATTTTAGCTCTGAAAAAGTCTTTTATTTTCTTTTCCAATTTTGAATTGACAACAGAACTTCCAATGTGAACAACTAAATCGTCGGTGCCGATGGCGTTGGTCGATACTTCGATGACATAATTCTTTACTTCTTCAATGTCGTTCAAGATATCATATAATGCTTGTGGATACAGGGTGGTGCCTTTGTATTTTATCATTTGTTGTTTTCGTCCGATGACCGGTCCCAGTCGCATCGTGTTTCTACCGCACTTACAGGGTTCGGTATGGTAGGTGCAGATATCACCTGTTTTGAATCGTAGCAACGGCATTCCTTTCACGCCAATGTTGGTGATGGTAACTTCACCGTGTTCGCCTTCTTTTACGGGTTGGTTGTTTTCGTCCAGCACTTCTACGATAATCATTTCCGGATGATGATGTCCGCCCATTCCATATTCGCATTCGGTAAAAGCGGTTCCCATTTCGGTAGAGGCATAAGTCGAAAATAGCTTAATGTCCCACTTGTTTTTTATCTGTTGTCCAAGGGTGTTGAGTTCCCAGTTTTCGTTGCGAATGGGTTCACCTATACAAACAGCTTTCTTGATGGAGGTCTTGCTGAGGTCTATATTATTTTGTTCGGCATATTCAATGAGTTTGATGATAAACGATGGCACGGTTATCAAGGCTGTGGGGGAGATGCGGCGAATTGTTTCGAATTGCAATTCGGGATTTCCCGGACCTACACGAATAATTCCGGCACCCAATTTTCGTATTCCCGAATAATAAGCCATTCCTGCCATAAACAAACGGTCAATGGTAACCATTAGCTGAAAAATGTCGGATTTTTCGGCACCGGCACACGAGAAAGAAATATATTCGTTGTATGCCAAGCGTTCCAAATCATCGTTGGTCATTGCAAAAACAACGGGTTCGCCTAAGGTGCCTGAGGTTGTAAGGTAGTCTATGATTTCTACTTCATCGACACATAAAAAATCTTTGTTGCGTTTTTGGAGGTCATCTTTTGTGGTAACCGGTATTTTGGTAAGGTCTTCCAAGGTTTTAATTTTTGAAATATCAATATGATGTTTTTTGAACATATCTTGATAAAACAAGGAATGGGCTTGCAGATATTCTAAAACCTCAGAGAGCTTTCCTTCTTGAAATCGTTTTATTTCTTCTTTCGATTTGGTTTCAATTTCAGGAATAAACATAATGTTATCTTACTTTGTAGATGATTTGTTTGTTGGTTATCTCTTGTTTCAAAAAATCGGAAGAGATATTCTTCAAATATAAATTAAAAAAATCTAATATGTATTTGTTCTCTAAAATAATCGTTTTCTTTCCGTCAACGGTTCCGTAAAATGATTCTTGTTGTTGTCTTGAGAGAATGGGCAACAGCGGGGCATCACTGGTTATAAAATGGGAAGTGTTTAGAAGATATAACGAGTAAAAATCAGTTGTTATATGGGAAAAAATATAGTCGTTGCCGATATGCCAATCTTCTTGGTATTGACTTTCGATGAGCATAAAAGGAGTTTGCAGGTCGGTATCGACCATATCGCCAAATTGAAAACAATCCATATTGACACCTGCTTTTATGCGTTTGTCAATGAGTGAAAGTTGTCCGGAAGTTGCTCCGCCGATAGATTGTCCCAAAGTTCCGATTTTGTTTAAATTGAGTTTTCCGAAAAATATAGAAGAAGCGTTGGTGTTAAGTGTTGAAAGATAATCCAATATAAATTGATTGTCTTGGGTCCATAGGCGAGTTGTTTTGTCGAAGCGTTTCAAGCGTCGCAATATCATTTTTGTCTTTTTTTCTTGTATCGTTCGATTCGTAATTTTTTCGACATTCACATTGTCGTGTATAACCCATTGGAGATAAGCTAGTTGTGCCTTCTTCTTCAGCAGTTTTGCATCGCCGTCGGGAAAATGTATCAAAGGCTGTTGATAGGGGTGGGTTACCGAAAAAACAATATATCCGTTGCTTGCCAACAATTCCATAAAATTGGAATATAAATCGGTCATTCCAAAATAAAAACCACCGTTGAAGATGATAACGGGAAAGTTTTTTTCTTTATTGGAAACCGAGAGATTCGGGAATGAATGTGTGGCGTAGTGTTTTATCGTATCAATGTCTTGTATGGAAATATTCTTTGATTTAAAGATTTCATAAATGGTTTTAGTGTTGTATTCTGATAAGTATTTGGTAGGTGTCTTTCCTTCGTTATTATCAGACGGATACCAAACCTTGACATAGAGGCGTCGAAATCCTTTGTAGGAGCGTTTTAGTGTTTCTTTTCGCGATGAATCGGTGAGGAACAATTGGGTGGTGCCAATAACATATTTCCCTGATGGTGTCAGTAGAAACGATTGAGTTTTTTGTCCAAATCCTTGAAAACTTACGGTAAGAAAAAGGAAGAGATTAATGATGATATGTCGTTTTGAAAAAAATGAAATCATTTTGCTTTTTCGTTTGTCAATCTTAGAATATCGTCGGGGCAGGCACTCACGCATCGTTCACAAACGATACATACTTTATTGTCAACTTTCTCTTTGTCGGCTACATATTGTCTTACATCTATAAGCATCGGACAGGCTTCGGTGCAGGCATTACACGAGGTGCAGTTATTGGCATCGACAGGAGTAATCTTGAACAATGAGAATCGAGAGAAAAGTCCCGATATAGTGATGAACGGACAGAGCAAGCGACAATAGGAGCGACTTCCGGTGATGAAATTTAGCACAAAGCCGACAGTGATGATAAAAAGGTTTTCGCCAATAATCCATTTTTTTCGAAGTGCTTCGTCGGTGGCCGGATTGTTGAAATAGAACGCTACACCCAATGGCACAATGATGAGTAAGATGAGATAACTCCACGCGAGTAGTTCGGAGCGTTTCTTGGGTGGTTTCCTGAGGTGTTTCTTTGAGTTTGTCAGTTCAAAGAAAAAACCGGTCCAGCAAGCTCTGGAACAAAATGCATTGCCTAAGAAAAAAGGCAAAATAAGGCGGGCTACGATGATTTGTATCAATGCACCGGTAACAATGCCGGCAGAAGCATCGAAGAATATTTCGGGAAACTGAAAATTAACACCGATAAATAAGCTTAACCAAACGATGAATAGAATAGATAAACTCCCTTGCACCAACAAGCGAAAAAATTGTTTTGTTTTGGGATAATGAATAACGATAATGCGTGATGAGAGTTCGGAAAATCCAATGGTGAAAAACAAATAAAAATACCGTATGTCGCGAATTACCCACATCACAATGCCGATAACGACGAAAATTAAGAATGCAATAATCGGAATTTTGTATTTTTCAAAAACCTGTGCAATTCGGCTGTTGGGAGGAGGCGTATTTTGAAGATTTATATGTTTGGTTTCAATCATTGAGTTCGTTTAGTTTCTTTTTTATGCGGTTGCGTTCATTTTCTTTGGGAATGTCTTTTTCAAGAGCTTTGGTATAATTTTCTTTTGCTTTTTCGATATCGCCAAGCTTTTGGTAACATTCGCCCAAAATGAAGTAGGTGTAATAAAAATTTGGATTGAGATGCTTATATTTTTCAATGTTTTGTGTGGTTATATAATTCGATTTATCTGAGTTTAGAGCATTCTTAAATTGATTTGTCATTGATTTGAATGTTACAAAATTTTGATATTCTTTTGTGTGCAAAAAAGAGTCTTCGGCAATGCACAGAGTGTCTATAAAAATATCTTTTCTGAAATCCAATGAATCGGAAAAGATACGATTCAAATCGTAGGCAATGTATTTTCCAAGTGTGTAAGGACCTACCGAAATCCATAGTTGGCGTTGTTGGGGTTTGAAGACGACAGAGTGGTGTGCAATGAGTTGATTGATAGCCATTTCATTGCCCATACCAATGTTTTTGTCATTCAGCCCTTTTTGGTTTCGCAAAATATCAACAAACGATTGAACGCTGTGCTTCGGAATTTTGCCGAGCAATTGTTTGACGCGTTTCCATCGGTAAACCGTTTCGGTTTCTTTCTTGTTTTCGATGGTCAATGGTCTGTTACTCATTGCTTTGCTTTGAAAGTGGTTGGTGAGGATAAGCACCTCTTTTTCGGGACGATAGAGTATTGTTGTATCCAGCGATTTTTCAATGATGGCAAAATCATTGTCATTGGCTGACGAGATGAAAAAAGCTTCTGATACAAAAGTTTGTGATGTCTTTGCAATAGCCAATGCTTCATCGATGGTAGAGGCATATTGCAGAATTTTGCGTGCCAAAATAGAAACCGGCATTTTGGCTTCAGACGGAATATCCGATTTGGCAGAGTTGAGGGTAATGGTCAAACCTTGATTATTCATTCCGCTGATGACACCGATAAGTCCTGCCCAAGTAATATATGCAAATGGATACCCGTTTTGGGGTTTGTAAAAAGCAATAATTTTATTTTCGGCAAATTGGTCACTGACATAAAAATCCATATTTCGACCGACCAAAAGAGAACGGTCTTTGCTTCGGCTGTTTCGCACGCCAAAAGCGGTGCACGCGACAAGGTGCATATTTTGCACCATATGTCCAATGTCGTGGGCGGCGTGATAGTTTAAAATGCGTTGGTAATTGGGAGCGATGAAATCGAATTTCTTGGAAGCATTGAGTGAAATGCCGTATATTTCTTTTTGATATTCTACAGGAATGTATTGGTCAATGTCTCTGTCGAACCAAGCGACAAAATATTTCAAAAAGTTTAAATAAAAATCAGACGGAACCATTGATTTCAGGCTTTTCACAAAAGCCTCTTCTTGATATTCTGCCAATTCTTTGGTGAGTTTTCCGTTCTTTACGCCGAGGTCAAAATCATTCCCCGAGACATAGAGTTCCCATAAGCCGTATTTGTTCTTTTTTAGGAAATTAGTTTTGTCGATGACATAAAAATTATCAGTCAATTTTGTCCGTTGTTTTGTCAAAACGGAAGTGTTGGCAATATCGGGCGGATTGAGTGTTACTCTTACTTTAAAATAAATTACAAAAACAATGATGAGCAAGACAAAGGCTATCAGGAATTTATATCGCTTCTTCATAGTTTAGAATGTTTTTATTTTGGTCAAAACACTATTGATATCAATAAGGGCAGAGCAAGTTTGAAATGAAGACATAATAACACCTAACAATCCGTGTAAACCAATGTTTTGTCCGGTGAGCAACAAATTTGGAATTTTTGTCTTGGGCGACAAGAAAGTTCCGAGAGGATTGTTATTGTCTTTTACAATGCCATACATAGAGCCTTCGGGTGTTCCCGTATAATCTCTAAAAGTCAAAGGCGAGGCACTGTAAATATGGTCGATATTGTTTTTTATTTCAGGAAATTTAACGGCTGTTAAGTCCAGTAATTTGCTTTGTTTCAGTTCTTTAAATCGAAGATATTCATCGCCACGATGCATTATCTTAGTGTGTTCCCATTTTTTCACATCATCAAATTTCATCATAGAAATGACTACGACACTTTCGGCGTAGCCTTTGTGTTTATTATCTTCGGTGGTATACATCATATAGCCTTTCGGCCAAGAGCTTTCGGTATAATCATAGCTGTCCCATACCGAAACATCTTTCGAGTAATAGATGTTTGAGTTTATGTGTTTGACAGTTTTCTTTTTCAAAACGATAAAAAGCACAAATGCCGAAATGGAATTTTCCAATTTCTGAATACGCTTGATATATACCTTGCGAAGTTTGCCGGGTTCTGTCAAATCAAAAGTGTTGACAGGGTGAATGTCGGAAATAAAATGGTCGGCAAAATACGACTTGCCCGATTCTACGGTAGCCGAAACGATGGATTCATCTTTGAAATTAAGTTTTACAACTTCGTTGTTGGGCAACACAGCTCCGCCGTTTGTGGTGATAATATCGGCTAACAGATTGGCCATATTGGCACCGTCTTCGGCAATACGCCACGCACTTTTAATGTAAAAATTATTGATATTGGCGTGAATGAACAGGGGGGTTTTATGTTTGTTGCCGATATACAATCCGTTGGTAGCTGCCAGCACATTGCGGAGTTCTTCGTTGTCGGTTATCGAACAAATATATTCATAGGCATTTTCTTTATATTCTTCGAATAGAGGCATCTCATCGAAGTTCAACGGACGAAGATTCAAAAGATTAGAATAATTCCATACTTCATCTAATTTTTTGCAGTAGCGTTCAATGGCATTTTGTTCGTCGGGAAAATACGAAATCAATTTATGTTTAAAATTATCCGCTCCTTGGGCATAGGAATATTCTTTGTCGCCAATGATTATTCGTTCGAAATTATCAATATCTAATCGTTTTATTTTTAGGTCTTTGTAGATGTTTAGATAATTGAATATTTTGTAAACAATTTGGTCTTTGTCCAGCGAACCGGCATAATGCATTCCGGCACTGAAACGACAGCCGTTGCGACTGAAAACTTGTAGGTTACCTCCAATTTGGTAATGTTTTTCTAAGACACACACGCGTTTGCCGTTTTTTGCCAACAATGCACCGCTTAATAAACCGCCTAATCCACTGCCGATGATTACAATGTCGTATTTTGTTTTATGCATCTTTTATCTTTTTTACCAAATATTCCAATCCTATTATTTCTGCACTGGTGAGAGTTGCCCCAATGGTTACACCTAAAATGCCGTGTAAATTTAAGTTTTGTCCGGTGAAGTATAAGTTTTTTATTCGAGATTTTGGTGTAATGATGGTTGATAAAGGATCTTTGTAATCTTTCAAAATGCCGTAAGATGAACCTTGTGGCGTTCCTGTATAGTCGCGGTATGTCAAGGGTGTAGAGGTGTAATAATGTCGTATGTGTTGTCGAATATCGGGAAATTTTTTCTCAATGGCATTGAGAAGAAGTTCTGCTTTTTTGTGTTTGAATATTTCGTAAGATTCTTTTCGTTTTTCCGTAAAACTGTTTTCCCATTGTTTTACCTCATCATATCTCATATAGGTCATAGCAATAATGCCGGTTGCCCATTTATCCGATTTTGAAATGGCGGGAGTGTAAAGAAAATAATGTTCGGGCCAAGATTTTTCATCGTAGTTGGCTGTCCAAGTATTGACCGTCGAATAATGGTGGTGGTTAAAGTTGAGATAAGGAAACGAATTCTCTTTCAGCGAAATATAGATTGTGAACATTCCAATGGTATTCTCTAACGAGGTGATGCGTTGCTTGTAGAATTTTTTCGACAGATTGCCGTCAACTAAATTCAGAGTAGTAGCAGGGTGTATGTTCGAAATGATTTTTTTGCCAAAAATCCGTTCGCCGTTTTCAAGTTCCACATATTCGGCTTTGTTATTTTGTCCGCCTATGGAGGTTACCTTTGTGGAAAGGTGTATTGTGCCACCGTTTTTTCTGACGATGGAGGCTATTGCCGTTGCCAGTTGCGAACTACCATCGACAAGTCGCCACGCACTCTTGATGAACGAATAATTTATCAGAGCGTGGATATACAACGGTGTTTTTTCTTTTACGGCACCGTAGAGCGGATTCATACTGCTTAGTATCTCTTGCAATATTTTATTGTCGTCTACCGATTGCAAATATTTATAAGTGCTTTGTTGCAGAATGCCGGTGTTGCTTTTTCCGTTGGAATGAATGTCTAAGGTGTAGAGCGGGAAAGAGTTACAAATCGTTTCAAGGGTGTTGATGTAATTCTTTAAGTTTGTTTTGCTTTTTGGGAAAAATGCCGATAATCGTTCTATGAAATGATTATGTCCTTGTGCAAATGGATATTCTGTGGGGTTATTGCCAAAACTGATTTTGTTGAATGCGTCAATATCCAGTTGTTTGATATTGATTTTATCTAATATTTTGAAATATTTAAAATATTGATTTAAAACTTCACCGTTGCCCAAACTTTCCGTATAGTTTAGTCCGGTGTTGAAGATAGTTTTGTCTTTTGCAAACGATTGAATACTGCCACCAAGTTTTTTGTTTTGCTCAACGATGCACACTTTGAACCCTTCGCGACTGAGGATATTGGCAGTAAGCAGACCGCCCAATCCGGCACCAATGATGATAATGTCGTATTTATTATCCATTTTTTCTGATGATATAGGTTATGTTCGAAGTGTGTTTGGCATTGTCGATGCGTTGGCACGAAAACCCTTTTGCGTTGGCTGTATTTTCTATGATTGTGCCGGAGATAAACGAGAGGTCGTATTTTGTTTTATTGAATTTAAAAATCTTTGTCGATTGTATTTCGGTGGCTTTGGTCACTTTGGTGCGTTTTTCCAAATCGGCATCTGCATCGCGTATGATTATCATACCACCTTCGGAAACTTTGTCTAAACATTTGTTTAAAACATTTATTTGCAGTTCTTTAGGCATATAGTGCAACACATCGTTGAGGATATAAACTTCGGCAGGAGGAAAATCTTCTTCGGTAATATCTTTGGCGAAAAAGTTGATATTGTCGTTGTGGCGAACAATCTGATTGGCCGTTTCTATTTTCTCTTTATCATAATCAATGCCGATGATGGTGCGTTTGTCAGATACATAGTGTAGCATAATGTCAAGGTATCCGTATCCGCAACCAATATCTACGATGGTTGTTTCTTGTGGGATAATATTATCGAAAAATTGATAATTTTTTTCGAGTTTGGTTTTTATGCGGGTATACCATTCTACGACAGGTCCTTTATAGATAAATTGGCTGATGAGCTGTTGTCTGAAAAAATCGGGTGTTTCTATTTCTTTTGTGAGTGTTGCAAACTCATTTCGTATTTGCATCGTAAGAGCTTTGGCTTGCGGTCTGTAAGTTTCATTTTCTTCCGGTTTGATGGGTTTTACTTTGATTTTATCGAGGTATTTTATTGTAATCTTACCGGCGTGCATAAAAAATTCTGTTTTTGGCAGACATTGATAAGCTCCGTGAATGAGCACAGGCTGAATATCCAGCCCCAAATCATCGGCCAATTTGAACACCCCTTGATGATAGCGTTTTATAGAGCCGTCGGCAGAACGGGAACCTTCGGGAAATATCAAAATAGAATATCCTTCGCTTACTTTCTTTTTTAACTTGTCGAAGTTGGTGTCCAGTCCATCGTATATGGGATAATAGTTGGCATATCGCACAATGAAACCATAGATTGCATTATGATAAACCCATTTGTTGGTAATAGCAATAATCTTAGGATTGAGTCGTAGCATCAATACTAAATCAAGGTGAGATTGATGATTTGGTGCCAATATCACAGGGTTCGAAAAATCGAGTTTTTGGGCATCGATGGTTTCTTTTTTTATGGTGAAATTAATCCATACAATAAATTTGCTGGCACCGGAAATGATGGAATGAAAGATATATTTCTTTGTTTTTACCGGTAATGGCAAAATGTGAAACAATGGAATAGAGATAGTCAGTAAAATAGATTCAACAACGAAAAGCAACAACGAAAATACGGAGAAAAAGAAATCAATGAATGTTACCGGTCTGCGTCGTGGTTTTCCGTTGTAGCGAGTTAAAAAGCTGAATAGCCACGGCAAGATAGTGTAAGAGATAAGAATAACCGAGGTCATTCCGAAAATAGATACCACAGCAATCGATTTTAATGCGGGGTGTTTGGCAAAGATTAAAACACCAATGCCCAAAATGGTTGTCAGGAAAGAAAGCAATACCGACAGTTTATACGGTGTGAGAGGGCGATTCCCGTATTTGTAGTTGTCGAGTAGCCCCCTCATAATAAATATGCTGTAATCGACACCCAGCCCAAAGACAAAAGTGGAAATAATGATATTGAAGATGTTAAATTGAATATCGAACAACCCCATTAGTCCCAATGTCCACAGCCAACTCAACAGGATAGGACTAAAAGTGATAAGTGCCAATTCGATGCGTCCAAACGAAAGCAGAATGATGATAAAGACCAGAGCCATCGAAAACCACATCAGTTTGTTAAAATCTTCTTTTAGAATTTCGAAAAATTGATTGGCAAAAAATTGTTTGTCGAAGATGATAATATCTTTGTCTGCATTGAGTTCACGAAACAATTTCGGTTTGTTCTTGTGGGTTACTTTTAAAATGGAAACAACCGCATATTGTCCGTTGGACTGATGAATGTAGTTGTCGAGAAAATTTGTTTTTAGAATGTCAAACCGAGAAAGCGGAATGGGGCTAAATTTGCGATTGATTAAATCATAAAATTGCTGAAAAGCAGTCGGCTTAAATTGAGGTGCAGCAGCTTGAATACGGCGTGCCAATGTTTGTCGGTTTATTTTGTCCAAAAAGCGATTCCATTGTTCAATTTTTGCTTGTTGCTGTGCTTTGGAAAGCAACAAGCAACTTGCCGATGACATTGCCGAGAATAATTTTTCGTGTTTACTTTTTTCAAAAACAGGTTGTGCTTTTTCGGTTTTTTGCAGAGCCGTTTCGAGTGTTTTTCCTGTCGTTATCACATAGACGGCACTCAATGTTTCGGAGCTGATATGTTGCAGATTTTTTTCGGCTCTTGCCAAATTTTCCGGCAAATAATTCATACCGGCAATATCACCGTTGAAACGAATGTTGCTGACAGTAAAACTAAACACGACAGACAAAATGAGTATGCTTGCCAAGACAAATTTATTTTTGTCGATATTGTAAGCCGAAATTTTATCCAAGAAAGAGAGCTTTGTTGTTTTTGGAATTTGGAAACCTTTGCGAGTAAGCAGATACGGAATGATAAACAAAACAATGAGAGCCGCAAAGAATACGCTGAATGCCCCAAACATTCCCAATTGATTGAGGGCTTTTGAGTGTATCACAAAAAGACACAAGAATGCCGATGCGGTGGTGCCACTGCTGATGATGATAGGAAGAGCAACATCTTTCAGCGTTTGTTTGATGGAGCCGTTACTGCGAAAATGAGTGAAGATATGCAGTGAATAATCAACCGAAATGCCAACGAGGATAGCACCGATACCAAGGGCAATAGCCGAAATATTTCCGTCGATGATGGCAATGAGGCTAATGGCAAGTCCGGCCCCTAATATGACGGGAATGAACAGCAAAAAGAGGATTTTTATCTTTCGAAAAAATAATAGGAACAGCAAAAAGATAAAGGCAAAAGCAATATTCACCGTCAGCATAATGTCCCATTTGATGCGTTTGGCATTGGCAACCGCCACGGCAGTGCCACCGTAGTATTCTGCCCGAACAGAAGAAAGGCTGTCTGCATTTAAAGTCGTTACGGCGTTGTCGATAGTGTTTATCAGAATCTCATTCTTAGAAATATTGCTTGCCGGAAAACGAGGTTCGACAAATGCCAATAAGTGTTTCTTGTCTTTGGTATAGATACACGATTTGTAAACGATAAAATTATTGTCTAACCGAAAATTTTGTAATTTCTTTAATGCCAATGGTGTGATACTGAAAGGGTCTCTGAAAATATATTTTTTTGTGGCGATACCTGCCGGCGAGATAAGAGATTTGAAATCTTTCAGAAGGGTTTTGGCAATGAGGCTGTCGCTGGAAAACAAGCTGTCCAGATGAGAGTAGTCTTGGTCGGATAAGTAGAGAGGCAAGTTGTTGTAGAAAAAATCATAAACTTCTTTAAATGCATCATCTTCGATTTTGAATCGAACAGATTTTATCAGAGCCGTATCTTTTGTCAAAGAGTCAATTAATGTTTCGGCACTTTTTTTCAGTTGGTCGGGAGACTTGTCTGCGGTTGTCTCCTTAAATGAAAAATTAAGAATGATTTGGTCTGCAAACTTGGAATTCTTAAAGACGGAGTTAAAATTGTCAATGCGTTGGTCTTGCGGAATGATGGCATTGATATTTTCTTCGAGTTGCAGATTGAAGACAGAATAGGCAATGAAGCCGATGATACTGAATAGAATCAAAACAAAAATCCATCGCTTCCGGTTGAAAAGGTCATATGTGTTGGTAAAGATTGTCGACATTTAAGGTCTTTTTTTTGTAATCAAAAGAATAGCGTATGAGACTGCTCCGAAAAAAAAACCGGCAACAATGGCAAGGCTGATACTGCCGATGATATATTGTTTTAAGTTGATGGTATTCAGTGAAATATCATTCATAGAAATGCTCCAAGTGTCTTTTCCCAAAAGAAAACCTCCAAAGATATAACTCAAATAAAGAATAAGTGGAATCATTGGCGGAATACTGATGTTGGCGGCCAGAAAAAAGATGCTTTTGTTGAGTTTCAGCAAATGTGCCAACAGAAATCCTACGGCTAATTGATATCCCCAAATGGGAACAATGCCCATAAAAACACCAAATCCAATGGAAATGGCAATAATATGTCGTGGTATCTTGGCTTGAAGAATATCTTCTTTGATGATATCTTTTAATTTTCGTTTGCTGTATTTTCTAACGATATTGCGAGGCAAAAAGAAGGCAAAAGCAAAAAAGACCAAAATAGTATTGAGAATGCTGATTCTGAAAAAGTCTCTGAATGGTCTGAAATGGGAGATGCGTTCTTCTTTGGAAGGATAAAAAACGGCAATAGGAACATTAAGGACTTTAATACCTTTCCACGCCAATCGAACGATAACCTCAATTTCAAATTCGTATTTCTTCGAATAAAAACGCATCTTACTAATGGGTTCCAGAGGGTAGAGCCGATAGCCCGATTGGGTGTCGGAGAGTGTGAGTCCGGTTTCTGCTTTGAACCAAAAATTAGAAAACTTATTGGCAAAATTACTGCCACCCGATTGGTCATTTTTTTTGATTTGTCGAGCCCCAATGATGACGGTGCCGGGTTCTTTTTCGAGCATTTCCAAAAACACGGGAAGGTCGTCGGCAAAATGTTGTCCATCGGAATCAATAGTAACGGCATACCGGAATCCTTCGGCATAAGCGTGTCGAAAACCGGTGATAAGAGCGTGTCCTTTACCTTGGTTTTTGGGATAATCGATGAGTCTGATAGTTTCTTTATAGGGGGCAATTTTCGAAAGTGTATCATCGGTGCTTCCGTCGTTTACAATGAAAATATCGTTGCAATAGGTCGAAACATCTTCAATGACTTTTGCAATGGTGCGAGCATTGTTGTAGGTAGGAATCAACACACAACACCGCATCGATTGAAAGCGAACTTTATATGCCTGTTTATTTTCGCTCACTATATTGTCCTTTTAGTTTCAGAAAATTTATGTCATCGGCAAAAAGATGAGCATTGACCTTGTAGATATTGTCGTTGTCTTTTTGGTAGGAAATATTGAGTTGCAGAGTCGTCGTCTCATTGGGATTTATCATAGCCAAAAACTTGATGCTTTTCGACGATGATAATTGCAAGTTTGTGGATAAACAAGAGCTCAGAATCTCTTTTATCATCAACACTTGTGTAACGCCCGGGACAATTGGATATTCGGGAAAATGACCTTCGAAAATTTGGTGGTTTTTATTCAGAGTGATTACCGCCTCAATGGTGTTGTCGGAGTGGTTTGTTATATCGTATTTATAAAAATTGTCGAGTAGCACTATTTTTGTTTTATTAAGGTTAGGTTAATGTTTAGGTCAATGATATTGTTTTTGATATTTATGACTGCCGGCATATCTTGCCGTTGTTGAATGTCGACAGATGCTTTCGACAGCCGGTTTGTTGCAATGATTTTTTCAATAGTTGTTGCATTGGTCGGATAAAAATAATAATACTTTTTAAATTGTTTTTTTAAAATCACCAACGCAATATTTCCGTTGTCATCATTATAAAAGCGATGCTTAACCTTTTGGGGCGTATCGATGAGCATACGGATATTTTTTTCGAATGTCTTGATAACCATTTTTTTGTTCAGAAAGTCTTTGCAGTTTTTTACTGTAAAGAAATGATTTTTGTATTCCAAATCCAAAAGGTTGAGACCAAATTCAGACAAAAATAAAATGCGGATAGAAGAATCGGGAAGATTTTTGAAATAAAACAATCCCGAAAACTTTTTTTTGCCGAGGGTTATCTTTGCTTTGTAGAGGGCAGTCGAAAATTGACGGTGCAGAGGAGGCGACACGACAAAAGCAGTGTTTGTTTTTTGGCGTGTGAGATGGCGGGTATTTGCACACCCGAGAATGACGAACAAGCTAATTGAGATTAAAAATGGTTGCAGGAATCGTTTCATTAATTTTTTTGTTTGTAAACGAAATAACCGTATAGTCATCTTCATTTTCAATCATTTTCACTTTGAAAATATTGAGGTCGGACTTAGAAAAATAAAGTTCAATGGCTTTTAAGACCTTTGTCATTTCTTTGTTTTTGGGAATGAGTTTTACAAGGTAGCTTGATTTGTTTTGATAGAGCGAGATGGTAAATTTATTGTCTTTCAGCAGGGTGCCCCTCACTGAGCTGATTATCATATTGTTGACTTCCTGAAATGCTTTGTTTGAGTTAATATCATATTCCTTAATGTCATCACCGTCTTTGATGGTGAAGGTGCCGTGATTAAGGGCGATAATATATTTATAGGGTGTATTGTATTCCCAACGGAGTTGATTTTCCTTTTTAAACCAAAATTTTCCTTTTGAGATAATGATATCGTTGAGATATGCCAAATGTTTTTCTTGTATGAAATCGCTGTAAATCGTGTTGAGTTTTAGCGAATGGTTGTTCAATTTTTGCTCTATTTCGTGTTTGTTTTTTATCGGAATAAAATCATTTTGTTGCGAGAAAGCAAATTGATGAGTTATTAGAAAAATGAGCAGACAAATATATTTCATAATGGCGTTTCAGATTACAAATATCGTGCTCAAAATTAGCATTTTTTCTCAACTTTATGCGAAATACGGCAATCCTTCTAAGGAAGTCTATTTTAGTAAATTCGAAAGCCGGCAGTGAATTTTATAAATTCTCTGAAAAAATTAAAATTGGTAGTGCAGTCATAAGGTTTATCATCGTATGTTGTTTTGAACCCGGTGATATCTTGCGACCGCGAATAAACGAGGTTGAACAATAAATGTTTTCCATTATATCCTACGGCAGCTCGTGCTTCATAGTTGAGTGAAATCCAAGGTCCCCAGCGGGTGCGTGTCTTACCATCAAGGTGATACCATTTGTGTTGAATATTGCTACCGCCAAGGAGTAAAAATGTAAAACTAAAATATCTCTTTATGATAAAACTATATCCTATCCCCGGATCTATTTTAAAAGAGATAGCATTGAGTTTGTATAGGTCATATACGCGTGGGTAGTAATCTTTTTGAGAAGGCAAGATGAGGGAGTTGCCTTGTTGGTTGCTCACTCCGAGGTAGTTGGCACCATACATCAACACAAAAGAGCCGGCAGTCTTTTTTTGTCGTTCGGTTTGTTCAAAGGCGGCATTTACCGAAAAACTTTTTAGGAAAGTGAAATAATTTTGAAAGCCAATATTGTCCATCTTAATGTCGGGACGCAAAATAATATTGGAGTCAATGCCGTTGTCGAGTTCACTATACAGATGCGAACGGTTTAGTTTGTCGAGATACAGCCCCTCATATTGCATCCAATAGAGTTTCATACCAAAAGTTCGTTTTTGCAAGTTGAAGATGTAGCTGGTCGATTTTGTATTGCCCAAAAGTTCGGGTTGAGGAAGTGCACGCATATAAGTGAACGAGAAACTTTTAATAGTCATTTTGGCACCTACACTACCGAGAATGTTGGGTCTGTAAATCATTTCGTCGGCGTTTTTGTTTTGGCGACTTTTGATTTTGAAAAAAGAATATTCGTTGGCATAGATAGGAGACAACGAGAATTTGCATTTTATTTCTTCAATATTTTCCGGAATTTTCTTCTTTTTCTTGGGTTTGCCTTTTTTTTGAGCATTCACACTTATGGCAAGAAAAACGAGGAGTAAAAAAACGGATAGTCGTTGCATTATTTAGGGTCTTTTATTAGTTCATCAATGGTTACGGCAGTGAGGTTCTTTTGTTTGAGATGGTGCAATATTTTTTCGGTCAGTCGGCAAATATTTCTTGTCTTGTCGTGTAGCAAGATGATGTCGCCGGCGTTTAGTTTAGAAACGATTGTTTCGGCTATTTTCTCTGTGGAAAGAGATTTCTTCGTGTCGAATGAGCGAATATTCCAACCGATAGTTTGCAGGTTTAATTTTCTTACCGTTCTTGCAATAGTGGGGTTTGTAACACCAAATGGTGGTCTGAAAAATAGATTTTCCTGTCCGGTTATTTTTTTAAGTTCATACTGTGTCTTTTTCAGTTCTTCTTCCATTTTTTTTTGGCTCAATAACGGAAAAGTATTTTTGTGCGAAAAAGAATGGTTGCCAACGAGGTGTCCTCGTTGATGAATTTCGTTGGCAATATCATAATGTTTTACAATGTTCTTGCCTATCAAAAAGAAACTTGCTTTTGCGTGGTATTGGTCTAACAGGTTTAAGATTTCAGAAGTGTTTTCGTGAGGACCATCGTCGAAAGTGATGGCTATTTTACCGGAGCTGTGAGGATTGTTGCAATATGTTTTTATAAATAATTGGGAGCTTATATCGATTACGCCCCAAATGATTATTCCCAAATAGACAATGCCTATGCCGACAGCAATAAATCCATTGAGAAAAAACAATGCCAATGCAATGAGGAGAAGCGAAGAGATTGTAAAGATTGAAAACTTATGCACTGTTGTTAGATTTCTATAACAATAAAATTAAAAATTGAAGCTTTATCAAGTTTTAAATAAAATATCCAAATTTTGTTTGTCGAATATTTTGCCCGAATCATTTTTTGAGACGAGGTATAAATCGGCGTGGTGATTTTCGTCGAGGCTCATTTCTACCCAGCCGGCGATGCATTGTTTTGTGTTTGTTTCGGCAAAAAGATTGGCAACATAGGTGGTTAAGAAATCGGTGTCGAACGACTCTTGAACCAAAAATAACGATTCCCCACGAAAGGTATTCCGTATGCATATTTCACCGATTACAATATTGGGCAGGGTATATACAAATACCGACGGACTAGGGTGTTCGGCAATAGTATCTTGATATTTTTTGTCGGTATTCAGAGATGATGATGAGTTTGCCAGTATGACGGCAGTTTCTTCGGGTAAGAAATTTTGTGTTGAATCATTCAGCAATAATTCCGATGCCAAAAAGCCGAGTTTTGAGAGCAAATCCATTTTGTAGAATTTACTGTATTTGATATTATAATTTTTGTAGATGCTTTTTGCAAATGTGGCAAAATGTTCGGTTCTTTCGGAAAAATCGGCATTACCATCGACGAAGACGGTATAGTCTTTTATTTTGATATGTTTATTGATAAATAATTTATTCATTTTTCAAAAATAATGCAGCAGCATTTCCGCCACCAAATCCCGATGCTAATTTAAGTAAAGAATACAATTCTTGGTGTTTTGTTTCTTGTATTACGGCAATCTCTTCGGCCACGCCAACGGTTTCACATCCCAAAGTATTTATTAAAATATTTTGTTTCAAAGCCTCTATGCTGATGATGGTTTCCAATACGCCTGCACTTCCTAAGGTGTGTCCGAAATACCCTTTCAGGCTGTTAACGGGAACGGTGTCCAGACCGGCACGGAAGATAGCCTTTGATTCCATATCGTCGTTGTAGGGTGTTGCGGTGCCGTGTGCCGAGATGAAGTCAATGGGTGTCTCGTTGTTTCTCAGAGTGTTGTTGATGGCAAGAAGAAGTCCTTCGCCGGTTCGTGAGGGTCCGGAAATGTGGTTGGCATCGTTGCTTGTGCTACCGTCGATGAGTGCTATCGGTTGAGGTGTTTTGGTAATGATGAGTGTTGCCGAGGCTTCGCCCAATGTCAATCCGGTGCGATTTGCATCGAAAGGTTTACAGGCTTCGGCACTAAGCGACATAAACGATTGAAAACCGGAAATTACAAACTTTGTCAGGATATCGGTGCCGTTTATCACAACCGTATCGTAGAGACCTTGATGAATTAGTCGTTGTGCCAATACAATTGCAGCAACACCGGAGATACAGGCATTCGAGACAACCATAGGGTGCGGTGCAAATTTGAAAAAGTCGCCAATGATTTTTGCAGTGGTATGAAGGTTTAGTCGCTCATCGGGGAAATTGGATTTTAAAGTTTTATCCAGCAGGTCTATATTTCCTTTTGTTGTCGATAAGATTAAAAGCGTCTTTTGTGGGTTTATCGACAGGGAGCTTTTTTGTAAAGCATCGTTGATAGATAAAATTGCCAATTGCTCAAACCGCGTGTATTTTTTTTGTGGATTTAATGCTTCAAAGCGATGGGCAACGGCAGTATGGTCAATGGCAGATAACGGAATGGGAGTAGGTGATAATGAATGGTCTTCAACGATGGTTATTCCGGTTGATTGGGAAGTAACAGCATTAAAATTTTCGGAAGTGCTAAACCCGAGAGGACTGATGATATTGCTGGATTCTGTAAAAACAGTGTTCATTTTGCTTAAAGAATAATTCCCCATTTTTTTTGCCATTCCAGATAGAAATCGGGATTGGTGATTTGTAAATCACCGTCTTTATTTACAAAGACTTGTGTCGATTGGGCAGTGAGGGAGAGTTTATTGGTTTCGGCATTGTATATTTTGTAGCGAAAGTTGATTTTAGCTGCTTTGGTGGGAACATATTCCGTTTCAATGATTATTTCTTCACCATATCGAATAACCGATTTATATTCTATTTCCAATTTTACGATGGGGGTCATAAGACCGTATTTGTAAACATCGTAATAGCCGAGACCAAAAGCATTTCCAAATCCTTCGCGACCATCTTCCAGATATTTGATATAGTTGCCGTGCCAAACAATGTGCATTGAGTCAACTTCGCTAAAACGCACTTTTGTTCGTATTTTATTGACTAGTTTTTTTTGATTGTTCATTTCTTCGGGTGAACTTGCAACGGTTAGAAAAAAAAGCAATGTCTTTCGAATCGTATGAAAGACATTGCTTTTTACATTAAAGAGAGATTATTTTTTTAGTTCGAATTTTACCATCATATCTTTTTTCTTTTTGATGTATGCTTCCATCAAAAAGACACCATTTCCGGCACTAATTATACGGGATAAGCTAAATTGATAAGCTCTTATTCCTTTTATATCTTTCATATCAAAAATGGTATGTTTTTCAAGGCTTCCGTCTTGTAAGTCAATTTTATAAGTAGTCAAGAAACCGCCCATTCCATCGACATGAGCTTTTGGCACTTCGCTAGTTCCTAAGGCAATGTTTTTGGGGTTATCAAGATAGGCAATATAATCGTAATCATTGGTTCCTTCCATATATTTATAACTCATTTGTCCGGTGCCTTTAAATCCTTTTTGATTTTTAGGAAGTTTTTTCATCCAAGCAAGTTCTCCGTTAGGGTCAACTTTCATGGCTATGATATTCGAAAAGTGGTAAACAGTTTGTTGTTGAGGTCCGACCATTTCACTTCTTACATATTGGCGTTCTCCGAGAATCAGAGCACTTCCGTCGGGTTTTACTTCAAAATTGAGAAGGACTAAATCCAAAATACCGGCTTTTCCTTTTTCTTCTCGTTTGGCAACAGCTTTTTTTTGTCTAGCGGTTAAATTTTGTTGAATAAATTCTTTGCTGAAATCAAAAGTCTTATTCATTAAGACTTCGCCTTCATCAGAGATTTTCAGATACATCAATCCGTTTACATTGAAAACGAAAGCACCGCCGGAGAGAACATTAAATTTAAATTCTATTCCGTTGGCATAATAGCCGGCACAGATAAAATTACCGTCTTTACTTTCTTTGATAAGCATTTTGCGAACAAGTTTCTTTGTTGAAATGCCGAGGTCAAATGTTTGTAGATTATTACCGCCTTTAATGGTAATTAATTCATAGGTTTTCTTTTCATTGTTGGTGGCAAGTATCAATGCTTTTCCTGAATTACTGATGGCATAAGCAATATTGTCCATTTGTGCTTCGGTATGTGGCATTTTTACTTCTTTGCCCCAAATTTTTTCCATATTGTTGTCAAAAACAAAAAGTCCAATGTCATCATAATTTGTCTTATCACTTTTATTTAACGGTATCAAGCGATATTGAATCATTATTTTTGAGTTGTCAAAAGATTGGTGAATGATAAAACGAGGACCGCCTACTCTAATGCCTAAGCTGGTAACATCGGAAAGGCCTATTTTCTTTGATTTTGCAACTTTTCGGGAGGTTGTAAGAAGTTTTACGGGTGCCTCAAATGTAGCGTCATCAGTATTAATTTTTCTTGAATAAATCTCGAAATTTTTAGTTTTTTTGTTGTAAATTTCATAGAGATAAAAAAGATTTTTGTTCATTTTGAGTAACTTAAGAAATTTGACTTTTTTAGGAAAGTCTTCGTAAGTTTTGCGAGCAACTTCTTTCATCTCATTGATATCAAATCGTTGAAGTGTTACAATGTTTTTACGCATCTTTGCCATAATGACGGCATCATCAATAGCAGCATATTCTTTGCTGGAAGCGTCAATGACACCATAGGGCGTTGAGGTCGTTGTGATGAAATCATCAGATAGTTTTTGGGCAAAAGAAAAAACCGGAAAAACCAGCAATAATGCCATAAAATACAGTTTGTTTTTCATAAATTAGGGTTTAATAGGTTGATAAATTTAAAATAGATTACCTACAAATGTAACATTAAAAAAATATTAATGACCTTATTTTTCCAAGAAAATTTTCATTTCGCATTCGGCTATCAATTCATTGTTTTGCTTGATGTAGCCGGTGATTATGGTAACATCCATCACGACCATACTAACGGTTACTTTTGTTTCGATGTATTGGTTGGTCAAAGGTAGTTTATGAATAACGAGATTGTTGACACTGCCGATAAATCCTTTTTTTA
The DNA here is from genome assembly GCA_964606715.1 of uncultured Bacteroidales bacterium. Lineage (GTDB taxonomy): Bacteria > Bacteroidota > Bacteroidia > Bacteroidales > JALTDM01 > CAZSHT01. Next base: position 22,930 of record CAZSHT010000004.1, read on the forward strand.
CTTTCTCTGCATTTTTTTTTGCATTGTAGCCGGTCATAGCGGCAGCTGTCTGTGCAATGTTTTCAATCAATCCGGATTCGGTAAGGAAACCGTTTTCGCAAAAAATATTGGAGTCGGAAACGAAAAATTTTGACCATATTTCGGTGTCGGTAACATTGCTGATTTCCGATACCATTACGATGGGTTTTCGTTGAGGGATATAAGCTTCTATGGGTTCAAAATTGTTCAAAATGGAGATTATTTTAGTTTACATCTGAATAGAGTATGACTGACACCGATGTCTTCAAAACTTTCATCGACATACAGTCCTGCTTTATCGATAAGTTTGAGCATATCTTCGGAGTGATACATTTGGCTACACCCGTTGGCTATGTTTGTAAAATAGAGTGAGGTGGCGTGTAAACTATAAGTGGAGGCGGGAAATTTTTGTTTGTCCCAGTAAGTTTCCATTATGAATAAAGATGCTTCTTTATCCATTGCTTCACGACTGCGTTTCAATAGTTCATAGATATCTTCTTGTGAGAAACAATCTAAAAATTGGCTCATCCAAATGATGTCATACCCTTTGGGGAATGGTATGGAATGGTCTAAAAGATTGATGGGAGAGCCGGTTATTCGATTTTCGAAATGATGTTCTTTGATGTTGTTTTCGGCAACTTTCAGTTGTCCGGGTAAATCCAAAATTGTGATATCAATATCGGGATTAAATTCGGCACATTTGATGGCAAATTTTCCGGTATTTCCACCGACATCAAGAAGGCGTTTAGGGTGATTGGAAAAGACGATGGGCAAAATCTTTGGAAAGGCATAGTCCGAATAAAAATGGTCGAAATTGAACCAGCTTTTTTTAGCTTGTTCGGGAAGTTCGGAAAGGGCTTCATAAACGGTGTCCCATTCGCCGAAGGTTTTCAATCCCGTAGGTTCGCCTGTTTTGATAGATTCAGTTAGGCTGAACATTCCTAAATAATTAATGTCGTTGGTGAAATCCATATTGACACGCGTAAGTTCGTCCGACAAAATATACCAGCCGGTTTTGGTGAGGAAAAATTTGTCATCTTCCACTCTTACCATCTCTAAGCTCAATCCGGCTTCCAAAAGAACTTTTACGCCATATACCGATAAATTTAATTTCTCGGCTATTTCTTCTATGGTAATTCCTTTTTTGTGTGCTTTGAGGGTTGCCAATATATCCAAGTCGCGTAATGATTTTGCTGCTTGAAACATAATGGGGGCAAAAGCAATTTTTTGGGCATCATACATTGCTTGGAGTGCTGATTTTTTGTCGGAACCGTAGTTTAAAGCCATATCGTTTCTTTTTTTTAATGTTTAATTTCTTCTTCCCAAAACGGGTAATAATTGAACCATTGTAATGGATATTTTTTTACGACAATTTCAAGAGAATCAAGATAGTCTTTCAACATTGTTTTGAGTTCTTGTTGCCGATTTTTTATTTTGGTCGGATAGGGATATTGTTTTGCTTTGGTAGCATAGAAATGATAATGTGTCGATGTTTCTTTCATTGCATACACAAATGATACGGGAATACCGTTTTTGCTTGCCAAATACAGAGGTCCTGTGGGAAATTTTGCCGGTTTGCCTAAAAAGGGAAGAGTCATCGTATTGGTGCCGGGAAGAAAACGGTCGCCGTGCATTACCACAATCTCTTTGTTGACAAAAGCTTCTTTTATTTTAAACAAATGAGAGTAATCGTCTTTGATAGGAATAATTGTGGCTTCGCTTACAATGTTGTTTTGTTCAAGAATTTCTTTTACTTTCTGATGTTCAGCTTCATACATCACAATGTTGATTTTCACTTCCAGGCGTTTGAGCAATTGTCCGGCTACTTCCCAATTGCCTATGTGTGCACCAACGAGCAGACCGCCGGTTTTGTCGGTTGCCATTTTTCGCAAGTGTTCTTCTCCGGCAAAGTTATAGGAAAACGGATTGTCGATGCCGGAAAGCACTGAGATTTTATCTATTAAGACTTGTCCGAAAATAAAATAATTTTGATAAATGCTTTTCAATGCTTTCAGTTTGCTGTATCCGTGTATTTTTTGGAAATAAAATAATCCGGGTTTTTTATCGGCTGTTAGCAGGAAATAAAAAGCAACAAATCGAACGAAAAAATATACAATTTTAATATTTGTATGTTTTAGCAGAAAAATAAAAAATCCGTATCCAAACTTTCCGCCTTTCGATTTTCCTGACCACAACGCCATAGGTGTTTAGTTTATGTGGTCTTCGATGTATTTATACAGGTCATTTAAGGTGCGTACATCGGTCATCTCTTCTCGTTTCACTTTAAATTTAAATTCTTTTTCAATAATGACAACAATGTCTACAAAATCAAGACTTTCGATGCCAAGGTCATCAACTAATTTAGCATCGCCGACGACCAATTCTTCTTCTATTTCAAATTCGTCAATTAAAAATTCGTTTACGATTTTCTCTATATTTTCTCTATCCATTATATTGCTTACTTTTTATATTTTGATACGATTAAGGTTGAATTTGTTCCACCGAATCCAAAAGAGTTCGACAAGAAACTATCTATTTTTGCTTCTTTGGTTTTACTTATCAGATTAAGGTTTTTTGCGGCTTCGTCGGGATTTTCCAAGTTTATATTGGGAGCTATGAAGTTGTTGTGCATCATCAATAGCGAATAAATGATTTCACTGGCACCACCCATCCACATTTCGTGTCCTGTCATTGATTTTGTTGAGCTGATAGGGACATTTGTATTTCCAAAGACAAGTTCCAATGCTTTTGCTTCATTCATATCGCCAACGGGAGTTGCTGTGGCGTGAGCATTGATATAGTCAATATCTTGGGGTGTCATTTGTGCATCTTTTAGACAGCGTTCCAATGAGCGTTTAGGTCCGTCAACATTGGGAACAGAAATATGGTCGCCATTGGAAGAGAATCCATAGCCTTTGATTTCGCCTAAAATGGTTGCTCCGCGTTTGAGAGCCGACTCTAAACTTTCTACGATGACCGTTGCCGCACCGCCACTGGGGACTAGTCCGTCGCGGTCTTTGTCGAATGGTCGTGAGGCTTTTTCCGGGGCATCTTCTCTGATTGAGAACGCACTTAATCCGTCGAAACTTCCCATTGATTCGGCATTTACTTCTTGTCCTCCACCGCACACAATCATATCTTGCATTCCTTGTCGGATAAGCATATAGGCAATGCCGATGGCGTGCGAACTACTGGCACAAGCTCCGCTAATGGTAAAGTTGATACCTTTTAGTTTGAGGATAACCGAAAGATTCATCGATATGGTTGAATTCATTGATTGAAAAATAGAGCCGGAACCTATTAGGGAGGTGTCTCTTTTTTCGCGAACAATATCGATTGCTTCAATAACGGGAATAGAGGAGCTGTCGTTACCGTATAGAATTCCTACTTCATTGTTTTCGAAATAGCCTAGGTCTAATCCTGCATTTTCGATAGCTTCCATAGTGGCAACATAGGCGTATTTGCCGGGTTCCGAAAGTCCTATGCGTTGTCGTCGAGGAAGAATACCTTTGAGCGAAGGTTCTTCAATGATGCCGGTAAGAGCCGAGCGAAATCCAAATTCTTTTCTTCGTAAATCTAATCCAATACCCGACTTGCCATGATATAATGATTCTTTGACTTCTGTCAGATTTTTTCCGATTGTTGAGTAAATGCCTGTCCCTGTTATTACAACTCTATTCATCGTTAGTTGTTAGATTTTTGTGTTTGCAAAAATATTATTTTGTTTTTTCCAAATATACTTCTTTGCTTTTAAATTTAAGTCTTTCAGCATTAGTTGTTCTATAACTTGTTTTCCAATCAATGTCAAGATTGGCAAATTGGGTGTCAATGACTCTGCCGGGGACTTCAAATTTTAAGGTGAAAGAGGCCGTTTCTCCTTTGACTAGAATTTTTGGTTTCATATTTGATTTCGTATTTGCCCAACTACTGCCGTCGGGTAATGTCAATACCGCATCGGAAGGAGAGATGATGCCAATTTTATTGCCTGCATATTGGGCTTTGAAAGAGATGGAAACAAGACCGGTTACTTTTTTGAGCTTTGTCATTGTAACGGTGAATTCACCAACGGTAAACTGATTTTTGTTGGGCGGTAAATGAAATATAGGTGCTTTTAATTTTGTTTTGTCAATGGCGAAAGTGTAAATACCTTCGGGAATGATGGTGAAAGTATCGACCAAGAAGAAGTTGTTGCCTTTAAAATCGATGGTCCAAGAGTGCTTGCTGAATGGCGAAACGAATTTAGGAGTTTTCTTTTCTGTGGCGGAGAATGTTCCTTTGTTATTTTTATATTTCAGCTCATCTTTTCGCAACATCACATAGTTCTTGCTGTCATTTACAATGATGAGTTTGAATTTGGCAAAATTATAACGAGCTACAATGTTTTGGGCATTGAGGGTTATATCATTTTTCTTGTCAATTTGCGTGTTATAATAGTAGTTGGTAGCTTTGGAGTTGATAGTTTGAGAAATGCCTAAAAAAGCAATGACATACAGGAGTGAGAATAAAATAAGTTTTTTCATGATAAAATAAATTTAGCTATACATGCCTCCGTTGATGGAGATTGTTTCACCGGTGATATAAGATGATTTTTCTGATGCCAAGAAACTCACAAGGTCAGCAACTTCTTCGGCTTTCCCAAAGCGATTTAGAGGAATCATTTTCTTTAATTCTTTTTCGTTTAGTTCGGTTGTCATTTCTGTTTTTATAAACCCCGGTGCTACGGCATTGACTGTTATCTTCTTTTTTCCCAATTCCATTGCCAACGATTTTGTGGCAGCGATGATAGCACCTTTTGCTGCCGAATAATTGACTTGTCCGGGCAAGCCTTTTTGCCCCGACAAAGATACGATATTTATTACCCTTCCCGATTTATTTACAATCATATTTTTCAACAGACTGCGAGTTACATAAAAGAAACTGTCGAGGTTTGTAGACATTACGGTTTCCCATTCGGTGTCGGTCATAAAAACCATTAGATTATCGTTGGTGATGCCGGCATTGTTGACTAATACCTCAATTGTTTTTTCAGGGTTGTCGGTAAGCCATTTTTCGAGTGTTTGTTCTGTTTCTTTTGGATTGGATACATCAAATGGCAGTAATTCGCCTTGTCCGCCGTTTTCTTTTATTTCGTTGAGTGTTTTTTGGGCTTCCTCAATATTTGATTTATAATTTATCAAAACAAAAAAACCGTCTTGTGCCAATTTTTGTGAGATTGCTTTACCGATGCCTCTGGAACCTCCTGTTATAAGTGCGTATTTCATATTACAACTCAATTTTTGCAGTAAACAAATAATCCGTTATGGCTTGTATGTCTTTGTATTTAGGACTGTCGTCTATAAATTTAGGGACAAGCTGTCGTATGGTATCATAAGTTTTTTTGGTGGTCGAAGACAGTCTCGTATCTATTTTCAAATAATCAACAGCTTGTGCCAGTGCCATCATCTCGATGGATAATACTTGATAAGCATTGTCGATTACTTTTTTTGTGAGCATTGCTGCGTTCGTTCCCATACTTACAATGTCTTGATTGTCGTTATTGGTTGGGATACTGTGGATATACATTGACCCCGACAGGGTTTGATTTTCGGCGACAGTAGAAGTTGCTGTAAATTGGACACCTTGCATTCCCAAATTTAATCCCAAAGTGCCAAGATTTATAAATGGTGGTAATATCTCGTTTAGTTTTGGATTGAGTAGGAATGAGAGTTGGCGTTCAAAAAGCATCGATAAACGAGTAACGGCAAGTTTTAATTTGTCCATCTCCAACGACACATAATCGCCGTGGAAATTCCCACCGTGATATACATTTTGTGTTTCTAAATCGATAATAGGGTTGTCGCTTACCGAATTGGTTTCGTCAATGAGAATTGTTTCGGTATATTTTAGGGTGTCATAGACAGGGCCTAAAATTTGGGGCAGGCATCGCAACGAATAATATTCTTGAACTTTCTTTTTAAAGACAGAATCTGTAATATTTTTATCATAAAAATATTTTGTTCGGTTAGTCGTTAGTTTGCTGTCTTTCAGAATTTTTCGTAAAGTGTTGGCGATAAGTTGTTGTCCGTTGTGTTTTTTTGCATTATTAAGTTCGGCACTGTAATGGTCGTCAAATGATTCTACAATTTCGTTCAGCATAGCCGAAGCAATCAATGACCAATTTAAAAGTTGTTTGGCTTTTATGATATTGATGAGACCAATGCCCGTCATTACGGAAGTGCCGTTGATGAGCGAAAGCCCTTCTCGTAGTTTTATGGTAATAGGTGTTAGTCCTAATTTTTCAAAAACAGTTTTTGTCGGTTGGCGTTTGTTTTCGTAAAAAACTTCACCTTCGCCAATGAGAATCAGGGCAAGATGAGATAATTGCACCAAATCGCCACTGGCACCAACCCCGCCGTGTTCCGGTATGTAGGGGTATATATTGTTGTTAATCAGGTCTTTTAGTAATAAAATCGTAGATGGATGAATGCCCGATTTTCCTTGCATAATGGCTTTCATTCGCACAAGCATTGCGGCTTTCACATACGAATCGGGAATGTTTTGTCCTGTTCCGGAGGCGTGGCTTCGAATTAAATTATATTGAAGTTCTTTAATCTTCTCGGGGGCGATTTTGTATTGAGCCATAGGACCAAAGCCTGTATTGATGCCATAAATGACTTTGTCTTTTGCAAAATCAAGGAGGAAATTGTGGCTTTCTTCGACAAGTTTTAGCGAATTGGAATCTATTTCCAAAGTGTCTTTGTCGAACAATATCGACTCAATAGTATTGATTTCTAATGGTGTATTATGACTGATTAATTTCAATTTCGTTTAGTTTTTTTATAAGTTGAAAGGAATCCTTATATTTTGTTCAAAATTAAAAATAAAAATTATACTTCTGTCTGATTTTATGTATGTTTAAAAATTATACTTGGTTTTGTTTCAGAAATGATGATTTTATTTTAACACAAA
>CAZSHT010000005.1:0-26345 GCA_964606715.1 uncultured Bacteroidales bacterium
AAAGTCGATTTAGGATGCACAAAACCTATCTTTAAATTTTCGGCTCCCGAACGGCTTTTTTTGTCAATGAGGTTGACACCGTTGTTGGCCAATTGTTCTAATTTTTCATCAATATTGTCAACGGCAAAAGCAATATGATGAATGCCTTCACCTTTTTTTTCAATAAATTTGGCGATAGGACTATCGCTGGCAGTGGGTTCCAGAAGTTCTAACTTGGTTTCGCCTACTTTGAAAAAAGCAGTTTTTACTTTTTGGTCGGCAACTTCTTCGACGGAATAACATGAAAGCCCTAATTTTTCCTCATAAAAGGGAATGGCTTTTTCCAAACTTTTTACGGCAATGCCGATGTGTTCGATGTATTTTGGAATCATAATACAGAGATTTTTATTTGTGGGCGAAGTTAAGAAAATTTAATTTTGAAAACGAACTGAAAAAAATGCAGTAAGTTTGTCTTCGTATGAAAGGTTTCTTTTTTCAATTGCGATTGTTTTTGAAACGACTGGGGTTTGCTTTGTTGTTGTTGTCATTTGCACGGTTGTATTTTTTTGTGCTTAACTACGATTTATTTTCGGCAACAGGGTGGCAAATCATAGGGTCGTTTTTCTACGGCATTCGTTTCGATTATTATAGTTTTGTCTTTGTGGGCGGTTTGTTTGTGGTTTTCAGTTTATTTCCGTTGTCGTGGTTTCACGAAAAATGGTATCAGATATTTCTGAAAATATTATTCCTATTGACATTGACAATCTTATTGTTTTTCAATTTTATCGATGCCGAATATTTTCGTTTTACGGGCAAACGGTCTTCTGCCGATTTTTTTGCATTTGTAACCGAAAGTGATGATGTGTGGAAATTGTTACCGGCATTTTTAAAGAATTATTGGCGAACACTTTTGGTGTTTATTTTATCGGTGTTGACAGCAGTAAAATATTATCCTCAAAAAATACAGTCCGAAAAATCAATGGTGAGATTTAGTGTCTTTGGAAGTTTATCGTTTTTATTGACAATGGGAGTATTATTTATTTTGGCACGAGGATTTGGCTATCGTCCGTTGGCGGTCATTGATGCGGCGGTATATGAGGTGAAGACGATGGCATTGACATTGAATACGCCATTTACTATTATGACGACTTTGGGAAAAGAAAATTTGCAAGAAGTGTCATATTTTTCCCGGGAAAAAGCTGCGAGATATTATTCACCTCTTCATCATTATGCTTACAAAAAAATACGCAAGAAGAATGTGGTCATTATCATTTTGGAGAGCTTCGGAAGAGAATATGTGGGGTTTTATAATCAAGGAAAAGGTTATACGCCTTTTTTGGACTCACTTTTACAACATTCTTTGACTTTTCAATATAGCATGGCCAATGCCCGATGTTCTATAGAAGGCATTCCTGCCGTAGTGGCTTCAATTCCTAATTTGAGCAGAACACCGTTTATTACGGGACCTTATGCTTCGAACAGAATAACAGCCTTACCTTCCGAATTGAAAAAGATAGGCTATTATTCGGCATTTTTCCACGGTGGAAGAAATGGCACAATGGGGTTTGACAAGTTTGCTCATTTGGCTCAATATGACGATTATTTTGGTATGCGGGAGTATCCTGATGCGGAAAAAGATTATGATGGTCATTGGGGAATTTATGACGAACCATATCTGCAATATTTTTGTAAAAAAATGTCATCATTCAAACAACCGTTTTTCACAACGGTGTTTACTCTCTCATCGCATCATCCGTTTGAATTACCAAAAAAATATAAAGGTAAATTCAAAGAAGGTCCTTTGCCGATTCATCGTACGGTGGGCTATACCGATTATGCTTTAAAACGCTTTTTTGATTCGGCAAAAAAAACAAATTGGTATAAAAATACTTTGTTTGTCTTGGTAGCCGACCATACATCGTTGACTTGTTCGGCTTACTATAAAACGCGTTTGGGGGAAATTTCTATTCTTTTGTCTTATTTTTCGCCTTCCGATACAAGCCTTTGTGGCTATCAACCGGTCATTACACAACAAATTGATATTTTGCCGACAGTGTTGGATTATCTGCATTACAACAAGCCTTTTTTTGCATTTGGTAAGAGTGTGTTTAGGGATTCCGGCAGGCATACAGCAATTTCGTATGTCAGTTTTTTATTTCAATATCTGACACCGCAACATTTTGTGATTTTTGATGGAAAGAAACCGACCAATTTATATTTTTATAAAACCGACAGCTTGTTGAGAGACAATAGAGTATTACAGGATACGGCATTAAATTTAGATACATTAAAAGCATTTATTCAAACTGCTTCGGAAGCAATGTCGCACGACAGAATGCAATATGAAACTTATGAGAAAAAACCGGTCCATACATTTCATCGTTAATCCGCATGCGGGTATTTGCAAAAAAGATGCTGTGCTTTCTTGGGCAACGACACTTTTGAATCCTTCATTGTATAATGTGCAGGTGCATATGACGGCGACCATAGAGGCGTTTGAAGAAATAATGGAAACGATAAAACAAGATACTGATGCGGTAGTCATTGCCGTAGGTGGTGACGGAACTGTAAACAGACTTATCAATGCAATTGCCGATACCAATCTGACAATGGGGATTGTGCCAATGGGTTCGGGAAATGGTTTGGCGAGAGAATTGAAAATTCCATTGCAACCGGAAAAAGCCATAGAGATGCTTAATACGGCTAAACCGCAAATGATTGATTTGTTGAAAGTAAATAATCTATATGCAGGTAATGTGGCAGGTGTAGGGTTTGATGCCTTGATAGCACATCGGTTTAGTCATCTGAAAAAGAGGGGTTTTTGGGCGTATGCAAAATTGATTTTTAAAGAACTAAAATCGTATAATTCGCAAGAATATATTTTGCGTGTTGATGGTAAGTCAATACAAAAAACAGCCTTTATGATGAGTTTTGCCAATTCCCGACAGTTTGGCAACAATGCTTATATCGCACCCAAAGCATCATTGACAGACGGGCGTTTCGATATTGTGATTTTAACAAAAAAACGCTTTTTGACAATGCCGAAGTTGTTATTCGATTTATTTACAAAGCGGTTTGATAAAAATAAGTTGGTAGAATCGTTTCAAGCTAAGGAAGTGGTGTTGGAAAATCAGAATATGTTGTTGCACATAGATGGTGATACGGTTGATTTGGAAACACCCGTTAGAATCAGTATTGTTCCTCAAAAATTATCTATTTTAGTTCCTCAAAATAAATTGTTGAAATGAAACGATATGGTTTAATATTTATATTGTCGATTTTTCTTTTTTCGTGTCATACCGGGAGAATGCAACGGTATGTATTGAGGGAATTGAAACCTGCTCAATCGTATATGCAACTTCCATCACCTTCGATGCCTGTATATGCCAAAGATGACGCATGGTTTGTGAAAAAAGATAATCATTTGCCGGTCGATATTTTTTATGTGTATCCTACGATGCTTATTTCCGATACGGCGTGGAATCAGGCAATAGATGATTCATTGACGAATGGCAAAGTAAGGCGGTTTGCCATTCGTCAGCAATTGAGTCTTTTCGATGGATTGGGAAATCTGTATGTGCCAAAATACCGTCAAGCAACTTTTTATTCGTTTGTCGATAATTCGGGGAGCGGACAGAAGGCGATAGCTTTGGCTTATTCGGATATCAAAGAAGCGTTTAATTATTTTATTCAGCACTACAACCATCATCGTCCGTTTATCTTGGTAGGGCATAGTCAAGGAGCTTATCTCTTGTATAAGTTGTTGCCTGTTGTGATGAGTGACCCGACTTTGCGTCCGAAATTGATAGCGGCATATACTGTTGGGTGGCCTCTTACGGTTTCGTATTTGAAGCAACACCCAAACATAAAATCGTGTGAAGACAGCTGTTCGGTAGGGTGTGTCTTGTCGTGGAATACACAACATAAAAATACTTGGTTGTCGTTGGTTAATGAAAAATCAATAGCCGTAAATCCGCTTTCTTGGAAGACTACGCAAGAAAAAGTGCCGGCAACAAAACATCGTGGAGCGGTGTTCTTTACGGATGCCAATCATAGCGATACCATTCCGCATTATGTGTCGGCAAAGATAACCCGCAAAGGGTTACTCAAAGTGTCGTTGCCGCCAAACCAAAAATGGTTAAGTTCATTCGATAGTGGAATCTGGCCAAAGAAATACGGAAAACTCAATGACCGCAAAGCAGCTAAAATGGGTATTTATCATTTGTGGGATTTCAATATGTTTTATTTGAACATTCGTGAAAATGCACGATGCCGTATTGAATATTATTTGAAAACAAGGCGATGAGAAGCTAGCTTATTCCTGCACCATTGTTGATGGTTTCGGCAGGTGTTACAAAGACGAGTTTGTCATTTTTGTCTTTTGCCATTAAAATCATTCCGTGCGATTCGATGCCACGAATTTTTCGTGGTGCCAAATTAGCCAACAATACAACTTGTTTTCCGATAATATCTTCCGGTTTATAATATTCTGCAATCCCCGATACTACGGTGCGTTGGTCGATACCGGTATCCAGTTCCAGTTTCAGCAGTTTTTTTGTTTTGGCTACTTTTTCGGCTTTCAAAATAGTGGCTGTTCGTATATCCATTTTTCCGAAATCATCAAAGGCGATAGTTTCTTTGATAGGTTCTATGCTTGGCTCTTCGTTGTCTTGTTTTGTTTGTTCCAATTTGTCTATTTGTTTCTGAATAGTCTCATCGTCAATGGGTTCAAACAGTAAAAATGGTTTATTGATAAGGTGGTTTTCATTCAATAGATGAGGCGTAATCGTATCCCATTGTTTGAGTTCAATATTAAATATTTGTTCTATTTTTTGAGCGGTGAAAGGCAAAAAAGGTTTCATTAGAATACCTGCATTTGCCGAAAGCTGAGCAGAGATATGTAAGATTGTTTTTGTCTTTTCGGGATTTGTTTTTTGGAGTTTCCAAGGTTCTGTTTCGGTGAGGTATTTATTGCCGAGGCGAAACAGGTTCATCAATTCTTTTTGAGCATCTCTAAAATGGAATGTTTCGATGAGTTGTTCTATTTTATTTTTTGTGGTTGTAATAGCATCAAGAACTTCGGTGTCGAAAGTGTCGGGTGTGCCGAGAGGCGGGATTTTTCCGTCATAATATTTTTGTATTAAAACAGCAGTACGATTGACAAAATTTCCGAGGATAGCCAAAAGTTCGTTGTTGTTTTTACTTTGAAAATCTTTCCAGGTAAAATCAGAATCTTTTGTTTCGGGAGCAATGGAAGTAAGAGTGTAACGCAACACATCTTGTTTGCCGGGAAAATCTTCCAAGTATTCATTGAGCCATACTGCCCAATTGCGAGAGGTTGATATTTTATCGTTTTCCAGATTTAAAAATTCGTTGGCAGGAACATTATGAGGCAAGATGTAATTGCCATGTTCTTTGAGCATGGCCGGGAAGATGATGCAATGAAAGACAATATTATCTTTTCCGATGAAATGTACCAAGTGCGTATCTTCTTGTTTCCAATATGTTTCCCAGTCGTCGGTAAGTTCTTTGGTAGCAGAGATATATCCGATGGGGGCATCGAACCAAACATAGAGCACTTTACCTTCGGCATTTTCTACGGGAACGGGAACGCCCCAATCTAAATCTCTGCTGACGGCACGCGGTTCCAATCCGCCATCGAGCCACGATTTGCATTGACCATACACATTGGGACGCCAATGTGTGTTTTCGTTTAAAATCCAATTTTCCAAAAACGGTTGTTCTTTGTCGAGAGGCAAATACCAATGTTTCGTTTCTTTCAAAACAGGTTTTGCTCCGCTGACAGCCGATTTTGGATTTATAAGGTCGGTAGCACTCAGTGATGAACCGCATTTTTCGCATTGATCGCCATAGGCGTGTTCGTAGCCACATTTCGGGCAAGTGCCTGTGATATAGCGGTCGGCCAGAAATTGTTTGGTTTCTTCGTCGTAATATTGGTGTGTTGTTTTTTCTTCAAAAACACCTTTGTCATATAAGGTCTTAAAGAAATCGGCTGCCGTATCGTGATGAGTTTTGTTGCTAGTGCGGGAAAAAATGTCGAACGCAATACCAAATTCTTCAAATGAGTCTTTGATGATTGTATGATAACGGTCAACAATATCTTGTGGTGTAACCCCTTCTTTTTTTGCTTTTAGGGTGATGGGAACGCCGTGTTCATCGGAACCGCAGATATAAAGGACATCTTCATTTTTTAAACGAAGATAGCGAGTATAGATATCGGCAGGGACATAAACGCCTGCTAAATGTCCGATATGGACAGGTCCATTGGCGTAGGGAAGGGCGGCAGTAACGAGATGTCGTTTAAAAGCTTTCATAGACAGGGAAATTAATATTGGGTGCAAAGGTAATAAACAATGCTATTTTGAGGAATTTGTTTGAGTTGATTTTATGATTTCTTCATTTATTTGTGTTAATGCTTCACGAATAGATGTGTCGATAGTTTTGAAATCAAGTATTTCGGATGTTTGATAAATGAAGGCTAATAATAATTGTTTGTTAGTATTTGGAATAGACTGTATTACAGTATGTTTCTGTAAACGATAACTTTCTCTGATTCGTCGTTTTACAAGATTTCGATGTACACTGAGTCGACAAAGGCGTTTCGGAACGGAGATTAATACTTGCACAGGTGAGTTGTCGGGTGATTTTGTATTATCTGTCAAGAGATAAAGAACTGTAAAATAAGATGTCTTCACAGAAGAAGCCTGCTCAAAAAGAAGATTAATTTTTTTTTTGTTATTGAGTCGTTCTGTTTTAGAAAAGGTATAGCGTAACATATGTGGTAACGCTATTATTTACTTTTGGCAAGTTTTTCCTTTTTTGTAACTTCTTTGATGAAAAGTTCCAAAGCAACTGTCATCGAGGGAGCTTGTGGAATAGGTGCTTTGATATCCAGTCGCAAGTTATGGTCTTTTACTGTTTTGCTGGTGGCAGGACCAAAAGCACCGATATATTTATCGCCTTGTTTGAAATCTTTAAAATTTTTCAATAAAGATTTTACGCCCGAAGGACTAAAAAATAACAATACATCGTATTGATTAATATCCAAATCCGATAAATCGCTGGAAATAGTTTTGTACAGGACAATTTTTTCATAAGACAGTTTATGGGTATCCATAAACTTAAAAATATCAAGTTTATGTTTGTCCGATACGGGAATAAGGTATTTGTCGTCTTTAAACTTTTGAAAACTAGGAAGTAAGTCTTCAATTTTCCCGTTTCCATAGAAGATTTTTCGTTTTCTGTAAACAATATATTTTTGAAGATAATAGGCTATGGATTCGGAAAGACAGAAATATTTGGTTGTGTTGGGGATAGAAATGCGTAATTCTTCGGCTATATTAAAGAAGTGGTCAACAGCAACACGACTGGTGAAAACGAGAGATGAGTAGTCAAGAATATTTATTTTTTGATTTCGATATTCTTTTAAATTAATTCCTTCAACTTGAATGAATGGACGAAAATCAATATCCAATTTGTATTTTTTTGCTAAGGCAAAATAAGGCGATTTTTCGTTTGTTGGCTTAGGTTGGGAAACCAGAATCTTTTTTATTTTCAAGGCTTTTTAATTTTTAAATTAAACTAACAAAAGTTTGTTCATAGAAAAAAGCAGAACGATAATCGGTATCAATTCGACGGTGCAAAAGTACAAAAGAATGTATAAATAGAAAAACTTTTTAGGTCTAATTATACAGAGCCCACGATAAAGACGGTATAGATAACCTAATAAATATAGGCTTATCCCGATGATAATGAGAATCTTTCGATAGTCATTGTTGATAAAACCAATGGTGAAAGTTGAGATAGACAGCCCCAACCCAACAACTTTGGAAATTGTATTCCATGAGAAAATATATTCTTTTGTAATATTGGTTTCGTGAACAAGTACTCCAATAAGGTAGTAGACTATTAATTTGGCTATGTAGCCCAAAAAAAAGATACCTGAAAAAAGTAGAATGTAAACGATGCTTGGGTAGTTTAGGGTAAACGGTAGGAAATGTTGAATAGAAAAGAAAGACAATAGCCCGATATTTAAGAAAAAAATACTCCATAAAAGAATGGAAGAGGTTAAATAAGAGGTGTTTTTTAATTTGTAATTGCGAGAAGCTTCGTAGCAACTTGAAAAGTTAGAAATAAGCAGACTTAGGTATTTAGGAAAAATACGACGGATAATACTAAATAAGATAAGAATAACAGTGATGATGAGTAATATCCAACCGTAAGGTTCCATGTTGTTTTAAATCGAGATTTTTTCGAGAGGTAACAGTTGTTTAGCAATGGCAATAGTGGGCGGTGCCAATTTACTTTCCGTGATAAATGTTTCATCGAGCAATTGTCCTTGTGTGCGGGTGTTGGCATATACCAATGCATAAAGAATAGAACCTATGATGATACTATATTTCAAAGTGCCGACAACAGCACCGCCGAGTTTCAGTAAAATCCCCAAACCAATGGTGCGCAATGCTTTGTCGAGGAGTTTCGCGGCAATGGTAAGAAGGAGTGCAAAAATAAGAAAGGTAATGATGAAAGCAGCAGGCTTGATATAGTTTCCCGTAACCTCATAATGAGAAATAATGTATT
The DNA here is from genome assembly GCA_964606715.1 of uncultured Bacteroidales bacterium. Lineage (GTDB taxonomy): Bacteria > Bacteroidota > Bacteroidia > Bacteroidales > JALTDM01 > CAZSHT01. Next base: position 8,581 of record CAZSHT010000005.1, read on the forward strand.
GGTAGGTGAAACTTGAAAATTGAATGCTGAGCCAAAGACCAATGACAACCGACACAATTTTTGCCAATTCCATGACAAGACCTTTCATAAATCCTCTTACCAAACCAAAAAGAAGTAATGCTATAATGACAATATCAAGACCACTCATGTTTTTTACAGATGATTTATTTGCAAAGATAGTCTTTTGTGGAAATTTGGGGTAATAAAAAATGCCGATAGAGATATATCGGCATTTTTTATAATGAGATTGAATTTATCTGTTAGAAGAATTTTATCCGTTCGTCTTTTATGTTAGCGGCTTTTTTCATTGCATCATAGGCTTGTTGGTAGTTTACACGATACGAAATGTCTTGTTCCAGTTTTTGTTGTTCACTGACAATTGTTTCGGCATTGTCGGTATAATTTTTTGTAACTTGAATAACAAAAACAGCATTATTACCAATGATGGGTTCAGAGATAGTTTGCGGTTTGAGTGTGGTAGCTGCTGCAATAACTTGGGGTTCAACGCCTGCCGATGGTAATACAAACGAAGTGAATGCAATAGAGTTAGCTTCGTTTACATCTTTTTTTAGTTGTAATGCCAATTTAGAAAGAGAGGATTTATCCAATTTATTCAATTTCTCAGCAAGTTTTTTTCCTTTGTTTCGGCGTTTTAGCACAACTTCGATATCTTTTTTTACATCGTCAATAGGAGCGATGCCTTTGGGGTGAATAGTAGCGAGTTTGGCTACAACGAATTTGGTATCCAGTTCAAAGGCATTTGAAATGCTTCCTGCTTCTTCGGTATTGAAAGCCCATTTTACAATTTCGCGAGGATGATCCAAGCCTGCAATGGTTTTGTCCATAGGTTTCAGATTGTTGGCAAAGCGTTTGGTGAGATTTTCTTTTATGCAAGCGGCATCAAATTTTTCGGCGGTGTTGTTTTCTCCTGCAAATTTACTGGCAATGGAATAGTAGAATTGTCGCGTTGTTGATGTTGGTTCAATATTGCGAACCAAAGTAGCCAATTGAACTTTAAGAGAATCTTCGGAGCGACCTTCTACTTCAATGATATGAATGCCAAATTGTGAGGTGGCCGTAATGATATCTCCGACTTTGGCTGCTAACACAGAATCTTCGAATGAAGGAACCATTTGTCCTAGTGCAAACCAACCTAAGTCCCCATCTTTTTCCAACGATTTTTTGTCAGCTGAATATTGATGAGCTAATTGTGCAAAATCAGCACCGTTTTGCAATAATGTTTTCAAGCTGTCAGCTAGTTTTCGTGCTTCGGGATAAGGCAATTTCTCACTTGGCTGAATAAGTATATGACGAGCTTTTAGGCTGTCGGGCAACATTTCCCGTTTGCTTATTTTTACTAATTTGTAAGCTCCATTTTCTAAATAAGGACCGTAAATGCTGTTGGTGTCGGCATTAAAAGCAAAAGTGTCGAGGCGTTCGGGCAGAACTCCCTTTTTATACCATTTTCTGTCGAAAGGAACATCTGAGTTTAAATTTACAAAAGAAACATCATCATTGGTCATCTTGAAATCGGTAACGATATCTTGAGTCCATTTTAGAGCCAGAGTAGAATCTTCTTGACTGGGAATAATGTTGAAGATTACATATTCCAAGTCACGCGTTTCTTGTTGTTGAATAAATAATTTTTGATGTTCATTATAAAATTTTTCAATTTCATCGTCCGAAACCGTAATTGAGCTGTCATTAATTAAAGCATAAGGTTCGGAAACATATTGAATATTTGCTTTGTTATTGGCATTGTCTGCTAGTTTTTGTGCAATTGCTTTGGGGACATAATAACCTTTTGAAATCAGATTGAAAAATTTTGAAAGTTTACGATTTTCAATCAATACTTTCTCAAAAGATAACCAACTGATTTTAGCGTTTCCCGTAGGATCTTGATCCATTGTTTTGAGAAAGCGGATAACCATACTACGATCAAAAATACCGGTATTGGGGTTGGTGAAGTTTTTTTTAACAAGCGGACTGACAAATTTTCCTTGTACCATTTCAAACACTTCGTCGGGAGTTACATCAATGCCTATTTGCTCATAAGCTTTGTTCATCACATTGTCCTTTACTAATGTTTCCCAAGCTTGTTGGCGAATTTCATCGGTTTCGGCTTCTGTTAAAGCTGTTTTTTGAGTATTTCGCTTGTAGTTTTCGGTAAGTTGTTCTACCATAGCGTTATAATCGTTATAGCGGATAGAGTTTCCGTTTATTTCGGCTATTTCATCTGCATTTCCACGCATCAAGCTTCGGCCACTTCGTAGCATATCACCAAGAATAAAAGCCAATAATGCGAGACCGATAACAATTGAAACAATAAGTCCTGCTTTGTTTCTAAGAGTTTGTAATACTGCCATAATTCGTTAAATCTTTGTTGTTAAATTTTAGAGTGCGAATATAGTTATTTTTTTATTATCTCAATTCTGAAATTTATATTCCCAAAAATAAAGTTTAGAATAGAATTTTTTGTTGATTGAGATTGCCTAAAAAAGATTTGCGATGGTGAGGTGTGATACCATATCTGAGAATGGCATCGCGGTGTTGCTTGGTGCCGTATCCTTTGTTGGTATTCCATTGATATTGAGGGTGTTTATTGTGTAGTGTCAGCATGTAGTCATCACGATAGGTCTTTGCCAAAATGGAAGCTGCCGCAATGCATTTGTATTTTCCGTCGCCTTTTACAACCGTTTCGTATGGAATGTCATTGAATGGTTTAAAACGATTGCCGTCAACCAAAATGTATTGAGGTGTTGTAGTGAGTTGTTCCAAAGCCAAATGCATAGCACGAATGCTACTGTTCAGAATATTTATTTTTTCAATAGTTTCTATATCAATCATTGCAACAGACCATGCAACAGCATTTTGTTCGATAATGGGACGGAGCGTGTTTCGTTTTTTTTCGCTGAGTTGTTTTGAATCGTTTAACAGCGGATGGCTGAAATCTTTTGGCAAAATAACGGCGGCTGCAAAAACAGGGCCTGCCAAAGGGCCTCTTCCGGCTTCGTCGCATCCGGCAATAAGTAGGTTATTCTTAATAAATGTTAATAAAGAAGTTGTCTTTGTCATTCCATCAATATTCTTTTATTTTTGCAAAGTAACTAAAAAAATGATATGTCTATTGTTGTTGACAATATTGTAAAATATTACGGAAAACAGAAAGCGCTAAATCATGTTAGCTTTTCTGTGGACGAAGGGCGTATTGTTGGCTTTTTGGGACCTAACGGTGCAGGGAAATCAACGATGATGAAGATTATCACCGGTTTTATTTCCAAAACTTCGGGACAAGTTTCGGTAAATGGGTTGGACATTGATGAACAATCGATAGAAGTGCGTAAACAAATCGGTTATTTGCCTGAGAATAATCCGCTGAATTTGGAGATGTATGTACGGGAGTATCTGTATTTTGTGGCAGGATTCTATAAGTTGGGAAAAACGGCGAAAGAACGCATCGATACAGTGATTGAACAAACGGGATTAACCATAGAACAAAATAAACGCATTGGGGCTTTGTCGAAGGGCTATCGCCAACGGTTAGGACTGGCACAGGCATTATTGCACAATCCTTCGGTGTTGATATTAGATGAGCCTACTTCGGGCTTGGACCCAAATCAGATTATAGAAATTCGGAATCTGATTCGTGCCGTAGGACGCGATAAAACGGTGATGCTTTCGACTCATATTATGCAAGAGGTAGAGGCGGTGTGCGATGAGGTAATCATTATTAACAGAGGAAATATTGTAGCCAATACTTCCATTGATAAAATTAACGAGGTGGTGCAACAAGAAACCGTTACTGTTTTGGTAGAATTGGAAGAGGCTGTTTCGGAATCGGTTTTTTTGGAATTGCCCAATGTGTTGAATGTGAGAAGTGTAAACAAAAAGAAATTTTTATTGGAAACACCTGCCGAAATAGATATCCGTTCGCACATTTTTAATTTTGCCGTTGAGCGAAAACTGACGGTTTTGTCAATGCAAAAACAAGAGCTGAATTTGGAAGATATTTTCCAAAAATTGACGGCCTCAGTAGAAGATTAGCAAGTCAGCCAATTTTGTAAAATCTGTTTGCCGGGTTCACTCATGTATGATTCGGGATGATATTGTATTCCTCTGATGTTGAGGGTTTTGTGTTTGAATGACATGAGCGTTTTATCTTCTGAAAAAGCAGTTATAAGCAACGGAGTTTCTGAAAGAGAGTGAGGATTGACAGTCCAAGAATGATACAATCCTGCTTGAAACGGATTGGGAATATTGTGATAAAAAGCTTGGTCATTTTCCCAATATATGTTTGGCTTTTGTCCGTGTTGCACTTCTTTTAAAGGAGAAACTTCTGCACCGAAATGCATTGCCAGCAGTTGATGTCCGAGGCAAATGCCAAGTAATTTTTTGTGTTCAATTTCTTGAATGTATGGTGTTAGGTCAGGCAGGAAGTCTTTTGGCAGACCGTAGCCCGGACCGAAAATAACAGCATCATATCGGGAAAAATCAAGCGTATTTAGTTGGGAAAACGGACAGCATTCGACAGGCGTATTCAATTGTCGAAAAGTTTCGATAATGTTGAATGTAAACGAATCGAAGAAATCGATTAACAGAATCATACGGTTTAGTCGTCGAAACGAATATTAACAATGTTGTTGTATAACGATCCGAAAGTGTAGTTGAATCCGATATTGAGGCTATACGAAAATTCCGTAGGCATTTCTCTATTTCGCAAAAGGACATCTTGCATAGAGGCTTCGGCTTTTACCAAATTGCGTTGGTTGTGAACAAATCGCACACTGCCTTCGAGAGTCAATTGAAATCCTTTGAACAGATTGAGTGATAGGTGAGTGTAATTGCCGATACTGTTTTCCGAAAAGTCGTGCCAAAATGCACTTCCCCATACATAACTTCCGATACTTCCCCATTGTTGATTAATAGCGAATCCCATTCCGAACTGATTTTTGAATAATATTTCTTGTTTTTTATCGAAGATGGTCGTGTCGCTATAATCGGCATATTCTACCAAAACGGTATAACGCATGCGAAATTGATGTTCGTTAGCTTCTTCGTAGGGAAATACATTATATTCGATACCGGGACCGGCAGAAATATCCAAATTGTAATTTTCGTAGGTAGATGAAGAACCTTCTACGACCAAGCCGGAGGCAAAATGTTTACCGATACTTTTTACAATTGTTTGAGAATAATTGTAAGAACGATTTAAAGAGGTGATATCTTTTGACATATAATAATAATGAGATTCATTATAATTATTGCTTAAACGAAATTCGTATTTCCATTTTTCCGTAATTCTATTGGCACTGATATGAGAGTTGAGATAAGTCGTTTTATAGGTCAATTGTCCGTTGAGCCAACTATACATTCCTAATCGAAAAACCCAATGATTCCACGGATCTTTAGTGTCTTTGTTTTCTTTAGATTTTTCTTCAGGGATGTCAAATTCAAGGTTTAAGTTATTGAAAAGAGGGGTTTCGGTAAGGTAGTGAAACAGTCCTATTTTCATTGTTTTTACAATGGCTTTTCGTTCATTGTCGTCGCTAGTGCCGGGGGGAAGAGAGAAAGACAGAGTGTCATTTTGTTTGTCAAACTGGTGGTGTCCGTAAAACCGAATGATATATTTTGTGCCACCGCTACCGGTTTCTTGTGTGCCAATAATGATATGAATGTCAGCTTCTTGGCGTTGGCGTACATAGTTTACGAAAGTAATGTTTTGGCGAATGTAGTCAAAATCACAATAATCACAAGATAAATATAGATTAGGTAAGTTGTTTTTAGTCGTATCGGTAGTTTGTGCGTGTAATGAGAAAAATGAAAATAAGAAGAAAAGACCGACAAAAAAGGTCAGATGCTTAAAATTCATAAGGTGCAAGTATTTTTTACAATGATAATAAAAAAGTAGAAATTATTGTCTTTGTTCTTTTGTTTTTAATCCCGGGCGGAAGTTGAAGTTTGGAAATACTTCCATTGCTTTGACATAGGCAGAGTGAAAGGCTTCTTTATCGTAATGGTGGTTGATGTTTAATTGTTCGATATATTCGAGCAAGAAACTTGTTTTTAAGTTTCCAAGCATTTCTTGTCCGGAAAATGGGCAACCGCCAATGCCATTAATGACGGTGTCGAAAAAACGACATCCGCTTTTATAGGCTGCATCTACCTTGTCGTACCAAGTTTCAATATTGGTGTGTAGGTGCAATCCGAACTGAATATGTGGATATTTGGGCACGAGCAAAGAAAAAAGACTCTCAATGGTTTCGGCATCTGAGACACCTGTCGTATCGGCAAGCCAAATGTATTTGATGCCTAGTTTGCTAAACACATCGACCCATTCTTCTACTATTTCGATACTCCATTTGTCGCCATAGGGATTGCCAAAAGCAAGAGAGATATAGACCAACAATTCTTTATTTTTGCGAATAGAGAGATTGTGCAATTTGTTGACAGTTATAAATGCCTTAGCTACAGTTGAATTAATGTTTTGTTTTAAAAAAGTGGGTGAAATAGAAAACGGGAATCCTAAAAAAGACACTTTTTCATATTGTGCTGCTATCTCACCGCCAATAGTGTTGGCAACGATAGCTAATAATTTGGTATTTGTATTTGAAAGATCCAAGTGTTCTAATACCTCGGCTGTATCTTTGAGCTGAGGAACGGCTCGCGGAGAGACAAAACTGCCAAAGTCCAGAATATCAAAGCCGATTTTTAAAAGAGAATTAAGGTATTCTATTTTTTTTTGAGTGGGAATGAATTGTTGAATACCTTGCATTGCATCGCGAGGGCATTCAATAATATGAACTTCGTTGTTTTTGGACATAATAAAATGGGCTTATAAATTTTGAGTTTACAAGTTACGAAAAAAAAGAAGAATAATCAAGTTAATTAATCGGAAAATTTAGCATTAAATTCTTCTATCTTATTGACCATTTCTTTTGGCCCTACATAGAAGGGAACGCGTTGGTGAATGGTGGTTGGATTAATATCCAAAATACGGTTTCCTTGTCCGTCGGTTGCTTTTCCGCCGGCTTGTTCGGCTATGAATGCGATAGGGTTACATTCGTATAAAAGGCGTAGCTTCCCTGTGGCATATTTGTGGGTTGGCGGATACATGAAAATACCGCCTTTCAGTAAATTCCGGTGAAAGTCGGCAACGAGAGAACCTATGTATCGCAAGCTATAAGGTCGGTTGGTTTCGGCATCTATTTCTTGACAATATTGAATGTATTCTTTGACACCCTGTTTGAAATTCAAGAAGTTTCCTTGATTGATGGAGTAAATATTTCCTGTTTCGGGTGATACGAGTCGTTCTTCTGTCAAACAAAATTCGCCAATGGAAGGATCAAGGGTGAATGAAGTTACACCCAATCCCGTGGTGTAGAGAAACATTGTGGAGGAACCATATACGATATAACCGGCTGCTACTTGTTGATTGCCGGGTTGCAGAAAATCTTCTTTTTGGATAGGAGTTCCTACCGGACTAATGCGACGATAGATGGAAAAAATTGTACCTACAGAGACATTGACATCAATATTGGAGGAGCCGTCTAATGGGTCCATACACACAACATATTGTCCGTTTTTGGATAGTTCTTCATTTAGAATAATAATATCATCATTTTCTTCGGAGGCAATTCCGGCACAAATATTAGTGGATTTTAGAGCGGAAATAAATTGTTCATTGGCATAAATGTCGAGTTTTTTTACATTTTCACCTTGAATATTGGTGTCGCCGGTCTCACCTAAAATATCAATTAATCCGGCTTTGTTGATTTCACGACTTACAATCTTTCCGGCAAGTCCTATGTGCATCAGTAAGCGGGATAATTCACCTTTGGCGTATGGAAAAGCTGTTTGTCGAAGAATAATGACTTCGTCGAGTGTTTGGAGTGACATCTTAAATTAATGTTTTAAATTTGCTAAGCAATATTAACATAATTTTGACACATTACAGTCGTTTTTTTTAACAAAAAAAGTAAATGAAAATATTTAAGTTTGGAGGTTCCTCAATTCACAATGCCGACCATATTAAAAATGTGAAAAATATTATTTCGGCTCATACCGATGATTCCTTGATAGTTGTTGTTTCGGCAATAAGTAAAACAACCAATATGTTGGAAAAATTATTGGAGTGTTATACCGAGCATAAAGGTGATATCCCAAAATATTTGAATGCGGTGAAGATGGTGCATCTGAAATTGATGAATGAATTGTTCGAAAATAATGCACAACACCCTGTGTTTGAGGAGGTCAATCAAAGGTTTGAGCAGTTGTTGTTTGAATTAACAGAGGTGAAGCCACAGAATTACGAAAAAGATTACGACCGAATTGTTAGTTTTGGAGAATTAATTTCTTCGACCATCATAGGGCATTATTTGCAAAAAGAGGGAGTATTGGTAACGATGGTTGATATACGGGAGGTCTTAAAAACAGACACAACTTATCGAAATGCGAATGTCGATTATGCAGAATCAGGAAAAAATGCAAAAAAAGTTTTTAAAAATGCCGATAGTGAGAATGTTGTTTTTCTGACGCAAGGGTTTATAGCTTCAGTAAAAGATACAGGCGAAACCACAACTTTGGGGCGTGAGGGGTCTGATTTTACGGCAGCGGTGTTGGCATATCTTATTGATGCGGAATCGGTGACAGTATGGAAAGATGTGAATGGAATATATAGTGCCGACCCGAAACAATTTGATGATTTTGTGCCGATTCCACATTTGTCTTATCACGAAATGATAGAACTGTCTTATTTCGGTGCACGCGTGTTGCACCCCAAAACAATAAAACCACTTCAAAATAAGGCTATCCCGTTGTATGTGAAATCATTTTATGAGATAGAAGAAAAAGGAACATTAATCAATGGAGAGAAACCGGATTTTATTCCACCGGTTAAGATTATAAAAAATGGACAGACACTTATAACTTTGTCGCCCAAAGATTTTTCATTTATTCTGGAAAAACATTTGAGCTATATATTTTCGTTACTCGATAAGTATCATATTCAAGTTAATCTTTTTCAACACAGTGCAATTAGTTTTTCGATTGTAATAGATGGTAAAAATCGTTTTTTCGAAAATTTAATTGCTGATTTGGGAGGTTTGTTTAATGTTTTATATAATTCGGATTTACAATTGCTTACCGTTCGTCATTATATTGATGAAGAATTGGATAAGTTGCTGAATAAGAGAAAGGTATATGTGGAGCAGCGCACCCGGAAAACAGCTCGTTTTGTGATAGGTTGAGAATAAAATTAAGACTTAAACAGGTGTTTGTATAATCGACCCGGATATAAATTTATTCCAAAACTATAGATGATGGAAGTGAAATGCAGATTGGTTTCGTTGTTGTCAAACAAAGCAAGTCGATAGCCGAGACCGCCATTGACGGAAATCCAATAAAACAATTCATAGTTGACAATTGTAGAGGCTTCGTAGGTGATGCCGTAATGTTTGGAGTATAGCCACAAATGGTTGTTTGATGAATAATGATAATAAGACATTCCCAGTCCTAATTGTAGAGGAATAGCAATGGATAGGCGTTTCTTTTGGTAGTAGGTATAATCCACAAAATAGCTGATATAGGAGATGGCAAAATGTGAGATGATAGTATGGTCGTTGCAGGTGTTTTTTTGCGTGTAAGAACTTGTGAGATGATTGAGAGCAATACCGGTGCGAAAACGATTGTTATATGAAAATCCGATATTTAAGCCATTTACTCGGGCGGTTTGGTTTTTTATGAAGGTATTGCGGTTGTTGAGTTTGATGAAAAAGGTGGGCTGATGGCTAAGGTGCATCTTTAGGGAATCGATAAACTGGGCTTTGATGTGCGATGAGAATGTGAAAATAACGAGAAAAACAAGTGTTGACTTTTTTAAAAAACGCATTTCCAAAACTTAATTTAAAGTGGTGTCGGGGAGTGGCTTTGGCCATCGAAAGCGTTGTCCGTTAATCTTTTTTATTTTTCCGTGACGATATTTGATAACCAAAAATGGGGTGTGATGGTCGTCATAATAAATCCATAGTCCGTGCGGAATATTGTTGCGGTATGCTTCTACTCGTTTGATTTTTCCGTTGTTGTAGAAATAATAAACTTTTCCGTCCAATTCACCTTGGTTGTAGAATCCTTTGAAGATGAGCTTGTTATTTTTTTTGTTAAAGGCTTGCCAAAGACCTTCTTGCATATTGTCAACATAACGACCATATTCTATTTGGTCGCCGGTGAAATTTTTCCAAATGCCGTTTTTCTCACCGTCAGTATAATTTCCTACTGTGATAGTATCGCCTTGTGGTGAGAGTTCAAAATACAATCCGTTGCGAACATTCATATCGTAATGTTCCAGTCGTCGAAGTTTTTCGTTGTGGTAATACCATTTCCAAATGCCGTTTATTCGGTTATTTTTAAAAGTGCCAACTTGTTCTGTATCGCCATTTGGATAAAAAAACACCCATTTTCCAATGCGTTTATTTTTTCTAAAATGTCCTTTTGAAGAAATTTGTCCGGAAGGAAAATAAAATGTCCATTCTCCGGTGCGTCGGCTCAATGAATCGTATATTCCGACAGCTTTTTTTATGCCGTTGGTGTCGTATATTGTAACATTCGAAAAGGAACCATCGGAGGCATATTCGCGATGTACCCCGATAGGAATGCTGTCGTGTTTAAAGAAACCGCTATATTTCAATTGTCCTGTGGGGGAGTATTTTTTCTTTTCACTCATAATGGAATCATTGAGCGGTTCCCATTTTTTGGGGACACCTTGTTCGTAATGTTTTTTCTCAATGATTTTTCCGGAAGTCGAAAATTGTTTCAGGTCTCCGTTGAGTTTACCGTGAATGTAGTGCTCTTCTTGTCGGATGGTGCCATCGTCATAAAAATATTTCCAAGTGCCGTGTTTTAGATGAGCCTTATCGTAACGGTTGATGTTTTCGGTGCCGATGAGGAAATTATTTTTATAAAGCTCTATGGTTGTTACGAGGGTGTCGTTGGTATAATAAAATGTAGGACCGTTTTTGATGCCATCGACAAACATAACGGTTTTCCATAATCGGTTGTTTTTGTAATAAAAAGACCGTCCGTTTTTTTTGTCGTTCAAAAAAAGTTCTTTTGAAACGATAAAGCGGTGTAATGAATCGTTTTCATCTTTTTTGTATTGATAATGAGTGGAATATCCGTTTTTTTTGCCAAGGTAATAATTGACTATGTCGGTCGTATCGCCTTGTTCATTATAAAAAATCCAAGTAGAGTCTAATAAGAAATATCGTCGATAGCCTTCCGATTTTAGGTTTCCGTTGGGATAATAACTTTTCCAATAGCCGTCGGGTTTACCGTTTACTATTTTTCCGATACTGGATATCTTTCCGTTGGGATAATAAAAAGTGGTGTAACCGTTGGTGTCAACTGTTTGGGTTTGTCCAAACAAAGTGTTAGCACCCAAAATGATGAAAACAAGGAATAAATATGGTGCTATTTTTCGAATCAAATTAAACAAGGTTTGTAGCTAACGAAAGTATAAAAAATGTCGTTTGCAACCGACAGTTTTTTTAGGCTTTTTTACGAGATGCTTTTTCCCATCGTTGATTTTGATTCTTTTTCAAGTATCGGAAAAGTCCTAAGATTGTTGTCCAATTCATTAAGCTTATGTAGAATGGAATAAACAAAATTTTTAGTTGTGTTTTTTTGTTGCGGATAGTCCAACCGAGAAATGCCAACAAGTAATAAATGATTTGCAACAAAGCTAATATTTGATAAAATAAGTGCCAGTGTTGACCACTGTAAAGAGCTAAATATAAGTTTAGAAAAAAGACAATGATAAAAGCAAATGGAACTACTAACCATCGCAATAATTTGTGAGAGAAGTATTCGAATGAGTAAAGCGGATGTTTGAAGATATTTAAAAACTGAGGATAGCGAAAAATGGTTTGAAATCCGCCGGCAGAGATGCGAATTTTTCGTTTTATTTCTTCGGATATATTGGCAGAACTTTCTTCGGTAGCATAAGCATTGGGGTTGTATGCAATGATATAACCTTGTTCGATGACATGGAGCGACAATACAAAATCATCTAAAATAGTGTCTTCGGGAATAGGAACATAGAGGTCTTTTTTTATGGCAAACAATTCACCTGCAACAGCAATGGCCGAATAAAATTGTGCTTCTGTTTTCTTTTGCCACGATTCGTATTTCCAATAGGTGCTTTCACCTGAACTGGCAGCATCGTCGGCATTGGCTTGTCGAACTTTTTTCTCACCACCAACAAGACCGACATTGGGGAGTGTAAACGAGGTTGTTATTTCACGAAGTGCTTCGGTATTGAGCATTGTGTTGGCATCGCAACAAACAATGATAGGAGTGTCTATAAGTTCGATAGCTCTATTTAATGCAGCGGTTTTTCCACGGCGTTCATCATTGTGTAATACGGTAACAAACGGATATTTTTCGGCAATGTATTCCGGTGTTCCATCATTGGAACCATCGGTTACCCATACCAGTTTTAGTTTTTCTTTGGGATAATTGAGTTGGAGTGAATTTTTAATTTTTATATCAACGATTTCTTTTTCGTTATAAGCTGCAACAAGAAGTGAAAGGGTTGGCAGTTGAGCATCGGAAAGAGGAGTTGGTTCTTTCTTTTTTTTGAATTTTACTAAGATGGATAATAAGACGCCATAGCCTACATAAACATAGGCAATGATAAAAACAGATATCCAAAATATAAATTCAACAGATGAAAACATTTTTATATGATAATAGTGCTAAAACCAATGGTGAAATAGCCGATTTGAGGTTCGTATTCCGGTTGAAGATAGCTTGATAATGAATAATAGGCATTTATTCCGAATTTTCCGTAAAATGCTTTAATGTAAATTCCATAACGCACATTGTTGATAAACGGTAGGTTGTATTCTTTGAATTTAATAGTTTGTGGATTAACGGAAACTCTGTAATCTTCGCCTACATATTTGTGGTAACTTTTTAATAAGTATCCGAATTTTGCTCCAATAGTTAGTTTAAACGATTTATTGTGGTAGTTGCGAGGTGTCCGAAAACGAATTTCCATAGGAAGTTCAATATAGGTCGTTGCTAATTTGTTTTTATCATAAGATAATGTGTCCGGAATAATTTGGAAAGATGGGGATTCATTAGGTCCTTCTATAAGGTATGCGTTTGTTTTAATATTTTGAGCACTGATGCCCAGTCCGATTGCTGTGCTAATGTTTGATTCTTTTCCCGAGATAGTGGTTAGGTAGGCAAAGTCAAAATCAATACAATTCCATTTGGTAGAAAGAGCTGCCGGAAAGTTGATGAGATTGATGTAATTGATATCCATAATCAATTCTTCATTGAAAAAAGGTTTGGATAAAGAATCTTGTTCTTGAGAAAATGTAACGGTTGAAATAATAAAAAGTAAAAAGAAACTGATGTAATGACGCATAAGTTTTAGAATTTAAAATGAGCGAAAAAGAACCTCAATTTTATGAATGGTTTTTACGACAAATAATTAAAAAAGTTCAGAACAAAGAAGTTATAAACTTTCCAAAATCTTGGTAAGTTCTTCGTCGGTTGTTTCCGTAAAATCGAGTTCAATAGTATTGGTCGTTGATACGACGCGTTTTTGAAAAAATTTATATAATTTGTCTTGGGTATCTACGGCAATACTTACCACTTCGATAGAAGTGCTGTCGTGGATAGGATAGAGAGAGTCTGAACCCCAAGTCAATAAGGTTTGTGTTTCGGGCAGGTAGACATAAATGCCGACTTGTGATAAAGTGTCGCCAACAGAAGATGTGAAAACGAGTTTAGAATTGTTGACCGTATTTTGAAAATGATATGCAAAATTTATCCATCCCATTTTTGAGATATAACCCTGATATTTAGAGTCAATAATGTTTACGGTATCTGTTGAAACGGCCCATGTTACATATGGTGGCGTTCCTGTTCCGTGGTATATCTTTGCTTTTTCATCGGTTGATTTAAGACTTGCTGTTTCCAATTTGTAGGACGCTCCGGGGCGTAATACCAGTTCATCGGAGTTTTTGAAAGCCCTAATGCGTAAATCGCCCGCTGTTGCAAGAATGTCATTGTCGGCAACGCTGGAAATACCATAATAAATTCGGTCTTTTGGAGAATATAATTCGATGAGACCTATTGAAAAAGGATAGGAAACACTATCGCCATTGGGATACATAAAGATGTCTTTGCTGACATAAAGAGCTGTTCCTTTTGCACCAATGATGGGGTGTGAGCTTGGCTCTGTAATGTTAAATATTTGTTCTGTTTGTTGTTTGCTTTGGAGATATTTGTTGAGTAAAGGTAGTGAGTAGTATATGTTTAATAATCGTTCTTTTGAACATCCCATTAGTATAACGATTAACGCAAAAGAGAAGATGAAAATAGAAATATGTAGTCGTTTCATAGGATATTGTTTTTAAAAATAAGCAGGACAATAAGAACTTTTTCCTCCGCCTCGTCGTCGTGATTTACCTTTGCTTTTACAGCCTTTGAAAAAATAAAGAATGCCAACTTGTGCATTCGATTCTTTCCAATTCAGGTTGTAACGAATTTCGGCAAAAGGATTTAGGCAGTATTTCCACGAAAACATAGCACCAATGCCACCTTCTTCGGCAAAATTATTTAGTTGTGCTAGTTTATTGTGATAGTCTTTATAGTTGCTCCATCGATTGTAAGCACCGCCAAGTAAAAGGTAAAAAGAAGTGCGTCCAAATAAGAAATTATATTGAACTGTGGCTCCTAAGTAATATTCATTGATTTTATTGAAAGCCGGATAATGTGCCCATTGTGGGACAATAGCCCAGTGAGAATTAAAACCATAATAAAGGCGAGCTCCATACCCAAAACTTTCTGTTTGGAAATTATAAATACCGGAACCACCAACACCGATTGTTTGAGCTTTACTATTATCGGTAAGTCCAAGTATCAAAAAGAAAAGTAAGATAATACTGTGTTTTTTCAGCATAGTATAAAATATCAAAATAAACAACAAAAATAGGACTTTTGCAGATATCCATTAAATCGTAGAATGAGAATGAATGTTTCGTTATTGTTAAAAAAAAACGATGATATTTGTAAATGGCTGGCTATCATATGGTTGTATGAAGATTCTCCCGGTTGAATGATGTTAGTAAATTTATAGAATTTGTCGAGTTTTGATAGTTCAAGTAAATATTGTATCTTTATTCAAAGAAATTGCAACATTTTAACCCTTATAATAGTCCTACTTGACGATGCCGAACATAGAAGAGATAATCAAAGGTTGCCAGCAACATAAGATGAAGTCGCAAAAGCTATTATATGATATGTATTCCAATAAGATGTTTTCTATTTGTTTGCGTTATACGAAAAGCAGAGAGGAGGCCGAAGATGTGTTTCAAGATGCATTTTTGAAAGTCTTTAAAAATATTCATCAATATAATTTTACAGGGTCTTTTGAAGGGTGGTTGCGACGCATTTTTGTAAATACGGCCATTAGTAATTATCGGCAAAATATAAATACTTATTATCATGCGGAATTAGAAAAAGCAGATTATCAGTATTCACAAAAAAATACTATTGGAGATGTTGAGTTTACCAAAGAGGAATTGCAAAAAGTAATTGATTCGTTGCCGGCCGGTTATAAGTTAGTATTTAATATGTATGCGGTGGAGGGATATAAGCACAAAGAAATAGCGGATATGTTGGAGATTGATATCAGCACTTCAAAATCGCAGTATTCAAGAGCAAAGAAAGTGATTAGAGAAAAATTATATGAACTGAGTAAAATAACATTGAAGAGTAAAGATGGAGAATAATATAGAAAATTTATTTGGAGAATTGCGTAATGCTTCTGCCGAAGCACCTAAGGAAGCTTGGAATGCAATAGAAGATGCATTGTTGGAAGAAGACATTGTATCTACATTAGAATCGACAAGTGTAGATACATCTTATTTGTGGAGTAATTTGGCAACTAAATTACGCTGGTTCAATTTTTTACAGTTTTCATTTGTTCGGTTTAATGTGTATTATTTGGGACTTTTGTTGGGTGGAGTTTTGGGAATAGGTGTTTGGGGGCTTCCTAATAAATCTACTGTTGCAAAAAACAATACGACCATAATCGCAAAAAATAATACAAGAAATATAATTCAAAAATCTGATTTGCCTATTAATAAAAAAGATGTTACAGAAAAGTCAAATAAACAGCAATCACCTGAGAGATTAAATAATACATCGCATTATCAATCTAAATCAAAAAAGAAATCAGGACAGGCAACCGGAACAGTTGTTTCGAAAACTAAACGAAAAGAGACGAAAAAGCAACACTTGTTTAATAATAAAAAGATTACATATTCTGCAACAATATATCGTGCCGATGACAAGAACCCAAAAACCTTAATTGCTCAAAATACGCCTCTTGTTATTGATACGATGATAGTATATGATACCGTAAAGGTCTTTGATACAATACCTGTTGAGAAAACAAAACAACAAAATTTGAAATTAAATCAAACGCCATCGGAAACACCTCGATGGATAGCTTCATTATTTGTTGCTCCTGCTCGGTATAATACCCTTTCAGTGAGTGATGTTGATGACGAACACAGCAATTGGGCGAAGATGATGGATAAAGTGGAAAAACCGGATATGCTGGTTTCTTTCGGTATGGGAATAAAGCGAAATTTGAATAATCATTTGTTTGTTGGTTCAGGCTTGCAATATGCCAATTATCGCAGTTCATTTCAATGTGAAGAAATACGAACAACTATCGATACGGCAACACAGGTAGCCGTGAAAGTCTATCAGACACAGCATGTCTTGGATAAATTGGAAATAACGGTAGATACTGTTTCACGAGAACCATTTGTTTTTAATGTTTATGAAAATGGTCAGTTGGTGAAATCAGATACTTCGTGGTATTATACCATCGATACGGTTACCCGTCAAACACAAGATACGATTACGGTATGGGAAAAAGATACGATAATGACGCAGTCGGTTGATACAACACGGGAAATTCGACAATATTTAGAACGAAACTCATACTCTTATATGCGAATACCATTGATAGGCGGTTATCGTTTTTCATTGGGTAAAACCGATTTGTCAATTTCCGGAGGACTAATTACCGATATTTTTATTAATGCTAAGGGGAAAGGTGTTTTTCTTACAAATTCAGACTATAAAGTTGATGATATCAATAAGTACCCGTTTGCAAAATTAAATTTCTCATTATCGGCAAATTTGGGTATTTCTTATCATTTGGATAAACATGTGGCATTTATGTCGGAACTATTTATGTTGCAGAATATTAACAATATTTATAACTCAAAATTTGCTGTAAATAGAAAAAATACTACATTTGGTCTCAAAATAGGAATCAATTATTTATTTTATTAATATAAACAAAAACAAAGTGCTATGAAAAAATTATTATTTTTTGGATTATTGGGATTTTTCGCTTTTAGCGGGCAATCTCAAGTTGTTGTTACCGCCAATGATATCATTGGGATAGGTGATACAGCCGTTATTGCTACCGACACAAATGCTGCAGTGCGTAAGTTACAACAAGCTAGTGACACAGCATTGGTATGGGATTTTACGGATTTGCAAGCGGATACTCTTAATTCTATTTCGTACGAAGATACGGCAGGAACACCGTATGCTTCTGATTTCCCTTCGGCCAATATGTATCAATATCAAGATAACTCAGGTCGTTTGGTAGATGCGAATACTTATATTTATAAAGACGAAACCGGTTTTACAATGTTGGGAATGGA
>CAZSHT010000005.1:26445-29503 GCA_964606715.1 uncultured Bacteroidales bacterium
TATGTAAAGAAAGGAACCGATACAACACAACATGCAGGTATAAATACTTTAAATGCAGAGCATAACTTAGTTGTTTATCCAAATCCGACAACAGGACAGTTTTATGTGAAAAATATCAATAAAGGTGATAAAATAGAGGTGTATTCTATTACAGGTGCCAAATTGATAGAAAAAGAAGTAACACAAAACTTTGTGACGGTTAATCTTTCAGAATATAACAGTGGTGTCTATTTTGTGAAGATACATACCGGCAATAAGATTATTGTTCGTAAATTGATTTTGAGATAAAGGTTATTTAAAGAAAAGCAAATTTTAAAAGCCATCTCTTAGAGGTGGCTTTTTTATATACGATGGCACATTATAAAATTATTCATCAACGGGAGAAATGCATAGGGTGTAATTATTGCGTAGAGGTAGCTCCCGATTTATTTGAAATAGATACGGATGACGGAAAAGCTAATCTCCTGCATGCGGTTAATAAAAAAGGTTTTTTTGTACTTGATATTCCGGTCTTTCAAAAAGAAAATGGAGTTATAGCAGCAAGCCACTGTCCTGTCAATATTATTCAAGTAAGAGAAATAAAATAAGATTTATTCTACGGTTACCGATTTTGCCAGATTTCGCGGTTGGTCAACATTGCAACCTCTCAGGACAGCAATATGGTATGATAATAATTGTAGCGGAATGACAGTTAGTAAGGGAGCTATTGCCTCATGTGAAACAGGAATCTCAATAGTGTGATCGGCAAAACTTTTTATCACAGTATCTCCTTCCGAGACAATGGCAATAACAATACCGTTTCGGGCTTTTATTTCTTGTATATTGCTTACAATTTTATCATAAGATTTGTCTTTTGTAGCCAATACAACAATGGGCATATCTTTGTCGATGAGTGCAATAGGACCGTGTTTCATCTCAGCGGCAGGATAACCTTCAGCATGGATATAGGAGATTTCTTTTAATTTCAGAGCTCCTTCCAAAGCAACAGGAAATAAAATGCCTCTTCCAAGATACAATGAATTCTTCGAAAATTGAAGTTTTTTTGCCAACTCCAATAAATAATCATTTTTTGTTAATATTGTTTCTATTTTCTGAGGAACACTGTGCAGTTCATTTATTAAAATCGCATAATCTTCTTCCGATATTTTTCCTCTTCGATGACCGAGTAGAAAGGCTATCATTGTAAGGACGGTTACTTGAGCTGTAAAGGCTTTTGTGGAAGCAACGCCAATTTCTATTCCTGCATGAGTATAAACTCCTGCATCGGTCTCTCGCGGAATGCTGGATCCTACGACATTACAAATACCAAGTACTGTGGCATTGTGTGCTTTTGCCATTTTAATGGCTTCTAAAGTGTCAGCTGTTTCGCCACTTTGACTGATGGCAATGACAATATCATCTTCTGTGAGAATAGGGTTTCGATAACGAAATTCTGAACCATATTCTACTTCTACGGGAATGCGAGCAAATTCTTCTATAAGGTATTCTCCAACCAGTCCGGCATGCCATGAAGTACCACAGCCTACAATGACAATGCGCTTGGCATTGATTAGTTTGTCAATAACTTTGTGTAATCCTCCTAATGTAATTTTGTTGGTTGACAAAGAGATGCGTCCTCGAAAAGTATCGTTAATAGCTTTTGTTTGTTCAAAGATTTCTTTGAGCATAAAATGTTCAAAACCATTTTTTTCAATGGATGCAATATCTAAATCCAATTTGGTAACTTTCGGAGCTAATGGCTCATCTTTAAGGGTTTTGAACTTTATTTCTCCTTTTCGAACAATAGCTAAATCGCCGTCATTCATGTAGACAACACTCTTGGTATATTCAACAATGGGAGTTGCGTCGGAGGCAAAAAAGAATTCTTTATTCTTTATGCCTATTACCAAAGGACTGCCGTTACGGGCAGCTATAAGTTCTTCAGGTTCATCTTTATTGATGACAAGGATACCATATGTTCCTACAATTTTTGTAAGAGCAAGTCGAACAGCAATTTCGGGAGAAACTTTTCCTTTAAGGTAGATATATTCTATGAGATTAACCAATACTTCTGTGTCTGTTTCACTTTTGAAAGTATAGCCCCGAGCTTCTAATCGAGGTTTTAAACGGGCATAATTTTCAATAATGCCATTATGGATAAGAATGAAATGTCCATTTTGTGATTCGTGAGGATGGGCATTGTTGTTTGTTGGCTCTCCGTGTGTGGCCCAACGCGTATGAGCAATGCCAACAGTTCCTGAAATGTCTTTATTCTCGGTAAAATTTTCTAAATCAGCAACTTTCCCTTTCACTTTATAGATGCGGGGTTTCCCGTTTAAGAGGGCTACTCCGGCAGAGTCATAGCCTCTGTATTCCAGTCGTTTAAGACCATTTATTAAAATGGGATAAGCTTGTTTGTTGCCAATATAACCAACGATTCCACACATTCTTTTAATATTTTGTATAGGTTATTTCCAATGAAACAGGATGAGCAGTTGTGTTTTCTAAAATAATTCGTTTAGCCGAAATTTTAGTCTCGGCAGGAAATATGTATAATTTTTTATGATTCATATTACCTTTTAATATTTCTTGAACATATTGAGAAATGTTAAAATGATAACATTTATTTGTTGCATCATAATTACCATCAAAATAATTTACATCAATATAATAATCACTTGGTGCATCAAAACCTGTTGTTTCATCAACTAATTCCAAAAGGAGACGACTGGGGGGCTGGAATTGTTGCAAGGTGGAGTCTGATTCTTCGGTATAGAGTGTTAGTGTTGCTTTGTTAATGCCAATGGTTCCACTGTCTTTAAGTGTTTCGACGGGTGATAAGTCAATTTCTGTTTCTACACCATTCATCGATTGAACATAGAGTGTTTGATTATCTTTGGTGTTGATGGCTGTCTCAACGGGTGTGTTTGTGTAATCGTGTGAGAAGAAGCTAAAATAGGTACAGTATTCATTTATCAAAAAGGGGAATGATAAACCGGTTTTATCATCATTGTGATAATAAAGTACCATCTGAGAATTTTTTGATATTAAATCAAAATAGTATATAGCACCACCGGAA
>CAZSHT010000006.1:0-28716 GCA_964606715.1 uncultured Bacteroidales bacterium
ATAAAAACAGCTATTTTTGGTAGTTTTTAAATTAATTTAGATGAAATATATTGTTTTGTGTCTTTTCTTGTTGGGATTGAAAAATGGGAATGCCCAAGAAAAGTTGGTTTATGCCGACCATATCTACAAAAGTAGTATTCATACGGTACAATTGTATAAAAAAGGAGCTGTTTTGTCGTATCCTGTATTGTCATTGAACAGTTCGGTGCCATTGCAGTTGTCGTTCGATGATTTGTCGGAAGATCCCGGTGAATACAGTTACAAAATTATTCATTGTGAAGACGATTGGACACCGAGCAATATAACAATGAGCGATTACATAGATGGATTTGACTATCAGGATATTCAAAAATATGAGTATTCGTTTAATACTTTGGTTTCGTATATTCATTATAGTGTTGATTTCCCAAATGAAGACCTGAAAATATTATTATCCGGCAATTATTTGTTAGTTGTATTTGAGAATCACGACGAAGAACAGGTGGTATTGACGCGTCGCTTTTGGGTAGTGGAAAATCAAATTGTTGTGGAGGGAACCGTGAAACCTTCTAATCTGCCGGTTTACAAAAAAACACATCAGCAAGTTGAGTTAACCATAAAATATGGCAATTTGAATACAAATGGAAGCAATATTAGTCAGTATTTGAATGTGGTTATTGTGCCAAACAACAGATGGGCTTTGAAGCGGGAGCATTTTCAACCGACTTTTATCAAAGACAATGCATTGGTTTATCAATACAACGATTCAATGTTATTTCCGGGGTATAATGAATACCGCTATTTCGAAACCAAAAGCGAACGCTATAAGTCAATGAATGTGAGTACGATAACTTATAGACCACCATATTATCATTTTTATTTGTTTCCCGATCAAGTGAGGAATTTCAAACAATACACTTATCATAAAGACATTAACGGACAATATGTTGTTGATGTGCAAGAGGCCGATAATCCGGCTACGGAGGCCGACTATGTCTATGTGCATTTTTTATTGCCTTATGCTGTGCCCTTAGATGATGGTGATATTTATTTGTCGGGAGCAATGGTCGATTGGGAAAAATCGGAAATGAGTAAGATGAAGTATGATATGACACAAAAGGCCTATGTGAAAGACTTGTTGCTAAAACAAGGGCATTACAATTATTGTTATACTTTCTGGAAAAACGGTTCTGCACGACCCGATGATATGCTGATAGAAGGAAGTTATTACGAAACGACAAATGATTATTGGGTATATGTTTATTACAAAAATCCGACAGAACGCTATACGCGTTTGATGGCTGTGAAAAAGTTGAGAAGTAATTTGAATTAGAACAAAAATGGCATTTTCGTTAATATCAGATTTTATACCGTCGGGCGACCAACCGGAAGCAATTCGAAAATTGTCGGAAGGGATTTTGCAAAATGAAAAATACCAAACGCTTTTGGGCGTGACGGGGTCGGGAAAGACTTTTACCATTGCCAATGTCATTGAGAAAGTTCAAAAACCGACTTTGGTGTTGAGCCATAATAAGACTTTGGCGGCACAACTTTACAATGAGTTTAAGCAATTTTTTCCGGATAATGCGGTAGAATATTTTGTGTCGTATTATGACTATTATCAGCCGGAGGCTTACATTCCGTCTACCAATACTTACATTGAAAAGGATTTGGCGATTAATGAAGAGATAGAAAAAATGCGTCTTAGCACAACTTCTTCGTTGTTGTCGGGACGACGCGATGTGATTGTGGTATCGTCGGTATCGTGTTTATATGGAATAGGCAATCCCGAAGATTTTCGTGCCAATACGATTGTGGTTTCGGTAGGACAGATTATCGATAGAAATCATTTTTTGCGTTTGTTGGTGAATGCGTTATATTTTCGTTCCGATGCCGAGTTGAAACGCGGATCGTTCCGGGTGTCGGGCGATACGGTGGATGTTTTTATTCCGTATGAAGAATTTATTGTTCGAATAATTTTCTTTGATGATGAAATTGAAAGTATTCAAATCGTAGAGTCACGGCATAGTCAGGTGTTGAAAGAACTGCAAAAAATAAACATTTATCCGGCAAGCATTTTTGTAACGACACAGGAACGGATAAACAGAGCCGTAGCAGAGATACAACACGATTTGGCAGAACAGATAGCTTATTTTGAAGAACAAGGACGCCCCCAAGAAGCAAAACGCATCGAAGAACGCGTAACTTTTGATTTGGAAATGATAAAAGAGTTGGGCTATTGTTCGGGAATAGAAAATTATTCGCGTTATTTCGATGGGCGAAAATCCGGCAGTCGTCCGTTTTGTTTGTTAGATTATTTCCCGGATGACTTTTTGGTGGTCATAGACGAAAGTCATGTTACAATACCACAGATTAGAGCAATGTATGGAGGCGATTTTTCCAGAAAAAAGAATTTGGTGGAATATGGCTATCGGTTGCCGGCGGCTATCGACAATCGTCCGTTGAAGTTTGAAGAATTTCAGTCACTTGTGCCACAAGTGATTTTCATGAGTGCAACACCGGCCGATTACGAATTGGAGAAATGCAACGGTGTTGTTGTGGAGCAAGTGGTGCGTCCCACAGGATTGTTGGATCCGGATATAGAAGTGCGTCCTACGCTGAATCAGATAGATGATTTGATAGGTGAAGTGCAACAGCGAATAACAAAAAAAGAACGCATATTGGTAACGACCTTGACCAAACGAATGGCAGAAGAATTGACTACTTATTTGTTTAACTTGGGAATTCGTTGCCGTTATATTCATTCTGATGTCGTAACGCTGGAACGCGTTGAGATATTGAACCAACTGCGAGAGGGAGAGATTGATGTGCTGATAGGGGTGAATCTGTTGCGTGAAGGATTGGATTTGCCGGAAGTATCGTTGGTTGCTATCTTTGATGCCGACAAAGAGGGGTTCTTACGCTCAGAACGCTCATTGACACAGACTGCAGGGCGTGCGGCCAGAAATGTAGAAGGGAAGGTGATAATGTATGCCGATACCATAACCAAATCAATGCAAAAAACAATAGACGAAACCAATCGTCGGCGATTGAAACAAATTGATTATAATATTAAACATCATATTACGCCGAAAACCGTTAGAAGATCATTGTCTGATTCAATGACAACTGTTGACGGGAAAAAGATTTATGCAGAAAAAGAAAATAGTGTTGATGTAGCGGCCGATCCGATTGTTTCGATGATGCCAAAAGAAGCTCTTGAAAAAACAATAGAAACAACCCGGAAAAAAATGGAAAAAGCGGCTACCGATTTAGACTTTATAAATGCTGCGCGTTATCGTGATGAATTAAAACAGTTGACCGAAATGTTGACAGCAATAAAAAAATAAGGAAAAATTATTTTACTATCAAGATTTTTAAAACTTTTGTTTGAGAACCGTCATCATTGGTGCAAAAAGCAAGATATA
Organism: uncultured Bacteroidales bacterium; assembly: GCA_964606715.1. GTDB lineage: Bacteria > Bacteroidota > Bacteroidia > Bacteroidales > JALTDM01 > CAZSHT01. The sequence continues at coordinate 3,408 of CAZSHT010000006.1, forward strand.
CACCGGTAGCAACTTTCTTTCCGTCAAAGTTTTTTCCGTCCCAAGTAGCCATTCCGCCTTTGGCAGTAGTAGCATAAACAACATTTCCCGCAATATCGGTAATGGTAACATGAGCAAAGTTTACCAACCCAATGAGGCTGATAAGTCCGGAGTAATTTGATTTAACAGGATTGGGAAAGACATAAGTGTCCTTCAAAAATGTTTGTTCACCTTCGGTAGAATCGCTACGATATGATATAATACCCTTGTCTGTTACAAAAAATATTTCGCCGGAAACACCGTCAATGGCAATAGATGATACATTGTTGGAAAGTAACGGACTGTTTTCGGCCGTAAAATGTTTTATTTCTTGAGTGCCATCTTTCGACAATAAAAATACGCCCGAATTGGCAGTTCCTACCCATTTCCTATCGGCACCGTCAACAGCCAATGCCGTTACGGTTTCGTATTTCATAAGATATTGAGCTGTTCCGTCACCTAAGTCAATAAGGACTCTGTCGGCAGGGAATAAGTCTTCGGAAAAAACATTTTCCGGATGAAAATAAGTCATAATACCTTGGTCGGTTCCAATCCAAATAACGCCATCATGGTCGGCGGTGATAGAGTAGATATTGTTAGTGATGATACCACCGCCTTCATCTACGATGTTCAGATGTCGAACATGGTCATCGCTTTCGTCTAACGGGTCGGAACCATTGTCGAAAACAAGCAAACCTTTACCTTTCCCTAAGAAAACCCATTTTACATCATTTTTATCGATAACAAAATGTCGTAAATCCTGACTGATGTTTCCGTATGAAAAATGTTTCCATGTGCCGTCTGTCATGCGAACGGAAACCGGATCGTTGACACCCGGATTGAGCACCCAAAGATTGCCTTGTGAATCGAATTGCAGGTCTCTTACTTTTATGTCACTTCCGTAAAAAATCTCTAATGAACTGTTTTTTTCGGTATAACGATTTTTACATGTTGTCCCTTCAAATTGAAAAACACCGCCATTCCATGAACCTGTAAAAACTTCTTTCGGATTCAGCGGGTTGACGGCAACTGTAATCATGTCATGAACATTCAAAATGGTGTCGGTGCTTTTGTTGAGGGTTGTCCATGTATTGTTGAGATAAGCATATATTTCCGCACTATTCCAAAGGTTACCCCCACTGATATTCAATCCGCCTTTGGCAACCCAAACATTTCCACCGGCAGAAGATATATCGTAAGCATCGGCACTGGATGGACCATTGACATAATATTTTTCCAATGTCGTAGAATCTATTTGTTTGGCGATGCCACAGTGATTGTCGGCCCACCAAATAGTATCATCAATAAGAATGGTTTGGTTGGATTGGATACTATACCAATTCCAAGAAGGAGTGTGTAAATTGGTTATTTGTTTTATTTTGTTCAAGTTTTTATCAAAAATGTCCAATTCATTAATATAACTGATAGAAAAATTCTTGTTGAGTGTATTAATGGTAAGTAAATTTTGAGAAATTAAAGGAATTTTATTGAAAGAAGAGTCAGCAGGAGTTAATTGGTAAACATATTTTGTATTGTTTTTCTTTAAAATGATGATGAGTGAGGCATAAAATGTTTCGATATTGATAACCGGTTGAGTGGAATCGGGATAGTAATAATAATCAGACCACACTTTATAATCAGGAAGGTTATCATTGATGTTGGCGTATTTTATTCCTTTTTCCGTGGCAGCATAAAGGGTATTGTTTGTAAAAGTTAAATCATACACATTGAGGTATGATGCTTCGGAACCAATGAAATAAGTGTTTTCAATTTCTTGTCGCGAAAGGTCTATTTTTACAATACCAAAACCACAAGAAAGATAAGCTTTGTCGTCAATAACTAAAATGTTATTTATTGATTTTGAGCCATATATGCTTTTTCGTTTAATGTCGGAAAGGTTTATAATATTATCATCAATAAGAAAGTCAATATTTCCGTTGGTGTATCCGATGACTAAGGTGTTTGCTTTTTCGGAATAGGCAATAGAAGAAATTCCAACATCTGATAACCCGTTTGCTTTTGATATTTTGTGAAGAGAATTATCTTTTTGGTCGATATACATGAGAGCATATGGTGTAGCTGCATAAACGCGTGTCTTGGCATTTGCAATATCAATGGCTTTATTGTAAGGAAGGTGGTCTTGCCAATGTTCAACAGCTATTTGAGAGATTCCCATAAAAGGAAGGGGGAAAAGAAATAAAAAAAATATTTTTCGTAATAGAGGTGTCATTAAATATGGCAATCTTTTTTTTGTATAGCCGACTAACGAGATTTAGAGGTTTGATATTGTATCAGAAAAGCGAGAAATCGTCTCTCGCTTTTCTGATAAATTATTTAGAAACCCTAATGGAAAGTCCATTTTTTCGTTTACTGTAGCTGAGGGTTAGTTTTGTTTTTGCTTTAATGTTGTTATCGATGAGGAATTCTGCCAATACATCTTCCACATATTTTTGAATAGCGCGTTTCAAAGGTCGAGCACCATATTTTTGATCGTATCCTTTTTCTATGAGGAAGGCTTTTGCCGAAGGTGTTAGTTTTATCGATAAGTCCAAATCGGCTGTGCGTTGATAGAGTGTTTTTAGTTCAATATCAATGATTTTTTCGATATCTTTTTTCTGTAATTGATTGAATATGATGACATCATCGATACGGTTCAAAAATTCCGGTTTGAATACTTTTCGAAGAGCATTTTCCAAAATTCCTTTTGAACGCGAGTCTGCTGTTTTTTTGCGTGTCTTTGTTTGGAATCCGACACCTGAACCATAATCGGCTAATTCTCGTGTTCCGATATTGGAAGTCATAATGATAATGGTATTTTTAAAATCAATCTTACGACCGAGACCATCGGTGAGATGACCTTCATCAAGAACTTGGAGTAGCAGATTGAAAATATCCGGATGGGCTTTTTCTATTTCATCAAATAAAATAACAGAATAGGGATGTCGGCGAATGCGTTCAGTCAATTGTCCACCTTCTTCGTAGCCTACATACCCCGGAGGAGAACCTATCAATCGTGATACCGAGAATTTTTCCATGTATTCGCTCATATCAACGCGAATGAGTGCATCTTTGCTTTCAAACATATATTCGGCTAATATTTTTGCCAAATAAGTTTTTCCTACTCCTGTGGAACCAAGGAAGATAAATGAGCCGATAGGACGATTGGGGTCTTTCAGTCCAATGCGATTTCGCTTGATAGCTTTGGCAACTTTTACAATGGCTTCATCTTGTCCGATGACGGCACCGTTGAGGCGTTCTTCCATTTTTGCCAAACGAGCTCCTTCGGCTTCGGCAATGCGTTGAACAGGTACGCCGGACATCAATGCGACGACTTCTGCAACATCACTTTCGGAAACTGATTCTCTGTTGAGTTGAAGCGATTCTTCCCAATTTCGTTTTGCTTTCTCAATACTGATTAAAATTTCTTTTTCATTGTCGCGGAAGCTGGCCGCTTTTTCAAAATTTTGTTGCTTGACAGCAAGGCTTTTTTCTTTTTTTATTTTTTCAAATTCTTTTTCCAGTTTAAGTAATTTGTCGGGAACATGAATGCGAGAGATATGAACACGAGCACCGGCTTCATCTAATGCGTCAATGGCTTTGTCCGGCAGATAGCGATCGGTGATATAACGATTGGTAAGCAAAACACATTGTTCGATAGCTTCATCGGTGTAACGCACCATATGATAGTCTTCGTAGCGTTCTTTTATGTTGTGTAAAATCTCTTTTGTTTCTTCAACGGAGGTAGGCTCTACCATTACTTTTTGAAAACGGCGTTCCAAAGCACCGTCTTTTTCGATGTTTTGGCGATATTCGTCAAATGTTGTAGCACCGATACATTGAATTTCACCACGAGCCAAAGCGGGTTTTAGCATGTTGGCGGCATCTAAAGATCCGGTGGCTGAACCGGCTCCTACAATGGTATGTATCTCATCAATAAATAAAATGATATCATCATTTTTAGACAATTCATTAAGAAGTGCTTTCATGCGTTCTTCAAATTGTCCTCTGTATTTTGTGCCGGCTACGATGGATGCTAAATCTAAAGTAACAACGCGTTTGTCGAATAATACCCGTGATACTTTTCGTTGGATGATGCGTAGGGCAAGACCTTCGACAATAGCCGATTTCCCGACGCCGGGTTCGCCGATTAAAATAGGGTTGTTTTTCTTCCTTCTGGAAAGGATTTGTGCCAGTCGTTCTATTTCTTTTTCTCGACCAACGATTGGATCCAAGCGATTTTCTTCGGCAGCAGTAGTGATATCAATGCCAAAATTGTCCAAAACAGGAGTCTCTGAGTTTTTAGAAGAAGCACTGCCTTGACCTTGTGGATTTTTCCCCGAAAAACTACTGTTGTCATCATCGGAATTGCCAAATTGATCAAATGGGGTGTTGAACGATTCGGAATCTTCTTTTAGTTCACTTTTTATAGAATGATAATCGATATTAAACCTCGAAAAGATATCTGCCAAAATAGGCGTTTGAATTTTGACAATAGCTAACAACAGGTGTTCGCTATCAACAATCTCGCTTCCCAAAGCTTTGGCTTCCAAATGAGCCATTTTTAAAATGCGGTCAGCATCTATCGATAAAGGAATGTCGAGAGCTTCCAAATCACCAAGTTCATCAATTGGAAGTTTTAGTTCATTATTGTTACGAATAGCTTCGTCAATATTTTGTTTCAGAGTATTAAGTTCAATGCCGGCGTTCTCTAAAAAGGTGGTTGCTTGTCCTTGTCGTTCACGCAAAAGGCCTAATAATAAATGTTCGGCTGTTACGCGAGGACTCCTTAATCGAATAGCTTCTTCGCGACTAAACATGATAATGTTATTGAGTGTTTTAGAGAAATTAGCATTCATGAGATACTGTTATTTTATATGATACAAAACTGAAATACAATTTTAAACAAATTTATGTTAATAAATTGAGTTTTTTTAAGAAAATGTTTGAAGGAAAAGATGTACTTTAGCAATTCTTTTAAAAATCAGAAAAAACATGGAAGAAACGACAGGACATATTCTAAAAGTGAATATAGAGGAAGAAATGAAATCATCGTACATTGATTATTCAATGTCGGTGATTGTTTCACGGGCATTACCCGATGTTAGAGACGGCTTAAAACCCGTGCATAGACGCGTATTGTTTGGGATGAATGAATTAGGACTTGCATCGAATAGGGCTCATAAGAAATCAGCTCGTATCGTAGGGGAAGTTCTTGGTAAATACCATCCTCACGGTGATTCGTCGGTTTATTTTGCGATGGTGCGTATGGCACAAGAATGGTCAATGCGTTATCCATTGGTTGATGGACAAGGAAACTTTGGTTCTGTCGATGGAGACAGTCCTGCAGCGATGCGATACACCGAAGCTCGATTGCGTAAATTGGCCGAAGATGCTTTGCGGGATATTGAAAAGGAAACCGTTGATTTTCAATTGAATTTTGATGATACTTTATCAGAACCAACTGTTTTGCCAACACGCTTACCGTTATTATTGATAAATGGAACCTCAGGGATTGCTGTTGGGATGGCAACCAATATGCCGCCTCACAATTTGTCGGATACTATTGATATGCTTTTGGCTTATGTCGATAATCCGGATATAACGGTAGAGGAATTGATACCTATCATTAAAGCTCCTGATTTCCCGACAGGGGGAATTATTTATGGATATAGTGGTGTGCGAGATGCTTATCTTACGGGACGCGGAAGAGTGGTGATGCGAGCAAAATACGAATTAGAAGAACGCACCGGAAATAGAGAGTCGATTATTATTACAGAAATTCCATATTTGGTAAACAAAGCCGAGTTGATAAAGCACATTGCCGAATTGGTGAATGAAAAGAAAATAGACGGAATAACCAATATTAATGATGAGTCGGATAGAACGGGAATGCGTATTGTTATTGATTTGCGAAGAGATGTAAGTGCTGATGTTATCGTAAATCACCTGTATAAACGCACTGCAATGCAGTCGTCATTTGGAGTAAATAGTATTGCTTTGGTAAATGGGCGTCCGCAATTATTGAATCTGAAAGATTTGGCACGCACATTTATTGACCATCGACACGATGTTGTGGTGAGACGCACCGAATATGAATTGAAACAAGCAGAGAAGCGAGCACATATCTTAGAAGGATTGATTATTGCTGTTGACCATATTGATGAAGTCATCAAGATTATTCGATCCTCAAAAACGGTTGATGAATCTAAATTACAATTGAGAGAACGCTTTGATTTGTCTGATATCCAAGCAAGAGCAATCGTCGATATGCGGTTGCGAGCACTTACCGGATTGGAAATTGATAAGTTGAAAGCCGAATATGCCGAATTGATGAAGACCATAGAATATTTGCGTCAATTGTTGGCAGAGAAAGAATTGCGAATGGAAGTTATCAAAAAAGAATTGTTGGAAATAAAAGAAAAATACGGTGATGAGCGAAGAACGGAGATTGTAGAGAGTGCCGAAGAATTTAATCCGGAAGATTTCTACGAAAACGAACCAATGGTGATAACTATTTCACATATGGGATATATCAAACGAACACCATTGACAGAATACCGTTCCCAACGGCGAGGAGGAGTAGGCTCAAAAGGCTCATCTACACGAGACGATGATTTCATCGAACATGTTTATGTTGCCAATATGCACAGTACGATGTTGTTTTTCACTTCACAAGGGCGTTGTCATTGGCTCAAAGTATATGAAATCGTAGAAGGAGCCAAAGCATCGAAAGGGCGTTCTATTCAAAACATTTTGAATATTGATCCGGAAGACAGTATCAAGGCTTATTTTAATGTAGAAGACTTAAAAGACGAAGAAGCATTGAATAATAATTTTGTGATATTGACAACCAAAAATGGTATCATAAAGAAAACTTCTTTGTTGGCATATTCGCACATAAGAAAAAAAGGTGTCAATGCAATTACCATTCGTGAGAATGATGAATTATTAGATGCTATCTTGACCAATAATAATATGGATATATTGATGGCGACACATAACGGACAAGCTATTCGATTTAAAAATTCATCAATACGGGCTATCGGACGAACAGCATCGGGCGTTCGCGGAGTGCGATTGGCAGAAGGTGATTATTTGGTGGGTATCATTGCTGTGGAAAATAACGAACAAGATGTTTTGGTGGTTTCTGAAAATGGTTATGGAAAACGCTCAGATATAGAGGCTTATCGTTTGATAAAAAGAGGCGGAAAGGGCGTGAAAACCATGAATATTACCGAAAAAACAGGAAAGTTGGTGAGTGTGCAGTCGGTAACCGACGATGATGAATTGATTATCATTAACTCATCAGGTATTACTATTCGTTTGGCTGTTTCGACATTACGAACAATGGGAAGAGCGACTCAAGGAGTTCGATTGATAAATCTAAGAGATGGTGATACTATTGCATCTGTAACAAAAGTGAAAAAACAAGAAGAAGATGACATTGAAGAGGTAGAAGTTTTAGATGAGGATAATCCAAATGCAGAAACAACAGAAAATACTGATACCGAATAGTCATTGAATTTTTTTGGACTGAATTTTGATAAAATAAATAAAAACAAAAAATAAATATCTATGAAACGAATTGCAATTTTATTGATGACACTTGTGTTGTTCGTCTTTGTTGGACATGCACAACCTTCGAAACGAACCAGTGCATATAATTATTTGAAATATGGAGAATTAGGAAAAGCTCGTGACGCTATTGAGAAAGCTTGTAAGCATCCTAAAACCATACACGATCCGCGAACTTGGTTGTATAAAGGATTGATATATCAATCGATTCGAACCAGTAAAGAATACAAAAATTTAGAGCCTTATGCTGCCGATACGGCTTTTGCCGCTTATAAGAAAGCGTTGTTGTATAATATCAAAGATGAGTCAATACACAATTTGGATATCGAAAATAATTATTTGGATTTTATAAAATTTCAAAAGAAATTGATGGATCCCAAGACTTCTTTTGTCGATAGAACAATCTTTTCAAAAGTATTGGTTCAATTTCCTGCATTGGCAAACAGTCTGGTCAATCAAGGAGTGGCACAATATCAAAGCAAACAATATGAAAAAGCGTATCATTCATTCTCAAACTCATTGTTTACCAGTTCATTGGTAAATAAGATTGATACACCGGTTATTTATTATTCAGCTTTGGCAGCTTCGAAATGCGGAAAAACCGATGAGGCTGTTAAATCTTTTAAAATGTTGAGAAAATTGAAATACGGAAAGACAGATAAAGAAAGAGCCGGAGTTGATTTTTTGTTGGCAAAAGTCTATTTGGATAAAAAGGATACGGCAAATTATTTGAAAACCTTAAAAGAAGGTATTGATGCATATCCCAATGATAACTCATCACTTGTTGTAGAACTTATCAATCATTATTTACAAACAGGAAAAACCGATCAGGCGTTAAATTATTTGAATGTGGCGTTGAAAAAAGATTCTACCAATGCCGGATTGTTTTATGCTCGTGGAAGTTTATATGATACGAAATTGAATAAACCGGATAAGGCTATTCTTGATTATGAGAAAGCGATAGCTTTGGATTCAACCAATTTTGATGCAAATTACAACTTGGGTGCTTTGTATTACAACAATGCCGTAGAAACTATAAAAAAAGCACAAGATGAGGACGATAATAATAAATACAATAAAATGGTGAAGCAAGCAAAATCGGTGATGCAACAAGCTCTTCCGTTTTTGGAACGAGCACACCGCTTGAATCCTACCGATAAGAACACAATGATATCATTGAAAGAAATTTATTATCGTTTAGGAAAATTAGAGAAATCAAAAGAAATGAAAAAAGCATTGGGAATGTAATTTAAAAAAATATAATAATGAAAACAAAATTATATCTATTGGTATTAATAATGATGACAAGTTTATTGTCGATGGCACAACCGCGGTTTAATCCCGAAAAACGAGCCGAACGATTATCGAATCGTATGCGAGACGAATTGAAATTGGATACAAAGGCTTATGATGCCGTGAAAATTATCAATTTGAAGTATGCCAAGAAAAAACAAGAAATTATGCAGAGTCGTATGCGGGAAGATTTGAGGCGTGAAAAAATGAAAGAATTAAAATTGGCAAAAAATGCTGAGATGAAAGCCGTGTTGACGAAAAAACAATATGAAGGTTATTTGGGAATGGATATTCGCCGGCCGATGAAATTACAAATGGGCAGAGAGCAAAAACCTCAGATACAACAACCCAAAAAATAATTTTTTTTCAGAGAAAAATAAATCGTTTATAAAGAGCGACAAAATTTATGGTTTTGTCGCTCTTTTATTGTTTATAAAAACTACTTTTGTAAGAGAACTTAAAAATAAAATGAGAAATGGCAACAAGTGAAAATTTACAACGCATTTTAAAACAATTACATACCAGAGAAAATGCCGTAGTTGCCGATATGTTACGAAATGCAGGCTATCGGTATAAAACTATTTTTGGAGCTACCATTGTCGATTTGCGAACGATGGCAAAAGAATATGCTCCCAATCATGAATTGGCTTTGGAGCTATGGGAACGCGATTATCGGGAGACAAAGATATTGGCCTTATTGATAGAAGATGCGTCAAAGATTACTAAAGAGCAAATGGATAAATGGGTAAACGAATTTCATACCATAGAGCAAGTGGAACAAGCGACTTATCAGTTGTTTCCGCGAGCACCGTTTGCCGAAGAACAAGCCTTGACATATTGTCAGCGTGATAATGACTTAATTAAAGCAACCGGTTTCTTGATGGCTGCCAAACGGGCACAGTTGCAATTGTCTGATAATGAGGAGTTTTTTGGCAGGGTTTTAAGTCTATCAATAGAGCCTTCAATAGAAGCGGGTGTCAATCTGAAACGGACAATAGCAACGGCATTGCGTTTGATAGGACGGAAAAATGAAAATCTGAAACAGAAAGCCATTCAAACAGCACAGGCAATAAAAGCCAAAGAAACACCTTCGGCATTGGAAATTGCCGATGAGGCGTTGTTTGAATTGACAACAGAATTTTAATTGTAAAACTAAAAACAATATATTATGAATCTGGAAAAATCATCAAATCCTGTATTGAGTGAAAAAATGTTTGAAAAAGCTCAATCGTTGCCGGCAGAAATGCCGATGACTTTGCAAGGCACCATCAATAAAACTCTATTGATGTTTGTTTTGTTGGTTTTGGGAGCCTATTACACTTGGTCGAATTTCTTTGATGCCGCAACTTTACAATCGGCGACAACGGCTATGTGGCCGTGGATGATTGGTAGTGGAATAGTAGGTTTCATTTTAGCGATTGTAATTTCGTTCAAACCGAATGTATCGCCGTATTTGGCACCGCTGTATGCTATTGTGGAGGGGTTGTTTTTGGGAGCTATCTCTGCTTTTTTTCAGGCGATGTATCCGGGGATTGTATTTCAAGCTGTGGGCCTGACGCTTGCTGTTTTCTTTTTGATGTTGTTTGCTTATAAGACAAATGTTATCAGAGCTACGCCGAAGTTTACCAAAATAATTATTATGGCAACACTGGGAATCGGTGTGTTCTATTTGGTGTCGTTTGTTTTGAGTTTGTTTGGAGTTAATATGGGACTGATGTATGGCAATAGCAATTTAAGTATTATCATTAGTTTAGTGATTGTGGGTATTGCTGCATTGAATTTGATATTAGACTTCGATTTTATAGAACGGGCAAGCGATATGGGTGCTCCAAAATATATGGAGTGGTATGGAGCTTTCGGATTAATGGTAACAATAATTTGGTTATATGTAGAAATTTTACGACTTTTGAGTAAACTATCAAGTCGTAACTAAAATGATACCATTAGAATCGTATTTTCAAAAATTTAGAGAAAATACAATAGGTGTTGATGCCGAAATAGAAACGCCTTTTGGAAAAAAGAAATTGTTGTATGCCGATTGGATTGCCAGCGGTCGGTTGTATCGACCTATCGAAGAAAAATTAACCGATTATTTAGGTGTCTATATTGGTAATCCGCATACCGATTCTAATGTAACGGCAGCTACGGTTACCGAGTTGTATCATCAGGCCTATGGTGTTATCAAGAAACATGTCAATGCTTCTTCTGATGATGTGTTGATACCCAGTGGTTTTGGAATGACAGAGGCGGTGAATAAATTGCAACGCATTTTAGGCTTGCGGATTAACAATACTAATTATTACAAACCCAATGTGTCGGGCGATGACCGTCCTGTTGTGTTTGTAACGAAACAAGAGCATCATTCCAATCATACTTCATGGTTGACAACAGTAGCCGAAGTCGTATTGGTCGATTTCGATGAACACTTGCAGGTCGATGCCAACCATTTGGAATCATTACTGAAAAAGTATAATTCGCGAAAATTAAAAATAGGTTCTTTTTCGGCAGCGTCAAATGTAACGGGGATAAAAACAAATTATCATCAATTGGCAAAACTGATGCATCAATATGGGGGGTATGCATTTGTCGATTTTGCCGCTTCGGCACCGTATGTGCCAATAGATATGCATCCAAGCGATGAAATGGAGCGATTAGATGCTATCTTTTTCTCACCGCATAAATTTCTGGGTGGTCCCGGAAGTGCCGGAATATTGATTTTTAATAAATCATTGTATCGTAATGAAATTCCTGATAAGCCGGGAGGTGGAACCGTTACTTGGACTAATCCGTGGGGGGAGTATGCATTTTTTAATGATATTGAATTGCGGGAAGATGGCGGAACACCGGGGTTTATGGAATTGATAAAAGTAGCATTGGCAATTCGTTTGAAAGAGCAGATGACATGTGACGCTATTGCCGAACGCGAAGACAAACAAATTCGTTATGTTATCGAAAAATTATCCGTTATTGACAAAGTGCATGTTTTAGCAGGAGATAAGTTGGACAGGATAGGGGCTGTTTCATTTACCATAGACGGTATTCATTATAATCTATTAGCTAAACTTTTAAATGACCATTATGGTATTCAGGTGAGAGGCGGATGTGCTTGTGCCGGCACTTATGGGCATGTTTTGCTTGGCGTGGATAGGGAGAAATCAAAACGCTTTACCGATGCAATAGATCGAAATGATTTGTCGAATAAGCCCGGGTTTATTCGTTTTTCGTTGCACCCTATCATGAGTAACGGCGATTTGGAATACAGTATGCAGGCGATAGAAGAAATAGTGAAAAATATCGATAAATATAAGCAGGGCTATATTTATCATCCCAAGAAAAATGAATTTTATTTTGGAGATTTTGAAGGGAAAACAACCATTGGCTTTTTTGAATTGTAAAAGGAAATAAGAATTCTTTAACCTAATTTACTGGCAATAGTTTGAATTAATAAATCTTTATTGATGGGTTTTGTGACAATGTCAAACACTCCCAATTGTTTGATGTGTGCAATCTCATCTTCTTGTGCATAAGCTGTCTGTACGACAATGGGCAATGAAGGGTAGCGTTTTTTTATGATTTCAATAGCCTCATAGCCATTGATGACAGGCATATTTATGTCGATTAAGGCTAAATCAATCTTTTCGTTAGTTTGAATAGTATCAATTAGTTTTTTCCCATTGTCAACGATGATAAGATTGACATTGGTTTCGGAAAGGTATTCTTGAATGAGCAGGCTGTTTGTTTTTTCATCTTCTGCAATGATAATGGTCTTATCACTCCAATCAACTGTTTTGTCGATGAACCTATTTTCAATCCAGTTTTGAGTTTGGTTATATGTATCTTCAGAAATAGGAAGCGTGAGTGTAAATGTAGAACCGACACCTACTTCCGATTCAACAGTCAATGAGCCATCCATTAATTCAGCTAAATTTTTTGAGATAGCAAGTCCGAGGCCGGTGCCTTTTTTTAGTTTTTCTCCAAATTCGTTAAGTTGCTCAAAACGGTTAAAAATAGTATTTTGTTTGTCTTTAGGGATACCGCTACCAGTATCCTTTACTTGAATCTTGATGTGATTTTTTTCTAAAATATAACCAATTTCAATACTACCTTCTTTTGTGTTTTTTATGGCATTGTCCAATAAATTGTTAATGATTTGCTGAATGCGTAGTTCATCGGAAAATAAAATGAAATAATCTTTTGGAAAAGATATTTTTAGATTGATAGGTTTATTTAGGTTTCGAATCTTATTGGCAAATGTTATGTAGCTGTCATTGAGTAGTTTATTGATGTTGAATTCCGATTTTGCAATTTGCAATTGTTTTGCTTCTATTTTCGATAAGTCAATAATGTCATTAATGAGTTGCAACAATAATTTTCCTTTATCTTGAATGATTTGAATGTAAGTGTTTTTTTGTTCTTCAGAAACCGGTTTGTTAAGCAAACTGCTAAATCCTAAAATGGCATTCATAGGAGTCCGAATTTCGTGTGACATATTGGCCAAAAAAGCAGACTTTAATTTATCGGAGCTTTCGGCTTTTATTTTTGCTAGTTCCAGCTCTTTGTTAATGCGTTCTAAGTGTTCATTAGCTTCTTTTAGTGCTTGTGTGCGTTCATTGACCAATCTCTCCAAATGTTTTTTATGATGTTCCAATTCTTGTTCGGTAGTGAGCAATTCTTCGTGTTGTTGAGCAATGGTGTCGCGTTGTTGTTCTACTCTTTCTTTTTCGGAATAATAGGATTTTACAAGATAAGAGATAATTATATTTAAAAGGATAAGTTCGTATAATATAGTTGATAAATGGTCGTAAAAACGCTGAGTATCATTAGTATAACCGGTAATTGTGTCGGGATAATATGTTTCAAAAAAGAAAAGACCTAATAATAATAGTATGAATGAAGAATTTATAATAATGGCTTTTTTCCCGGAAAATATTAATGCAATAAGGAAGATGATAATAAAAAATGAGTAGACTGTAGGTCCTTTGCTTCCGGCATTGGTAAGCCAAAGTACAGAAAAAAGAACATAGAGGGTAAATAAAAAATATGGAAGAAGTTGTTTGTAGATTTTTTTCTTGCAGGCAATTATAAATATTATTAAGAATGAGATAAATGAAAGTCCTGTTGTGATAGTGATAAGCTTACCCAGGTGTAAAAAATAATTAATAAAAGTGCCGAGTAAAGTTGCAAGTGCTGCGAAAAAACAAGTTATATTAAAATAATATTGTTGAAGTGGAATTTTTTTTATATTTCCAAAATGATGTTCTTGAAATCGAAAAAAAAGATTCGTAAGAAAATTATTCACAATATGCTGTTTTATAGTAACAAAGGTATTATTTTTTTATTCTATTGGGATTTTGTGAGATGAAATCTTTCCAGGAATTTGATTTTCCTTTTTTTTGTTTGACATTTTTGGAGCTAATAGCAGGTTGTAAAAAATGGCAATAGGCAGCTGCCAGCCCATCGGAAGCATCAAATTTAGAAGGCATTGTTTCTATTTTGAAAATATGTTGTAAGAGTTTTGATATTTGTTGTTTGCCGGCAGAACCGTTACCTGTGATGGCCATTTTTATTTTTGTGGGAGCGTATTCGTAAATAGGAATTTTGTAGTTGAGAGCTACAATCATAGCGGTGCCTTGTGCTCTGCCGAGTTTCAATGCCGATTGTGCATTTTCGCCCATAAAAGGTGATTCGATAGCCATTTCGGTAGGCTTGTAATTTTTTACAATAGCTTCTACACGATCGTAGATGTGTTTTAGTTTGGAATAATGGTCATTTAGTTTGGTGAGGTCAATGTAACCCATCGAAAGCATTGTGGCTTTTTTCCCGTTGATACCAAGAAGTCCATAGCCCATAATCGTTGTGCCGGGATCGATGCCTAATATGATTCTTTCGTATTCCAAAGCATTTTTTAGTTTACGGGAGGGGTTATCTTGTCGAGTTCCAAATAGTTTGTTTGGGCTTCCGAAACAAAGATACTGTTTTTGTGTTCTAAAATCAATTTTCGATAGTATTCTTTGGCTTTCAGTGGGTTGTGCAGATGGTTGTTTTCAAGTTTTGCGGCCAGCATCAAAGCGTCATCACAAACCGACGATAATGGAAATGAAGAAATTAAAGAATCGAGTTGCGATAATGCGAGGTTATAATTTTTGTGTTTTATTGCAATAGTGGCTTTTTTGTATAAAATTTCATCTTTTAATTGGTTATTAGGAAATACTATATTGATAGAGTCCAGTGTGAGAAGTGCTGATGAATCTTTATTGCAAAATTCCAACCATTCGGCACGAGCATATTTTTTCAGGGCAGCAGTATCATTTATGTTTTTCTCAATGGTTTCGTGAATGAGGCTTGCCAAAAAGAAAGCATCGTTGGCTATAAGTTTTGAAGTGCTTCCTTTCAAAATGTTCAGTTGGGCTTCGCTCCATTTGAAATCACCAATAAAATAGGCGGTTTTGGCGCGTTTGAATTTGGCTTCGTAACCGATGGGATTATTTTTGTTGGTGCGTTCCACAAGAGCATATAGCAAAACAGCTTCCCACGGATTGTCGGCTGCCAAAAGCAAATCGGCTTCTAAAAGTTGCAAACGGGAAAAGTTTTTGGCGTTGAAATGTCGTTTGTCTATGCGAGTGCGAATAAATTGAATAGCCGAATCAGGTTCAAATAAATAAAATCCCAAGAGATTACAATAGTTGACAATCGAGGAATACGAAAAATCATTGACACCGTGTCTGTCAATGATTTTTTCAAGTTCTTGTTTTAGAAATACTAAATCGCTTTGTCTGATATGTTCTTTTTCGGTGAGGCTGTGATATAACGCTGTGATATATAATTTTTTAGCGGTCATATAGTTACGACCTTCTTTCTGATTGTCCAAAATAATTTTGAAAGCTTTGGAAGCAATGGTATATTGTTGATTGTTGAGAGCTGTTTTTCCGATATTCAATACATTTGAAAAACCGTTGCGAGAGCGTTTGTCGAGAGCAACAGCTTGTTTGAGAGCATTGTTTACATCGTCTTCTTGCAGGTATAGCCAGATTAAAAGTTTGTTGAAAATTGTTTCGTCGGGGCGTTTTTGCAGTCGCAGTAATAGGTTGTTTTTCAGTGTTTTGCTTATTTCTTTGTCGGTGTCGTTATAAAGAGCCGACAGCAATCGAGACACAACATTATGATAATAGTCATCACTGATTTGCAATAAATCAAGATAGGCATTTACCATTTTGTTCCATTTGTGTTCCAGATAATAGAGATAGCCCAGTTCGGAATTGAAAGAATAGTTTTTTTGAAATTTGGCTTGTCCTTGCCGGTAGGTCTTTTCTGCCCAATCGAAAGCACGGATAGACAAGAATGAGTTTGCCAAGCTGATGTAGGCGTGAACGGAATTAGGCAGTTTTTTGAGTGTCTTTCGAAAAATATTATTGGCTTTGTCGGGTTGGTCGGCTTTTAAGTATGCATTGCCCAGATAAACTTTGAAAACAGGGTTGTTTTTGTTTTCGTTGGCTGCTTTTTGGGCTTCTTTCACGGCTTTGTCATATTGTTCGGAAAGAAAAAGACAGTTGAGATAGTTGTTGAAATAAGAGGTGTTGTGGCTTTGGCGGTATAGCTTGTAAAACGAAACAGCTGCTTTTTGATAATCTTTGTCGTTGTAATAGCGAAATGCCAAGAGATAGGTGTTGTCTGTTTGTTTTTGTTGTGCCAATGTCGGGACGATGCCGACAAGTAAAAATAATATGATGAAAAACAGGCGTTTCAAAAGTTATTTGGTTTGTTTCACACTATCAATAATGGCGTTGACTTTTGGGTATAATACGATGAGATTTTTTTTACATTCTCTATATTCTTCCAAAAAATCAGTCAATTCGTTTTTTGTTTGCAACAATGCTTTTTTCTCATCGGCAATGTATTTAATGGCAGAGTCTGTCGGCATATTATTTTCGTTGATGTCGAACAAAAGGTTCGATAGTTGCCGTTTGGAATAATCCAAAGCCATTTTCAGTTGGTTGTTTTTCAAAACAGCTTTTTCGAGAAATTCATTGTAGTTGGTGAACTTACTTACCGTAAAGCGTTGCATTTTGTCTTCCGGAAAGATGGAATATCTGCGAATCGTGTCGAGAGTAGAAAGGAATGTTTTGGAAAAAATTGCTACCGAATCATAAGGGATTTGTGAACGATAAATTTGTTGTAACGAGTCGTTTGAAGAAAGCAGTCGTTTTACCGTTTCTGCTTCTGTTTTGTGAGAAGCATTACAAGCATATAACGAAACGATTGCCAAGAATAAAAAGGTTAAACGGTAGAGAGTTTTCATTTTCTGATAATATCAAAACCTGTGTAATCGACCAATACTTTGGGGATTTTTATGCCGGTGCTGGTTTGGTTGTTTTCCAAAAGAGCCGCCATAATGCGAGGCAACGCCAACGCACTGCCGTTGAGAGTGTGTGCCAATATTTTTTTCTTTTCACCCTTTTGTTTGATGCGTATTTTCATTCGATTCGATTGGAAAGTTTCAAAATTGGAAACCGAACTTACTTCGAGCCATTTTTCTTGTGCACCCGAAAAAACTTCAAAATCGAAGGTCAAAGCGGAAGTGAAACTCAAATCACCGCCACACAAACGCAAGATACGATAAGGAAGCATTAGTTTTTTCAAAAGTCCTTCTACATAAGAAACCATTTCGTCGAGGGCTTTGTATGATTTTTCGGGCGAAATGATTTGAACGATTTCTACTTTGTCGAATTGATGAACACGGTTTAGTCCGCGAACATCTTTTCCGTAAGAGCCTGCTTCCCGTCGAAAACAAGGTGTGTAGGCTGTCATTTTGATAGGAAGGTCTTTTTCATCAATTATCACATCGCGGTAGATATTGGTGAGTGGGACTTCGGCTGTGGGAACCAAGAAAAAATTATCCACAGTGGCGTGATACATCTGTCCTTCTTTGTCCGGCAATTGACCTGTGCCGAAGGCTGTATCTTCATTGACCAACAAGGGTGGGATATATTCCAGAAAATCATTCTTTTCGGCTTCATCGAGAAAAAAACGAATAAGGGCGCGTTGCAGTTTTGCTCCTTTCCCGATGTAAACAGGGAAGCCTGCTCCGGTAATCTTATTTCCCAGTTCAAAATCAATGAGGTTGTATTTTTTTGCTAATTCCCAATGTGGCAATCGAGTGTTTTCAGGAACGATATTGCTTTCTACCGTTTTTATAATTTCATTGTCGGCTTCCGATTTTCCTTTTGGAACAGAGGCGTGGGGTAGATTGGGCAGTTGCACCAACAGTTCAAAACTGTTTTTTTCAAGAACATTTACTTTTTCTTGTAGTTCTTTGGCGTTGGCTTTCAGTTTGGCTGTTGTTTGTTTGATAGTTTCAACGGCTTGCATATTGCCATCTTTCATCAGAAGACCTATCTTTTTGGAAGTGCTGTTGAGTTCTGCGGCATTGTGTTCCAACGCTTGTTGGAGAGACTTGCGTTCTTCTTCAATTTTTAATATGTCGGCAACAATCTTTGTAGCGTCAAAATTCTTGACAGCCAGTCGTTTTATTATTTCGTCAGGGTTTTCCTGTATTTGTTTTAGGAGTAACATACAATGGTTAAATTTTGTCTCAAAAATAATGAAATAATTTCATTGAGATTATAAAAAAAACGCCTATCTGCAAAGAGCAAACAGGCGTTGAATAATTGTGAATGTCAGTGTGGCTATTCGTTGGTTTCTGCCGGAACGACAGAGACATACGAACGGTCATTTCGGCGTTTTCTGAACGCTACGGTTCCGTCAACAAGAGCATAGAGGGTATGGTCTTTTCCCATTCCTACATTGTCGCCGGGGTGATGTTGTGTCCCGCGTTGACGAATAATAATATTACCGGCAACGACTTGTTGTCCGCCGTATTTTTTTACTCCCAGTCGTTTACTTTCCGATTCACGACCGTTTCTTGAACTACCCGCACCTTTTTTATGAGCCATAATACAAAATTTATAAGTTCTTATTTAATATTTTCAATTTCAATCTTTGTAAGATATTGACGATGTCCGTTTTTTACACGGTAACCTTTACGGCGTTTTTTCTTGAAGACTATCACTTTATCGCCTTTCAAATGAGCGATTACTTTTGCCGATACTTTGGCATTGTCGATAGTGGGTGTGCCTATTTTTACATCACCGTCATTATCAATAAGATAGACTTTGTCGAAACTAACAGTTTTACCTTCTTCTTCGGCTAACCGATGGGTGTAAATTTGTTGTCCTTTTTCTACCTTGAATTGCTGTCCTGCTATCTCTACTATTGCATACATAATATAAAAATTCCTGTTAAATTTTTTCGAACTGCAAAGATATACAAATTTTATATTGGCAAAGGTTTAATTTGAAATATTTTTTATCAATATCGAAATTGTTGTAAAAGAGATTTCATAAGTCGTAAAAAAATGTATTTTTGATATGTAACTTTTTAAAATTAAATGTTACTAATAGGGTAAACACAAACAGTGGTAACAACCAAAAAACAAACCGAATTTATGAAGCTGTATGCAATAACGCACGAGGGCTTTGTGCGTTATTGCAAGGCTAGAGCCTATGGGATAATGGATTATCACGATTTGGTGAACGAAACGGTGTTGCGGGCTTTTGACGGGTTTGATACTCTGAAAAACAGAAAAGCATTTTCGGGGTTTTTATATGGTATTGCATCGAATATTATCAAAAATGAGTTGCGAGTAAAAGGACGAACAGAATATAAAGATGAGGTGAAACAATATCGCATTGAAGAAAATAAGGCTGAGAAAAAATTGGAAATAGAAGCACTTTACAGAGCATTGGCAAAATTGCCGGAAGAACAAGAAGAAGCCGTTGTATTGTTTGAAATAAGCGGATATTCGATAAAAGAAATTGCCGAAATGCAAAAAGCAACGGTGTCGGCTGTAAAACAACGCCTCAAACGCGGACGGGAAAAATTGACAGAACTCTTGAAAGTCGATGAAGAAATTTCGATAGTGATGGAAATACGAAAAACAGGAACTTTATTTTCTTTATTCTTTTAATGATGAAACACAATACAATAAAATTGACCGATTATTTTACTTTGGCTAAAAACGAGCCGATAGATATCTCTTTGGCTGATGTGAGCGGTTTTATCGGAATGACAACCACCGGGGCTAACCTCAGTATTTCAAAAGGAACTTCATTTATTAACTTAAAATTTATTGTTATGACAGGATTTATTCTAACAACAATTGCGACAAGCATTATCTTTTTTCATTCTAAAATGACAACGGAAAATACTATTTCCAAATCCTTAAACAAATCATTGCCGGAACAAGAAGTAATTCTTCCGGTAACGCCGAAAGATACTGTTAAGAAAAAACAACCTAATGGTTCCGAAATAAACCAAAAAAACGATTCGAAAATCATTGCTGATACCGGTCGTGTTGCCAGTGATTCGATAAGAAATAATGTTGCCGGAAAGAATCTTAAAACAAAGGCTCTATCGTTGAGTGGTTCAAGAGAAGTGTTGTCTAATGGGGACAAATCGAGAACTAATAATGATGCTAAGTCAGCAAAAAAGTATAAAAAAAATTGGATATTAGTGTCGCGAAAAGGCTTGTATGGATTTATTGATACACTTGGTAACGAAGTGGTTCCATTGAAATATGAAGAAATAGGTCGCTTGGGAGAATATAAAAAAGATTGGATATTGGTGTCGCGAGATGGCTTGTATGGATTTATTGATACTCTTGGTAATGAAGTGGTTCCACCGAAGTATGAGGATCTTAGTTTGTTTGAAAAAGAAAAACAGCAGGAGGTTTGTGAAACGAGAAAATCGAAAGAACAGAAAAGGCATTACGATAAAAATGTTAAATTTTATAACAATGGTAAATGGAAAAAAATCATTTTGAATAATAAAATAGGATTTATAGATACAGCTACCGGAACAAAAGTCGTTTTCCCAAAATATGATGCGGTAGGATATTTCGGTGAATATAAAAAAGGATGGTTACAGGTATTTATTGGTAATCAATGTGGTTTTATAGACACTACCGGAAAAGAAGTGGTGCCGGTGCGATACGATAAAATTGGTGCCGAAGGTAAATATAAAGAAGGATGGTTTATGGTGAGACGGAATCAGCGATGTGGATTTATCGATACTACCGGAAAAGAAATTGTGCCGGTGCGATATTTTGATGTTGAAAGATTCAATGAGATTAAACGCGGGTGGATGGTTGTCATAACGAATAATGCTTTTGGGTATTATTGTTATAGTCGTTATGGTGTCATTGATACATCAGGCAAAGAAATTATAGCTCCCAAGTATGATAAAATAGGGCATTTTGGAGAATACTATCCGGGATGGGCATTGGTGAAAATAGATGGTAAATACGGATTTATAGATACTACCGGAAGCGAAATCGTTCCTGTAAAATATACCAAGATAAAGGGCTTTACAGCCAATGGTTTTCTGAAAGTAAAATGCGGACATAAAAACTTTCTTTTGGATAAAACAGGAAAAGAAATATAATCGTTTTTCTTGAAAAATAATCAGGCAAGAAATAAATCCAAAATAACGAAACCTGCAAAAACAACACTGGCAATGCCGTTGGTGGTGAAAAATGCCAAGTTTATTTTGGACAAATCGTTTGGTTTTACCAGCAAATGTTGATAAAACAGCAAACTGCCGAAAATGAAAACGCCTGTCCAATACCATATTCCGTAAGTGGCAAAGAAACCGAGTAAGACAAGAAGCACAACACTAAGCAAATGCAATCCGATTGATAAAAAAATAGACTTGCGTGTGCCCAACAAAACGGGAATAGATTTCAGAGAATGTGTTTTATCAAATTTTTCATCTTGCAAGGCATAGATAATATCGAAGCCGGCGACCCAAAACAAAACAACCAACGATAATAAAACAGGTGCTGTGTCAAAATGCGGAATGATACACAGGTAGGCACCAATGGGAGCCAACGCCAATCCCAAGCCCAAGATGAGATGCGAAAGAGCCGAAAAGCGTTTAAAATAACTGTAACCCAAAATAACGGTTAAGGCAACCGGTGAAAGAAAAAACACCAATCGGTTGATGAAAAACGCGGTGGCAATAAATAAAACGGCATTGACAGCGATAAACCAACGAGCTTGTGAAATGGAAACAATCCCTTTGGGAATTTCTCTCACCGCTGTGCGAGGATTTTGAGCGTCTATGTGCCGGTCGATATAGCGGTTGAAAGCCATTGCTGTATTACGGGCAAATACCATTGCTAAAATTACCAATATGAAAATTTGTGTGTCGAAAAAAAGACCGTGTTGTATGGCTGCCATAAAATAGCCGATAAGGGCAAATGGCAACGCAAAAACAGTGTGCGAGAATTTTACCAGCGAAAAGAATTTTTTTAGCGAAATCACAGCGATAAGCGTTTTTTATAGATGGTCAGATTTTCCTTGTCGAAGATGCAAAAGATAATCTTTTCGAGGGAGGTGTCTTGTGTGTTCAGAAAATCACATACGGTATTGACAGCAATATCGGCTGCCAAATTCTTGGGAAACCGGTATACACCGGTGCTGATATTGGGAAATGCAATACTTTTAAGGTGATATTCTGTTGCCAATGTCAACGCTTTGCGGTAAGCCGAAGCAAGTAGATTACTTTCGTCGTGTTGACCGTCGTGCCAAACAGGACCTACGGCGTGTATTACATAATCAGCGGGCAAGTTGTAACCTTTGGTGATTTTGGCATCACCTGTTTTACAGCCGTTGAGAGTGCGACATTCTTCCAATAATTCTTTTCCTGCAACACGATGAATGGCACCATCGACACCACCACCACCTAACAACGAAGTATTGGCGGCATTGACAATAGCGTCAACTTTTAGACGGGTGATGTCGCCGTATTCTAAAAAAAGGTTGTCGAAACACATACTTTGTTGGATTATCGCAATGTGGCGTTCAGTTCTTCTTTCAGAGCCTTGACAATTTTGTCCATCAGTTTGTTTACTTCTTTGTCTTTCAATGTCTTATTGCGATCAAGCAACGACAAGCGTATGGCATACGATAGTTTGCCTTTGCCCAATTTGGTTTCATCATCGAAAATATCAAACAAAAATAAATCTTTGATAAGTTTCTTGTCGGTTTTTCGAATCACTTTTTCAATGTCGTAAAACGATACCGATTTGTCGATGAGTAATGCCAAGTCGCGTTGAACTTCCGGAAACTTCGGCAATTCGCTGAAACGGATATGGTGAGATTTGAGTAATTCCAAAAAGAAATCCCAATTGAACTCACCAAAGAAGATAGGGCGTTCAATGTCGAAAGCAGATTGCAGGGTGTTGGTGATTTTTCCAAACTGAACAAGTGGTTTGTTGTTCAGTTTGTATTCGAGAGCAAACTCAAAAATATCGTTTTGTAGAGTTGTCTTTTCTGTCGGTTCAATGGAAAATCGTTGCAAAACAAGGTCAACGGTAGATTTTAGCGAAAAGAAATCGTGTTGAGCCGGTTTATGTTGCCACGCATTTTCGTGATAGATTCCCGACAGAGCAACGGCAAAATGAAAGCGTTCGGTATAATTTTTCAGTTCGTTTCTGTTGGTGCCGTTGAATGAATAGACATTACCGAATTCGTAAAATTTAATTTGCCGTTTTTGGCGGTTGAAATTGGTGCGGATACTTTCCAAGAAACCGAACAGCAGAGTTTGTCGCATAGCGTTCAGCTCATTACTGAGTGGATTTTTCAGTGTTACCAAATTTTCGGCAGGATAGGTTTTCAGGTTTTGATAATAAGCTTCGGCGGTAAGTGAATTGTTCATTATTTCAAAGAAACCGTTGTTGGTGAGCAAATCTGCCGTGAGGTTGATAATTTGTTCTTTGTCGGGTTTTTGCGAATAGGTGATGCTGGAACGCACTTGTTGCGGAATGGCAATGTTGTTATAACCGTAGATACGCAAAATTTCTTCTATCACATCGGCTTCGCGGGTAACATCGACGCGATAGGTGGGGATAGACAGTAACCACGATTTTTCTTTTTCGGCAATGATTTTTATTTCCAACCCTTCCAAAATATCTTTGATGCGAAAACGGTCGATAGATTGTCCTATTAAAGCATCAAGACGCGACAAATCAAGTTCTACGGTAGCCGGTTCTATTTTTTGAGGATAAATATCCAAAATGTCCATTGCTGTTTCACCGCCGGCAAGTTCTTTGATAAGACTTACTGCCAATTGTAGCGGATAGATGGTGTTGTTGGGGTCGGTGCCGCGTTCGAAGCGAAACGAAGCTTCGGTGTGAATATCGTGGCGACGGGCTGTTTTGCGAATAAATACAGAATCGAAACACGCACTTTCCAAAAAAACGGATTTTGTGGTGTCGGTGATACCCGATTCCAATCCACCCAAGACACCGGCCATACACATTGGTGCATTGGCATTACAAATCATCAGGTCGTCTTCGTGCAAACGGCGTTCTTTGCCGTCGAGGGTTGTAAACGGAGTATCTTTGGGCAAGGTTTTTACAATTACTTCGTTGCCTGTTATTTGGTCGGCATCGAAAGCGTGAAGCGGTTGTCCTGTTTCGAGCAAAACAAAATTGGTAATATCCACAATGTTGTTGATAGGTGTCTGTCCTACGGCTTTCAAGTAGTCTTGCAACCATTTTGGTGATTCGGCAACCGTAATATTTTTTATGGAAACACCCGAATAGCGTTTGCAAGCTTCGGGGCGTTCTATCTTGATGGAAACAGGCAAATCGTGGTTGTCAACAGAAAATTGAACAGGGCGTTTTTCGAGTTTGATATGATTGTAGTCGAATTGGTTGAAATAAGCTGCCAAATCGCGGGCTACACCGTAATGCGAAGCACCGTCGATACGGTTGGGCGTAAGGTCAACTTCAAAGACAATATCTTTTTTCAGGTTGAAATATTCTTTGGCAGGCGTGCCTTCCGCTATGTCGTCGGGCAATACCATAATGCCGTCGTGGTCGTTGCCTACACCGATTTCATCTTCGGCACATATCATTCCTTCGGAGACTTCACCGCGTATTTTCGATTTTTTGATTTTAAACTCTCCTTCATCGGAATAGAGTGTCGTGCCTACGGTGGCAACAATAACTTTTTGTCCTTTGGCGACATTGGGAGCTCCGCAGACAATAGGCAATATTGTGTCGTTGCCAAGGCTTACTTCGGTGAGGTGCAGATGGTCGGAGTTGGGGTGAGCTTCGCATTTCAGGACTTTTCCTACAACCAAGCCTTCCAGCCCGCCTTTGATAGGAACAAATTCTTCTACACCACCGATTTCCAAACCTGTTTGGGTGAGTATCTCACTGATTTCGTCGGTTGATTTATCGTGAAGGTCAATAAGTTCGTTGAGCCAATTCCAAGAAATTTTCATAGTGTCATTATTTTAGCATCGGCAAATTTAATAATTGCTGTCGGATAATATATTGGAATTGAAAAAATAATGC
>CAZSHT010000007.1:0-1703 GCA_964606715.1 uncultured Bacteroidales bacterium
AATGAATGTGAATTGGCAGGCTGGTTTTATTTGCCGGATTTCTGTAATTCAAAAAAATCAATGTCTGTAAATGATAATAATGAAACAGATGGTTTAACAGAGTTAAATGTTGTGGGAGGTTATTGTGAAGGAGATGCTGATGAATCAGTAGTTTCAACTAATCCGACATTGAAAAAATATTTAAAAGATAAAGGATTTGGTTTGTCAAATGTTGAAATATATCCGAATCCGACCAATTATAAGATTACGGTTAATATTGATTTGTTGGAACCTCAATATGTTTTGGTTTCTGTGAAAAATTCACTTGGTCAAGAATTATATCTCAATGATATAGAGCATGCCGATCATGCAATGTTAACGATTGATATGCACAAATATCCTGATGGAATTTATTTTGTAGAGGTTCAAACCAACCAAAAACGCTATATCACGAAAGTGGTGAAAATAAAATAATCTTATTCGTAGGTTATGATATATAAGAAAGCCGAAGCAATTTGCTTCGGCTTTCTTGTTATTGGTTATTGTTGGTGTTTTTAATTCTCTTCGTTATAAATAGTATTGATAATATGTTGATATTTTTTTGTAATGTAGTTGCGTCTTAATTTTAATGTGGGAGATAATTCTCTAGTAGCAGAAGACCATTCTTCACAAATAATCTTGAATCGTTTGATGCTTTCGTGGACACCTAAACTTTTGTTTATTTCATTTATTTCTTGTTGAAAACGGGCTGTAACTTCTTTTGTTTGTACCAAATCTTTATTTGTTTTGAAATGCACTTTATGCTTGGTAGCCCAAAAATGAAGGTAGTTGAAATTGGGAACAAGAAGGGCAGAGGGGTGTTTCTTATTTTCTCCTATAACCATTGCTTGTTCGATGAGGAAAGAGCTTTTTAATTTGTTTTCAATCATTTGAGGAGCAATGTATTTGCCTGATGATAGCTTGAATATCTCTTTTTTTCTATCAGTTATCTTAAGGAACCGATTTTCAATAAATTCCCCAATATCTCCGGTATGAAACCAACCTTCAGGATCGATAGCCAGTTTTGTTTCAGCTTCATTTTTGTAATAGCCTTTCATAATGTTGGGACCTTTTGCGAGAATCTCCCCGTCGTCGGCAATTTTTACGGTTACATTTTCTAATATTAAACCAACGGTTCCAAAATGGGTGTCTTTCTTATTGGGGTGGTTAACTGAAATTACGGGAGAGGTTTCGGTAAGTCCGTAACCTTCTATAACCATAATGCCCATAGCCCAAAACAAGCGTTGTAGCGGCACTTGTATGGCAGAACCTCCGGAAATTACAATCTTTAAATTTCCACCTAATGCTTGACGGATTTTGTTTAAAACCAAACGGCGGGCGAACCCTAATTTTAAAGAATATAAAGCACCTTTGTTGAAATCATATTGTTTTCCGAGATTTAAAGCCCAAAAGAATAGTGATTTCTTTATTCCTTCCAAATCTTTTCCTTGTTCTATGATTTTATCATAAAACAATTCTAATATTCTGGGAACGGTGCCAAAGCCATCAGGTTTTATTGTTTTTAAAGAAGGAGATATGTCCGTTAAATTGTCAATATAATAAATAGTGATTCCCTTGTATAAAAACATATAATTAAGCAGTCGCTCAAAAACATGACAGAGGGGGAGGAAACTGATTTGAGTTTCATTGATCCCAAAAGGATAAATTTTTGCAGTTGATAATAT
>CAZSHT010000007.1:1803-13106 GCA_964606715.1 uncultured Bacteroidales bacterium
TTAACCAACGATTCTATTTTTTGATAAATAGGAGCACTTCCAACAATTACGGCTTCTACTTCACTGTGATTTAAGATGTAATCATATTCTTCGGTTCCAATACTTGGATAAATAGAAACATGAATGACACCAATTTGTGACATTCCCATATCTAAAAAATTCCATTCGGCTCTATTGTTTGTGATGGTCGCAATTTTATCACCATGGCGAAAACCCAATTCGAGCAGAGCACTGGAGATATATTGAACTTTGTCGTAGAATTCTTGTGTAGAGTAGGTTATCCATTTTCCATTGACTTTACTGGCGACATATTTCTTTTTCGGATACTGTTCCAATGAATTAGAAATAATATCAAAAGTACGAGTGATTGTTTTCATAAGGATGATTTTGGTTAAATAAAATGTTTTTTCTTATAAGGTTTATCGCATCCGCATGGTTTTTCTAATCCTAACCAAAATCGGATACCACCGGATAAAAATATCGTTTCTTTTTCAAAATTATATAATGCGGAGAATAAAAAATCAGAATTATTTGATAGATAGATGAAATGCGTGTATGAAGCAGTAATGCTTTCTTTGTATTCGATGTTATCGGAAGAATGGTATCCAGGTTCCGGAATATAAGTGGGTAAATCTTCCCATGATTGTCTATAAATGAAGGCAATTCCAATACCAAGTTCTGCCATACTTTTTTTTATTGTAAACAACTTTGTTTTTCCTTCGATGCCGGTATATCCGGCTAGTTTTTCGGCGGCATCGCGATAGATACCTTGCAGTCCCCATATTGAAAATTGCGTGGTCTTCCCAAAATAATGTTGTAAAGTAATATTGCCTCCTAATTCGTAATTAAAACTTTTTTTGGGGAATAGATAGTTGGTGTATAAAAACCGATTTATTTTTTCGTCAATATGTAAAGCAAAAGGAATAAATGAAAACCCGACAGCTATTTGAGATAGAAGTATCTTCGAGACAGTAAGAAAAACAAATAATAAAATTATTGTTCGTTTATTCAAAGTGAAAAAGATGTTGTTGAAACAGTGGGCAAATTTAGAAAAAAATAATCAATTCCGAATTTTTTGGTGAGATGGGATTATAAAAACGGGTTTTCTCTTTCAAAATCAGGTTTATACTGTGTGTTATTGTCAAGATCTTGAATCCAACCATTAAAGAATCCAAGATTATCAATGGTGTCGACGACGGTGTCGTATTCATCTGTAGAAATAGTTCGATTGAGTTTAGGATGTGTTTTTACAAGTGGTGTAGGGAAATATTGAGCCATAATGGAAATGTAAAGGTTTCTTCCAAAATGATTGTTTATATGGGTTAAGGTATTAATTGAATTTTCAATATGGTTTGGTAAAATAAGATGTCGAACGACAACACCTTGTCGCATGAAACCATTTTTATCGAATTTTGGAACAATGCCTTTTTGGCGTATCATTTCTTTGATAGCATTGGTTGTGATTTCTTTGTAATGAGGTGCAGAAGAATACTGAATTGCAATATGATTGTCAAAATATTTAAAATCAGGTAAGTAAATATCGATGTATTTTTCAATTTGTTTTAAAGTGTTTATTTTTTCGTAACCATTGGTGTTGTATAATATGGTAGGGAAGTAATTTTCTTTATGTAGTAATTCAATGATTTCCACCATTTGTTTGATTTGATGAGTGGGAGAAACAAAACCCAAAAAGGAAATACCGGAGTCAAGGATTTTTATAATTCGAGAAACCGCATCTTCGAGACGCATAGGTGGTTTCTGAGAAATAGTATTTTTACTTATTTGATAATTCTGGCAGTAAATACATTGTAAGTTACAATGGGAAAAGAAAACATTGCAAACGCCATCTTTCCCGCCAAAAACAGGTTCTTCACCGGTGTGCTTACAAATAGATGCAATTTCAGGATATGCAGAAGTTTGGCAAAATGCAGAACTGATGTCAATAAATCTATTGGCATTGCAATTTTGAGGACAAATAGAACAAGAAGAATAATCTGTATGCTTATTCATAAATAATAATAAACCTGTTGATAACCGTTTTAATAAATAGTTTTTTAGGGTGAATAATGATAAGTGAAATGTATTAATTTAGGCACAAATTTAGAATTAAAAATAATACGATATGAATTTTATTTTATTACAACTTAATGTGGTCGGAGATAGTGTTCAACAAGTGGCAAATGTTGCCGCAACGGCACAAGATGGTCTTTCATTTTGGACAATGGCCGTAAAAGGCGGTTGGATAATGCTTGTTATTTTATTGTTTTCAATTATGGCCGGATATATTTTCTTTGAACGCTTTTTTGTAATACGGCGAGCACTTAAATTGGACAATCATTTTATGGATACAATTAAGAATCAGATAAAAGAAGGAAAAGTTGAAGAGGCTTTATCATATTGTGATTCGTATGATCATCCTTTGTCAAGAATGATAAAAAAAGGCATTTTGCGAATAGGGAAACCAATGGAAGATGTAAATGTGGCAATAGAAAATGTAGGGAAGTTAGAGGTAGCCAAATTGGAAAAAGGTCTGACAACTTTGGCAACAAGTGCCGGAGCTGCTCCTATGATTGGGTTTTTAGGAACGGTGATGGGAATGATTCGTTCATTTTATGATATGGCCAGTGTCGAAGGAGGTAATATTAGCGTATCGCTATTGTCGAATGGTATTTATACAGCTATGGTAACAACGGTTGGAGGTCTAATCGTTGGAATTTTAGCTTATTTGGCTTATAATTATTTAGTAGCACGAGTGGAAAATGTTGTTAACCAATTGGAAGCATCAACGATGGACTTTATGGATTTATTGAATGCTCCGGCAGAATAAAATAGAATAATCATGGCTTTAAAAACACAAAATAAGGTAAGTGCTCAATTCAATATGTCATCAATGACGGACTTGGTGTTTTTATTGTTGATATTTTTCATGATAACATCAACGATGATTGCTCCTAATGCATTGGATTTAGTATTGCCGAAAAGTGCATCACAGACAACACAAAAACCAACGGTGTCGGTTTCTATAACGAA
Source organism: uncultured Bacteroidales bacterium (assembly GCA_964606715.1). GTDB lineage: Bacteria > Bacteroidota > Bacteroidia > Bacteroidales > JALTDM01 > CAZSHT01. The sequence continues at coordinate 4,834 of CAZSHT010000007.1, forward strand.
AGATTTGATATATGCAATAAATACAACCGTAGTTGATTTTTCGCAGTTGGAACCTATGTTGCAAGCCAAATTAAATGGTGAAGAAAAACCAACAATCGCGTTACATGCTGAAAATACAGTACCCATAGAAAATGTGGTGAAAGTAATGGATATTGCACGACGGAATCATTATAAAGTTATTTTAGCAACTAGCCCCAAATAGTGATGCTAAATCGAAAAGATAAATATATAAGTCTTATTATCACAGTGTTGTTGCATGTAGTGCTGATTCTTGTTTTACTTTTTATGGGTTTTAGTCCTACACCACCGCCATTTCCTGAACCTGATGGAATGATGATTAGCTTTGGAGAAACACCGACCGGCGAGGGTGAAGTGATGCAGCCTACACAGCAAATGACAGAATCTGCATCGGCAGAATCGACACCAACCGAAAATATGACTCAAGAAGATGAAGATGCTCCGGCTTTACAAGAAGAAAAATCGAAACCAAAAGAAAAAAAACAGATACAGCCGAAAACAGATGCAAAGGAGACTCCGACAGAGCCAAAAGATAAAATTAATACCAATGCATTATTTCCGTCGGATTATAAGTCGAATAGCAAAAATGCATCGTCATCAGGTCAGACAGGAGGAACAGGCATGCAAGGAAATGAGAACGGTTCACCTACTTCAACAAATGCCATGGGGCAAGGAAAAGGTTCTTCGGGTATTTCATATAGTTTAGGCGATCGCAGTGCAAGGGGAACGCTTCCTCAACCTCAATATCCTCCCGGGAATATAAAGGGTAAAGTTGTTGTGAACATAAAAGTGGATCGAAATGGAAATGTAATTTCAGCAACAGCTCCGGGAAAAGGCAGTACAACCGTAAACACGGCATTGGTTAGGGCCGCAATAAAGGCAGCTTATAAAGCTAAATTCTCAAAAGATTTGGGAAGTATAGAGCAAATAGGAACAATTACTTACCATTTTAAATTACATTAAAAAGTATTGGGAGACAAATGAGATTCAAGGTGTTTAAGCAATTGTGTTAATTGTTGAGCCTTAATCATATTTCCTTTATGCCGGAATAATTTAATGGTGAAAGTAAGCCAATATTTAAAGAAAACAACATTCTGAAAAGGTCTGAAAGAGATAAGCTCTTCACTTGTTTTGGAATTTTCTATTTCTTTTAAGAAAAATTGTTCCATTTTTATCTTATCGAGAAAAAGTCCTTTTTTTGTAGGATCAATGTAAAATAAAATGGAATCTTTCTTAGTGTCGCTGGTTTGTAATAACGGAGTGTCGAGATATGCTAATATGAAATGGTCGGCAATGGGAACTCCGAAAATAGGCAGGTTGTTTTTTTGAGCAATATAGGTGTAGAGCATTCCAATGGTAATTGGATTTGTCGTTTGACTCGACAAAATAGAACTTAAAAATATATTTGTGAGAGTAAATTGAGGAGATACTTTTATTTTGTTAATATCGAAGAGAAAATGATTGATAATTCGTGTTTTTTCTAATGCTGTAAGATTATGGTTCAATTCCAACCAAATATCTTTAGTGAGCAACTCCAATTTTTTGATGATTTGTTGTTCATTAAAATCGATAAGTATATAGCGATTTAACAACAGCATTCCCTGAAGAATATCTTGAGAGTTTTTTAACCACTTGTCAAAATCGACGAAAAGAGTATTAAATTTAATATCCGCAATAATTGTTTCTATGCGTTCCAATTTATCAATATCCATAGAATTGTTCCATTCTTTTTCCAACCATGGAAGTATTTTATCACCTTGCGTTGATAAATGTTGGCGGATTTCTTGGAAAACAGTTTCATCCGGATCATCTAATAAATTTAATATTGCTTTAAATTGTTTTTCGTCCATTAATCAATTAATTTGTCTAAGGTATATTGAATGAGGTTTTTTATAATAGGGTGGTAGTCTTCACTATAGGTGCGAGTAATTCGGTTGGCAATAATAGCACAAATCGTAACAGCCTCGTGACCGAGCATTCTTCCTAGTCCAAAAAGAGCGGAGCTTTCCATTTCGTAATTTGTAATTTTATAGTGGTTGTATTCGAAATCGGTTATCTTTTTGTTTAGGTCTATATCAAAAGGTTCCAGGCGAAGCATACGACCTTGTGGACCGTAAAATCCGGGAGCAGAAATAGTAACTCCTTTTATGGTTTGGTCGGAATACAGTTTGTTCAGCAAGATAGGAGAGGCGTCAATAACATAAGGTGTTGACAGGCGATGACTCCAGTTAACCGATGACATAAAAGCTTCTTCGAAATGGGTGTCACTAATATCCTCAATGTTGGCATAAAAATTCATCATACCATCAAATCCTAATGTTTTTTCGGTGAGCAAAAAACTGTCGACAGGAATGTTTTCTTGTAATCCGCCGGAGGTTCCGATGCGAATAAGATTTAATTTAGTGTGCTTCGGCTTTATAGTTCTTGATTTTAAATCAATGTTTACGAGGGCATCTAATTCATTCAGAACAATGTCAATGTTGTCAGTGCCAATGCCTGTTGATAAAACAGATAGTCGCTTGCCTTTGTAATAGCCGGTTTTGGTGTGAAATTCTCTGTTTGATGATTCCGTTTCAATAGAATCAAAAAAATCGGCAATAGTGTCAACACGCCCTTGGTCACCAACCAATATAATGGTGTCTGCAATTTGTTCGGGTTTTAGGTTGAGATGGTAAACACTTCCATCTTGATTTAAAATCAATTCAGATTCTTCTATTCTTCTCATTTTCAATTAAGGTTTTTATTAATGACTTGTTTTCTTGTAAAATGTTTTACTTTTGTTGATGTTTTTATAAACAAATATAAGAAAAAATAAGAAAGATATTGCATGAATTCAAATATTCTTTGTCCGATTGATTTTTCAGAAGAGTCATACGGTGTGTTGTCATATTTGAAGTATGTTTCACATTTGTATGAGGCTTCGGTTGTGTTGGTGCATGTTATTGAAAATAAAAATCCCTTATTGCAATTTCTAAAAGAAAGTGACAGAAAGAATCTGACAAAGCAAATAGAGGGACGGTTGCAGGGATTGGCAAACGAGTTGGAAAGTCAATATGATATGACAGTGTCTTATAAAGTTGTGCATGGTGCTGTTTTGGAAAGTATTCTGACATTGTCGGAAGAGTTGAACAGCTCTATGATTATTTTGGGCACAAAAGGAAGTCATGGCCTCAAAAACAGGATTACGGGGTCTACCGCATTTCGGTTGATACGAGAAGCTTCTTGCCCTGTGCTGTCAATGAAATTAGGACGCTCGGTGTCGGTGGTGCGTTCTATTTTATTGCCTCTCGATACAACAAAAGAGACAAAGCAAAAGGTAGAGTCTGCAATTAAATTTGCAACTTATTTCAAAGCTAAAATTCACTTGATAACAGTGGTGGATAGTGAAAATTTTATTGAGAGCGATTTAGCGATTTATCAGTTGGAAACAACACAGCATTACATTCAAGAAAAAGGAATAACATGTAGCATCAAATTGTTGCAAGAAAATGCATCAACAGCAAAAACGATATTGACATATGCCGATGAAGAAAAGATAGATATTATCATGTTGATGACACAACAAGAAGCAAATATTAAGCAATGGTTTGTTGGTTCTACGGCAAAAGAAATTATTCATCATTCAAAAATTCCGGTATTAAGTATTGCCCCAAATATTGTTGAGAAATGAAAATAGTGATAGTTGCATTATCGGTTTTCTTTTTTATGTCTTTTTCTTCTTGCAGGAAAGATGGAAATGTTTTGGTGTTCGAAGGAAAAGTTACATTAGGAAATACTTCCGATGCCCCAACAGGGATAATGCTGTCTTTGAGAGGAAAAATAGTAGATGATAATTCTTACGGACGAGAGATGGAACTGACAACGGCCACAGCAGAAAGTGATGGAACTTATCATATTGAAATAGATAATGTGCGAGCTTCTGAATTTACATTGACAATAAAAAAAACGGAATTCTTTACTGTTTCAAAAAAAATAAAAGGTGATGAAATTGCTCCCGGGAAACCATATCAATATAATCCGGTTTTATATCCAAAGTCTTATTTGAAATTACATATAGAAAATGTGTATGCACCCAAGAAAGAAGAAGATGTTGTTACGGTTACGGTAGAACATTCTTCACCTTCATGCACATCTTGTTGTGCAATGGAAAATAAAATGTTTAAAGGTGCCGGTGTTGACACTGTCGCGGTTTGTAATGTTTACGGAAACCAGACGGTGCATGTGAAGTGGATTGTTAATAAAGGCGGAGAGATAAACAATTATGCCAAAGATTTGGAATGTAAAGCGAGTGATACAACAGTATACACAATTGATTATTAGAGAGTGTTGGTCGAACGGAAAAATCTAAGATAATGGGCTATTGTAATCCAATAAAAGATTTATATTTGCATCGCTCAAAACCGATAACCACAATAAAAGTGAATCTAATGGCAGAAAATGATAATCAAGTAACAATGACAGAGGATAATACCGTTGCTGTTGTGTCGTATTTAACATTGATAGGGTTTATCATAGCTCTCATTATTCATCAAAACAAAAAAACAGAATTAGGTGCATTCCATTTAAGAGAAATGTTGGGATTGCTATTGTTTGCAGTAGGTCTGCAAGTGTTGTCATTGCTTCCGTTATTAGGAATTATTGTATGGTTGGCACGGATAGCTTTATTTGTGTTATGGTTGTTGGGACTTATAAATGCTATTAATAAAGAAAAAAAATTGTTGCCTATTGTTGGTGATTTGTTTCAACGCTGGTTTGCTACAACTTTTTAAACAATAAATATTGAAAAACGGAGATTATGTCTGAAAAAAAGAAAATTAAACAACAAGAAGAAGAAAAAGGATTTGAAACGATAGAAGAAACTCTATCGCGGACAGAGCAGTTTATAGAAAAAAATCAAAAGATATTATCGTATATTGTTATCGGTATATTAGTCGTAGTTGCCGGTTATATGGGAGTGAAGAAATATTATATCTTGCCACATAGAGTAGAGGCTCAGTCACAAATGTTTGGAGCTGTCAATTATTTTGAACGCGATTCATTTAATCTGGCTTTAAATGGTGATGGCAGTTTTCTTGGGTTTAATGATATAATAGATGAATATGGAAATACTCCGGCGGGTAATTTAGCACATTATTATGCCGGAATCTCTAACTTACGGTTGGGGAATTTTGATGAAGCAATATCTCAATTACAATCTTTTTCGAGTGATGATTTAATAATTTCGACAATGGCATTAGGAGCTATTGGAGATGCCTATTCGGAATTAAATGATAATGAAGAAGCTGTATCGTATTATGTGAAAGCCGTAGAAAATAATCCCAATGATTTTACAACCCCAATCTTCTTATTTAAAGCAGGATTGATGTATGAAATACTAGGCGACTGGGAAAATGCTTTAAAATATTACAAACGCATAGAAACAGAGTATCCAAAATCAAAAGAAGCACGAGATATTCAAAAATATATTACACGAGCTCGTATAAAATTGGGTTTGCCTGTCAATGATGAAATTTAAATAAAACAATAATGGCTACAACAAATTTATCGGCTTATGACATAGAATCGGTTCCTGATGGAGCCGATTTTTCGTTTTCTATAGTCGTTGCCGAATGGAATATTGAAATAACCAATGCCTTGTTGAAAGGAGCCTTGGAAGCATTTGAAAAACACCATGTGAAAAAAGAAAATATTCATGTTGAATATGTGCCGGGGTCTTTTGAGTTGCCATTAGGAGCTAAAATGATGATGAACCATCATCATTCGGATGCTGTTATTATCTTAGGAGCCGTTATTCAAGGAGAAACACGGCATTTCGATTTTATCTGTCAAGGCGTTACACAAGGTGTTGTTGAGCTCAATTTGACAACAGATATTCCGGTGATTTACGGATTGCTTACAACCAATGATAAACAACAGGCACTTGACCGTTCGGGAGGTAAGCACGGCAACAAAGGAACCGAAGCTGCAATTACCGCCTTAAAAATGGTCGCTTTGAAAAAACGATTGTTTTAGAATAGTTATTACGGTAATGCAAGAAACTATTGATATTTCAGCATACGATCCGGTAGAGTTTTTGGGAGTTAATAATCAAAATCTCAATTTTATTCAGACCTGTTTCCCAAAATTGCGAATTGTTGCCAGAGGAACTAAAATCATTGCGTTGGGAGATGAAGAATCATTAGGGAAATTTCGAAAACTGATGTTGGCAGTAAAGACACATTATGAAGATTATAATTTTATAGATTTTGACTCAATAGAAGAAATCGTAAAAGGTGAGAGTGTGCAAAGATACCAAAGGGGAAATAGTGATTTTATTATTTTTGGGAACAAAGGAAAGGCAATAGAAGCACGCACCCAAAATCAGAAGAACTTAGTGGAGTCTGTTGAAAAGCACGATTTGGTTTTCGCCGTAGGACCGGCAGGGACGGGGAAAACATATACCGCCATAGCTTTGGCATCTCGTGCACTGAAAAATAAAGAGGTGAAACGCATTATCTTGACACGACCAGCGGTGGAGGCGGGTGAACAACTTGGTTTTTTGCCGGGAGACATGAAAGATAAGTTGGATCCCTATCTGCAACCCTTGTATGATGCTTTGGCAGATATTTTTCCAAAGAAAAAACTACAAGAAATGCTTGATGAGCGAATTGTAGAGGTTGCACCGTTGGCTTATATGAGAGGCCGGACATTAGAGCATGCTTTTGTAATTCTTGACGAAGCTCAAAATACTTCCGACAGGCAATTAAAAATGTTTTTGACTCGTATGGGGGAACATTCTAAATTTATTGTGACAGGAGATATTTCACAGGTGGATTTGCCAAGAAATACACATTCCGGATTGTTGCGAGCTATTGAATTATTTGAAAATACAAATGGAATTCAATTTGTGTTTTTTGATAAAAATGATGTGATGCGACACCCTATAGTTCGAAAAATAATAGAGGTATATGAGCAAAAAGATACCTGAGAATGTTATTGAACGATATAAATTAAAAATAAATTTCACTATATTTACGACCGTTTAAAATTAAAATCAAAAAAAATAAACAAATGGAACAATTAAGGAAGCTTTTAAAAGACTCAAAATCAGCAAGGTGGATAGTTTTAATACTTGCCTCTACCATGATGTTTTCGGCATATTTATTTACAGATGTTGTGTCGCCCTTGAAGAGTATGATAATGGAAAATTCGGCATATGGTTGGAGTAATGCAGGTTGGGGATTCTTTACAGGTGCTTATTCGTTTTTTAATGTCTTTTTCTTAATGTTGCTTTTTGGTGGCATTATTTTAGATAAAATGGGAATCCGTTTTACGGGTATAACCTTTGCTTTGATAATGCTTGTAGGGGCATTTTTTAATTATTATGCCTTGACAGATACTTTTTTAAACGGAGGTCCTTTATATGGATTTTTTAACTCATTTCTTACAGATTATAGTCCGTCTGTTAAGTTGGCTGCATTAGGTTTTGCATTGTTTGGTGTAGGAGCTGAGACAGCAGGAGTTACGGTATCGAAGGTTATGGTGAAATGGTTTCAAGGTAAAGAGTTGGCTTTGGCGATGGGGTTGCAGGTAGCAATTGCTCGTTTGGGAACAGCTTTAGCATTATCAATGGCACCGCGTTTAGCAGGAGCAATGCACAATGTGCCTCGTCCTGTATTGTTCGGAATAGCATTGTTGGCTGCAGGATTATTGTCATTCTTGGCATATACCATTATGGATATAAAATATGATAAGGAAGAGCAACAAGAAAAAGATGATGCTCTTGCTGCAGGTGGAGAGCCGGAAGCTGAAGAAGAGAAATTTAAGATTAAAGATGTTGGTTTATTATTTACAAACAAGCCATTTATTTATATTGCCATGCTTTGTGTGTTGTTTTATTCAGCCGTTTTCCCATTCTTGAAATATGCTTCCGATTTGATGGTGAATAAATTTGGTGTCGATCCGGCTACTGCGGGAGATATTCCGAGTTTGTTGCCGTTTGGAACGATATTGTTGACACCGCTATTTGGATATTTCTTAGATAAAAAAGGAAAAGGTGCAAGTATTATGATTTTAGGTTCTTTATTGTTAATTGTTGTTCATTTGGTATATGCTTACGGACCTGCTTCTCAAACATTAGCTATCGTTATGATGCTTTTGTTGGGAATTGCTTTTTCATTGGTTCCTGCAGCGATGTGGCCGGCTGTGCCTCGTATTGTGGAAGAACGCTATTTGGGGTCTGCGTATGCTACTATATTTTGGATTCAAAATTGGGG
>CAZSHT010000007.1:13206-28620 GCA_964606715.1 uncultured Bacteroidales bacterium
GGCGTTTTTAAATAAAAAGTTATTAACAATTGTGTAAAAAAGTGGTAGATTGTGTTTTATTGTGTTTAATTATTCTATATTTTTACACAAAAATTAAAACGATGACCAATTTCATTGGCGATTACATAGGAAAGATTGATGCAAAAGGACGGTTTGTTTTCCCTTCGTCATTTAAAAAACAGATGAGTGGAACGGTTGATCGTTTTGTGGTAAAGAAAGATGTTTTTGAAAATTGTTTGGTTTTATATCCCTATGATGAATGGCAGACGCAAGTTGCTATTATTCGAAAACGATTAAATCCATATAATAAGACACATAATTTGTTTTTGAGAAAATTTTATAAAGATACTGTTGAGGTGTCTTTGGATTCTGCAGGAAGATTGCTAGTGCCGAAAAATATTTTGCAAAGTGCCAATATTGAACGAGAGGTGATTTTTGTGGGGCAAGATGATAAGATAGAGTTATGGAATAAGTCTGAGTATGAAAAAGTGGATATCTCTCAAGAGAATTTCGCCGAATTAGCGGAAGATATATTTAAAGATGATATAGAAACTCGAAATTGATGAAATACCATAGTCCGGTACTCTTATCCGAAAGTGTTGATGGGCTGTCAGTGAAGCCCAAAGGGGTTTATGTCGATTTAACATTTGGAGGGGGCGGACATTCGCGTGCTATTTTGGATTTACTGGATAATGATGGTCGATTGTTTGGTGTCGATATGGATGCAGATGCTGAGGCGAATGCGTTTGGCGATAATCGATTTCAACTGTTAAAGACAAACTATCGATATTTTGCCAATTTTTTGGAGTATCAAGAAATTTTGCCTGTCGATGGAATATTGGCAGATTTGGGAATATCATCTCATCATATTGATGTGCCGGAGCGTGGGTTTTCTTATCGTTTTGATGCACCTCTGGATATGCGAATGAATCAGCAGGCAGAAGTAGATGCGGGAAAAGTATTGAATACTTATTCGAAAGAAGACTTGACACAAATGTTCTTGGAATATGGCGAGTTAAATCGTTTGTCGGAAGAAATAGCCAAAGAAATAGTGGGGTTGCGTCGAAGGAAACCGTTGGAAACAACTTTTGATTTGGTGGAAGTTGTAAAAACGGTAATGCGTGGAAAAGTGAATAATCAGGTGTTGTCGAAAGTGTTTCAGGCCATAAGGATAGAGGTGAACGAAGAATTGGATTCGTTGAAAGAGATGTTGGAGAGTGTGCCACGAGTATTGTCTTGTGGTGGAAGAGTTGTTGTGATCACTTATCATTCGTTGGAAGATCGTTTGGTGAAGAATTTTTTCAAATATGGGCAATTCGAAAAAGAAAATAACGGGGAGTGGTATGAAAAAGATTGGTCGTTGAAGCCTGTAAATAAAAAAGTGATAAAGCCTCATTATAAAGAAGTCGAAAAGAATAAACGAGCACGAAGTGCCAAATTACGCATAGCCGAGAAGATATGTTGAAAAAATGGTTTGATACATCGAAGAAATTTAAACAAGAACCCGAAGAGTTTTCTTCGGAGAATCGTTCCGTAAAGCGAGGTGTCCGTTCTGTTTTAGACGGTTCTTATTTTGGCAGAGAGGCGTTTTTGGGAAACTTCACTTATGTTATTTTTTTAACTGTCTTGGGGATATTTTTCATAATGAATAGTTATCGAAGCGATTCGTTGGTGCGTAGGGAGGCAGCGTTGAAAAAAGAAAATGCTCGCTTGAGAAGTCGACAAGTAGTTATTACTTTTCAATTGCTGAAAGAGACGCAATTATCAAAAGTGAGAGAAATAGTTGATACGAATAAATTGGGGTTAAAAGTTTTGAAAAACCCGCCATATGTAATAGAAATTGATGACAATGAATAAGGCAAATGCTATAATGATACGGGGAATGATTTCTTTTATCACCATTATGGTGTTAGCGATAGCTATTGTTGTGAAAATATTAATGATGGAAGTTGGTGAAAAAGATAAATGGCGAACAGCACAGAAAAAATATGTGGTGAAAATGAGAAAAATAGAGCCGGTGCGAGGTGATATTTTATCATCGGAAGGCTATGCCTTGGCAGTGTCGGTGCCGTATTACGAGATTCGTTGGGATAGTCACCCCGATGGCTTGACAGATAAGGTATTTGAGGAAAATGTTGATAGTTTAGCTTATTGCTTGGGCAAAGAATTTCAAAAACCGGCATCTTATTTTCTAAATAAATTATTGAAAGCGAGAGCAAAAGGAAATCGTTATGTGCTGATAGCTGCTCATGTCAACAATGTGCAAATGGAACGCATACGACAGTTTCCTATTTTCCGCTTGGGAAAATACAAAGGAGGTTTTATGATTAATGAGTCGCGACAACGGGCAAAACCATTTCCGTATGCGGCACGAACACTTGGCTATTTGCAAAAAGACGGTTATGTGACGGTAGGTTTGGAGGCGGCTTATGATAATTATTTGAGAGGCATTGAAGGGGCTAAATTGATGCGACGAATTTCAAAAAATACTTGGAGACCTGTCGAAAATACAAGTGAAAATCAGATAGATGCAAAAGATGGTGATGACTTGCAAACAACCATAAATTTGGAAATACAAGATGTAACGCATTATGCTTTGTTGCGACAACTGCAAGCCAATGAGGCTGAGTATGGAACAGCTGTGGTGATGGAGGTGAAGACAGGGGATATTGTGGCAATCTCTAACTTGAAACGCCAAAAAAATGGTTCGTATGCCGAAAAATATAATTATGCCGTTGGGTTAGCCTATGAGCCGGGTTCTACTTTTAAGCTGATGTCGTTGATAGCTGCTATGGAAGACGGATATGTGAAATTGACCGATACGGTAAATACAGGCAATGGAACCGTTCGATATTACAACCATACAATGCGTGATGCTCACAGCGGATTGGGGAAAATAACGGCTTTGAAAGCTTTCGAAGAGTCTTCGAATGTGGGAATTTCGAAATTAATTTATAAATATTACAAAGATAATCCGTCTCAATTTGTCGACAGATTGTATTCGATGCGTGTAAACCAAAAATTAGGATTGGAGATAGAAGGAGAAGCGGCACCTTTGGTGAAATATCCGTGCGAAAAAAGTAACGATAAACATTGTGATTGGTCGGGACTTACGCTTCCACAGATGTCGATAGGGTATGAAGTGAAGTTGACACCATTGCAAATTCTGACATTTTACAATGCCGTAGCCAATAACGGCAAGATGATGAAACCGCGTTTCGTAAAAGCAATTATCGATCATGGAAATATTGTGAAAACAATAGAGCCGAAAGTGTTGAATCCGGCTATTTGTTCAAAACGGGTTGTCGAAAATGCACACAAATTATTAGAAGCAGTTGTGGAAGAAGGAACAGCACGAGGAATCAAAAATCCATATTATAAAATTGCAGGAAAAACAGGAACAGCTCAGATGGCAAATCGAGGAAAGGGCTATGGAGAGAAAGGTTTTCATCACGATTATGTGGCGTCGTTTGTAGGGTATTTCCCTGCCGATAAACCGGCATATTCTATAATTGTGGCAGTCTTTAAACCACAGTCCGGAAAAATTTACGGTAGTCAAGTGGCTGCACCGGTGTTCAAGGAAATAGCCGACAGAATTTATGTGACGCAGGTCAATATGACTAATCCCATTAACAAGCAAAATCTTGTAGCCGATGATTTACCACGCATAAAATATGGAAATACGAAAGATATTAAGTCGGTAACAAAGGCATTGCATCTTCCGGTAATTGACAACGGCTTGAAATCACAATGGACAGTGGCATTTACAGGTGAAAAGAATATTGCTTTGAAAAATCGTTTTGTTGTCAATCGTCAAGTGCCGAATGTGAAAGGTATGGGGCTGAAAGATGCTGCATATTTGTTGGGAAAGGCAGGCTTGAAAGTGATTCCAATCGGGACAGGAATGGTTGTAGAACAATCGATAGAGCCGGGAACAATGGCACGAAAAGGCGATGAAATTTATTTAAAATTAAATTGATGAAGAGATTAAAAGACATAACGGCAAATATTGCAATCGCAGGGCAGTCGCAATCGATTGATAATGTTCAGATTAAGAGCCTTGTTTTTGATTCGAGAAAAGCAGAAAAAGGAGATGTGTTTTTTGCGGTGCGAGGAACACAAGTCGATGGAAACGATTTTGTGGAAGCTGTTTTGAAAAAAGGCGTGATAGCAATTGTTACAGATGAAAAAAAAGTGTTTGAGCAATTTTCGAATAGCGGTATAATGCTTTTGGTTGATGATGCGGCAAAAGCATTATCCCTGATGGCTGCTACTTATTATGGAAATCCTTCGAAAAAAATGAAAGTGGTAGGAGTAACGGGAACCAACGGAAAAACAACTATTGCCACATTGTTGTATAATTTATTTGAATCGTTGGGACACAAAGCGGGATTATTGTCAACGGTCGAAAATTATATTCATAAAACCCGTATTCCAAGCACACATACTACACCCGATCCTATTCAAATACAATCGTTGATGGCGGAGATGGTTGAGCAAGGTTGTGAATATTGTTTTATGGAAGTAAGTTCCCATTCTATAAAACAGCATCGTATTGACGGCATTGATTTTGACGGCGGAGTCTTTACCAACATAACACACGACCATCTTGATTATCACAAAACTTTTAAAGATTATCTATACACAAAAAAAGCCTTTTTTGATGGTTTGTCGTCTGATGCTTTTGCTTTGACAAATAGAGATGATGCCAATGGGGAAGTGATGTTGCAAAATACTAAGGCAACAAAAAAAACTTACTCTTTGCAAACGGTTGCCGATTATAAAGTGAAAATATTAGAAACCGATTTCAATGGCACTTTATTGCAATTGAACAACAATGAGTTATGGACACTTTTGATAGGTCGTTTCAATGTCTATAATATTTTGGCAGTCTATGGTGTAGCCGATTTATTGGGTGTCGAAACGATGACCTTACTTACTGAAATCAGCAAATTGAAGTCAGTGAAAGGACGAATGGATACGCTGCGTTTGTCCGAAGGAAAGACAGCTCTTGTCGATTATGCTCACACGCCCGATGCTTTGAAAAATGTATTGGATGTGTTGACAGAAATAAAAAAAGAAAATCAAACATTGATAACGGTATTTGGAGCAGGAGGTAATCGTGATAAAACCAAACGACCGGAGATGGGCAAGGTGGCGGTAAAATATTCCGACAGGGTAGTGGTAACGAGTGATAACCCTCGATTTGAAGAACCGAAAGCCATTATTGATGATATTCTGAAAGGTATTGATGCCGATAAACGCGAGAAAGTTTTGGTGGTTGAAGATCGCAAAGAAGCAATTCGTGTGGCGGTATTGACAGCACCTGCCGACAGTTTGATATTGATAGCAGGAAAAGGGCACGAAGACTATCAAGAAGTGAAAGGCACGAAATATCATTTTAGCGATATAGAAATTTTAGAAACATTAAAATCATAAGAAAATGTTGTATTCATTATTTAATTATTTAGACACATTAGATGTTCCCGGAGCAGGTTTGTTCCACTATATCTCATTTCGTTCGGCAATGGCTCTCATTACCTCTCTTATTGTGTCAATGTTTATCGGGAAATATATTATTCAATACCTGCAACGCTTGCAAATAGGTGAGACGATTCGTGATTTGGGATTGGAAGGACAAATGCAAAAAAAAGGAACTCCTACAATGGGCGGTATCATCATTATCTTATCCATTTTGGTGCCGGTGTTGTTGTTTGTCGATTTAAGCAATATCTATATTATTCTGATGATTATAACAACCGTATGGTTGGGATTTATTGGTTTTCTCGATGATTATATCAAGGTGTTTAAAAAAGATAAAAAAGGATTGTCGGGGAAATTTAAAATGATAGGGCAAGTAGGTTTGGGTATTATTGTCGGGATTACATTTTATTTTAGTGATGATGTGTTGATACGGGAGAAAGTTGTAAGCCCGTCTGCCAATATCGCAACAATGCAAAATTATTCCGAAAAACATATTGAACGCAACGGGGCAGTTAAATATTATCGTGATGTGAAATCAACCAAAACAACAATTCCGTTTGTGAAAAACAACGAATTCGATTACAAATGGTTAGTGTCGTTTTTGGGTGATTATTCCAACAAATTTATGTGGTTAGCATTTGTGTTAATCGTGATTTTCATTATTACAGCTGTTTCAAACGGAGCCAATTTGACCGATGGTCTTGACGGATTGGCGGCAGGGACTTCTTCTATCATAGGGCTCACCTTGGGGCTTTTGGCGTATGTGTCGGGTAATATCATCTTTGCCGATTATCTGAATATTATGTATCTGCCGAATGTCGGTGAGTTGATGATTTTTGCCAGTGCTTTTGTAGGTGCTACCGTTGGCTTTTTATGGTATAATTCATTTCCGGCACAAGTGTTTATGGGCGATACGGGAAGTCTTACTTTGGGAGGGATTATAGCGGTATTTGCTATTGCCATTCGCAAAGAATTGTTGATACCGTTGTTGGCTGGTATTTTTCTGATAGAGAATTTATCGGTGATGTTGCAAGTAAGTTATTTTAAATACACCAAGAAAAAATATGGTGAAGGTCGCCGTATATTTTTGATGTCTCCATTGCATCACCATTATCAAAAGAAAGGGTATCCCGAAGCAAAAATTGTAACGCGGTTCTGGATTGCAGCTATTTTTTTGGCTGTTCTCACTATTGTAACATTAAAAGTAAGATAGAACATAACGATGAGTAAACGAATTACCATATTGGGTGGAGGTGAAAGCGGAACAGGAGCGGCAATATTGTCGCAACAACAAGGTTTCGAAACATTCCTTTCGGAGTATGGTCAACTAAAAAAGGAATACAAAGAGGAGTTGACAAAACACAATATCCGTTTCGAAGAAGGTGGGCATTCCGAAGATTACATTTTATCGTCTGATGAGATTATTAAAAGTCCCGGCATTCCGGATACGGTGCCTATTGTGAAGAAGATTTTGGAAAAAGGTATTCCGGTGATTAGTGAGATAGAGTTTGCGGCTCGTTATACCGATGCAACTATTGTGGCAATTACAGGAAGTAATGGAAAAACAACTACAACTTTGCTGACTTACGATGTGTTGAAAAAAGGTGGCTTGAATGTAGCTGTGGGAGGCAATGTGGGATACAGTTTTGCGCGTTTAGTTGCCGAAGGTGATTACGACTATTTTGTGTTGGAACTCAGTAGTTTTCAGTTGGATAACTGCTATGATTTTCACCCGCACATTGCTGCTATTTTAAATATCACGCCGGACCATTTAGACCGCTACGACTATAAATTTGAAAATTATGTGAAGTCGAAATACAGAATCTTACAAAATCTAACCGAAAGCGATTATTTTATCTATGGTGCCGACGATGAAGTGTTGCAACAATACAACAAAACATTGGCAAAAGGCATTTTGATGCCCTTTACTCAAACAACGGAAGTCGAAACAGGAGCTTTCTTACAAAATGAGGAACTAATTATAAAAACTAACCATAAAACCCTTTTTACTATGTCAGTCTATGAATTATCCTTACAAGGTAAACACAATGTTTACAATTCAATGGTATCAGCCATTGCAGGGAGTGTTCTTAAAATTAAAAAAGAAAAAGTGCGAGAAAGTTTACGCACTTTTAAATCTATTGAACACCGCTTGGAGTCGGTAATCAAAGTGCACGGTGTGCAATTTATCAATGATTCAAAAGCAACCAATATCAATTCAACTTGGTATGCTTTGGAAAGTATTCAAAAGCCGATTATCTGGATTGCCGGTGGTGTCGACAAAGGAAATGATTATACCGAATTGTATGATTTGGTAAAAGAAAAAGTAAAGGTCTTAATTTGTTTGGGTGTCGACAATGAAAAGCTAAAAACAGCATTTGCCGATGTGGTGCCTACAATTGTTGAAACTAACAATATGATAGATGCTGTGCAAAAAGCTTACGAGCTGTCCGAAACAGGTGATAATGTATTGTTGTCGCCGGCTTGTGCAAGTTTCGATTTGTTCAATAATTACGAAGATAGAGGAACGCAATTCAAAACAGCGGTGTTTAATTTGTAAAAAAAAATATCGATAAAAGGCTATGATTCAGTTGTTTACTAAATATCTTAAAGGCAATCCCGCTATATGGATTATCATCATCGTGTTGATGTTGATTTCTCTATTGGAGGTGTTTAGTGCTACTTCCTTGATAGCCTACAAACATAATGCAGGATATTATTTTTTTATAAAACATGCCATTCTGTTGTTTAGTAGTTTTGGAATTATTTTCGGATTACATCATGTCGAATATCGATTTTTTGGACGATTGGCATTCTTATCAATGATTTTATCGGTGTTTTTGTTGATATTGACATTGCTGGTTGGGACAAATCTAAATCAAGCGTCTCGTTGGTTAGTTATTCCGGGGCTTGGTTTGACTTTTCAAACTTCCGATTTTGCCAAAATAGCTTTGGTTGTTTATTTAGCAAAGACGATTAAGGATAAACAAGATGTTATAAAAGATTTTAAGAAAGGGTTTTTGCCGTTAATAATACCGGTATTTATCATTACAGGATTGATATTTCCTGCCAATTTTTCAACCGCAGCAATGTTGTTCTTTGTGTCGATGGTAATTCTTTTTGTTGGACGCGTAAGGATATTACATTTGGTAACTTCTGTTTTGATTGTTGCTGTTTTTGGACTGACATTTATATATACGGCACCTTATTTTATGAAGCATTCGCGAGTGGCAACTTGGAAAAGCCGAATAGAAACTTTTGTGGGAGGCAGTGATGAAAAAGAAACTGTTGATGACAATAAGAATTTCCAATCTGTTCAAGCAAAAATAGCTATTGCTGCCAATGGTATAGGGGGAATAGGTTTGGGAAAGAGCGTTCAGAAATATATTTTACCTCACCCGTATTCCGATTTTATATTTGCCATTATAGTCGAGGAATTTGGATTTGTGGCGGTGGTGCTAATCGTATTTTTATATGTCTATTTGTTTTATCACGCTTTGTTGATAATGAAAAAAAGCGAGTATGTGTTTGAGGCTATATTAGGCTTTGGCTTGATATTTCTGATTGTCATTCAGGCATTTATAAATATGGGTGTGGCAGCAGGGATTTTCCCTGTTACCGGACAACCTTTACCGTTTATCAGTATGGGAGGGACCTCCTTGTTGTTTACTGGTGTTGCATTTGGAATTATTCTAAGTGTGAGTCGTTCGGTAGAAGGGCATAAAAAAGAAATATTGGAAACAGAAGAAGCATAAGATATGAAAAAAATGAAAGTCATAATCAGTGGTGGAGGAACCGGTGGGCATATTTTTCCGGCGGTATCGATAGCCAATGAATTGAAACGCCAACAGCCCGATGTTGAGATATTGTTTGTAGGTGCTGAAGGAAAAATGGAAATGGAAAAAGTTCCGGCGGCAGGGTATAAGATAGAAGGTTTACCCATAAGAGGTTTTCAACGAAAATTATCGATAAAAACAATTACCTTTTTTTATAATTTGTTGAAAAGTATGATGAAGGCACGACGCATCGTAAATTCTTTTAATCCCGATGTAGCGGTTGGTGTCGGTGGTTATGCCAGTGGACCTACCCTTCGGGTAGCGACAAAAAAAGGTATTCCTTCGCTTGTGCAAGAACAAAATTCGTATGCCGGCGTTACCAATCGTATTTTGGGGAGTAAGGTGCAAAAAATTTGTGTGGCTTACGAAGGTATGGAAACTTATTTTCCTGCCGAAAAGATTGTATATACCGGAAATCCTGTTCGACAAGATATTTTGGATTTGTCGGGGAAAGATGCCGATGCTGCCATACATTTTGGCTTAGATGCTACAAAACCAACAATATTGGTAATAGGAGGCAGTTTGGGAGCAAGGGCTATCAACGAAGCGATTTTTTATCATTTGGAAGATTTTACCTATAACAATGTGCAGTTGATTTGGCAAACAGGAAAGTCTTATTTTCCGAAGGTAAAAGACAAAGTTGATTTTTATCGAAAAAAAGGAATTGTCATAACAGAATTTATAAAACGAATGGATTATGCCTATGCTCTGGCGAACATCATTGTGTCGAGAGCAGGAGCAGGAACTATATCTGAATTGGCATTGGTAGGTAAGCCGGTGATTTTGGTGCCTTCGCCTTATGTAGCAGAAGATCATCAAACCAAAAATGCAATGGCTTTGGTCAATAAAAAAGCAGCGGTGTTGATAAAAGAGCAAGATGCCGACCTAATCAGTAAAGAAATTTTTCAGTTGTTTAAAGATGTTGATTTGATGAAATCATTGGGTGACAATATTAAACAATTTGCGCGTCCCGATGCAGCAAAAAATATTGTAGCCGAAATTTTAAAATTGGCAAAGAGATAAATGGATATAAAGCATTATCATACAATTTATTTTTTAGGTGCGGGAGGCATCGGAATGAGTGCTTTGGTGCGTTACTTCTTGAAATCGAAAAAACGGGTTCTGGGATACGACAAAACACCATCACCATTGACGCAGATGCTGGAAGACGAAGGAGCAAAATTGCATTATGAAGAAAATTTGGAACTCATTCAAAATGAAAATCTAACACCGGATACAACTTTGGTAGTTTATACCCCGGCTGTTCCGACCGACCATTTGGAATACCGGTATTTTTTGAAAAATAATTTTGTTATTCTAAAACGGGCAGAAGCTTTGGGTATCATCACAAAGGAATATAAAAATATAGCCGTAGCAGGTTCTCATGGAAAGACGACAACCTCTTCATTATTAGCCCATTTGCTTGGGCAACGGAAAGGCGGTGTCAATGCGTTTTTGGGGGGCGTTGAAAAACATTCGAACACCAATTTCTTTTACAGCAATTCATCGGAGTGGGTTGTAACCGAAGCTGACGAATTTGATCGTTCGTTTTTACAATTATCACCGCATATCGCAATTATAACTTCCATTGATGCCGATCATTTGGATATTTATGGAGAATATGAAGTCTTGTTACAATCGTTTTATGATTTTGCCGATTTGGTGTCGTCCGATGGCAGTTTGCTTATCAATGGAAGATTGAAGTCCGATTTTCAAGGGCGTTATTCATTTAAAACTTATGGTTTGCAAGCAGATGATGATTATCGAGGAGAGATTGTTGACGAGCGAAGCGGGATTTTTCATTTTTCGACACCGAAACAGCGATACGAAAACCTGCAAGTAGGGATATCCGGATATTATAATATTGAAAATACCGTAGCTGTGTTGGCGGCACTTTCGGAAGCGGGATTTGATTTGCCGGAGTTGATACCTTTTTTGAAAACATTTGAAGGCAATTTTCGACGGTTCGATGTGCAATGTCGTGGTGAGAAATTATTTGTTGATGATTATGCTCATCACCCCAAAGAATTGAAATCATTGATAACGGCGGTGAAAAATATGTATGTCGGGAAACGCGTTTTGGGGATTTTTCAACCGCATCTTTATACGCGAACCCGCGATTTGGCAGATGGTTTTGTAGAGGCATTGTCAATGCTTGACGAGGTGGTGTTATTGCCGATTTATCCGGCACGCGAGAAACCCATTGAAGGAATCACTTCAGAATGGTTGTTGGCACAATTACCAAAAATGCCGAAAGTGTTGGCACAGAAAGAGATGTTGATAGAAATATTGGAAAATCGTTCATTCGATATTGTTTTGACTATTGGAGCCGGTGATATCGATAGATTGGTCATGCCTTTGAAAAATTGGATGTTAAACAAATTTGATTGTAAATAGATGAAACGAAAACAACGCATAAAAGAACTTTTGTTTTGGTTGGGAGTTGTCATTTATTTTGTGATAACTGTAGCAACAGCACGCCATTACAGAGAAACAATGCGTTATAAATCGGTGGAAATTATTATTGCCGATAGTGCTCAACATCAATTTATCAACAAAGACGATATTTTGGATATTTTGGCGAATAATAAGATAAAAATTGAAGGTCAATTATTGGATAGTCTCAATACTTTGGCGTTGGAGCATTTGATGAAATCGAATCATGTGATAAAGGAGATAGAGGTGTATCATGATTATAATGGAACTTTATACATTCGTTTTACACAACGCAATCCTATTATTCGCTTATTGGCAAATGACCATAGTAGCTTTTATTTGGACGAAGACGGCTATGACATGGAATATTTGCCGAAATATATAACGCATGTGCCGATTGTAACAGGAGTAGATATAAATGAAAAAATGATAGCCGAAAATTTTAATGCACAAACAGGCCCTTTTTTAATGAAACGGGATTCTGTATTGCACGATGTTTTTGTATTGGGAAGCTATATCTATAACCATCCGTTTTGGAGGCACAACATAGAGCAGATTGATTTGCGAGAAGACGAAATAGTGTTAATACCGTTGGTGGGAAGTTTTGAAATTCAGTTTGGAAATATGAGTGATTATAAGAAAAAATTTATGTATCTTGAGACATTCTATGAAAAAGTGCTTCCTCGAGTAGGATGGCAAAAATATAAGGTTATTAATTTGAAATATAAAAATCAAATCGTTTGTCAAAAAAAATAATATTATGCTTATGAAAACACAAAAAATTGCTGCTATCGACATTGGAACTACAAAGATTGTTTGCACATTTGCCGAAATAGATGAGTCCGGTCATCTTACAATAAAAGCCTCAGCCTCGGTATCTTCTGTCGGGATGTTGAGGGGAGCCGTAAGAAATGTAACACAGGTAGGAGAATCTATAAAACGCGTAGTTGCAGAGGTGGAGAAAAAAATAGGAGAAAAAATTAATCGTGTTTTTGTAGGAGTAGCAGGCGATCATATTCGTTCTACCAGAGTAAATGATTATGTCGTGTTGAACGAAGAAGATTCATTGATAGAGACACGCCATCTGAAAGAATTGGAAGAGAAAATTAGGAACTCAACGGTGTCTGAAAATAAGAAAATTTTGAGTATCATAGCTCAGGATTATTTCTTAGATGGTGAACGCATTTATGATGTGGTAGGAGCTATGGGAAAACGCTTAGAGGCCAACTATCATTTGATTATGGCCGATGAGAAAGCATTGCGGGCATTGGATATGGCATTAGAAATGGCCGAAGTAACAGTGATAGAATATATTTTGGAGCCTTTGGCATCGGCATTGGCAACACTTACCGGTGATGAAAAAGAGGCCGGTGTGATAATGTTTGATATTGGTGGAGGAACAACCGACATAGCAGTTTTTAAAGATCATAGATTGGTATTTACAGCAGTAATACCGTTTGGTGGAAAATCAATTACTGCCGATGTGAAGAAAACGATGAAATTGACAGAAGCTTTGTCGGAAGAAATAAAATTGAAATACGGTAGTTGTTTACCGTCGCAGTTGGGTGATGATATTATCAAAATTCCGAATGAAGGGTATGGCGACAGGGAAATTTCCATAAAGAAAGTGTCGGAAGTTATTCAAGCGCGTGTCGATGAGATTATAAAATATGCTGTTTCGGAAATACAACGAGCCGGTGTTTCCAATAATGAAATAGGAATGGGAATCGTATTGACAGGAGGCGGTTCACAATTGCAACATCTTGCACAAAAAATATCATTGTTATTGGGAATGGAAGCGCGTATAGCATCACCGTTATTGTTTAAAGAGACAAAAGCACTTTTCAAACCTTCTTTGTCAACCAATGCAGGATTGATATTGGCCGGTATTGAATATTTGAAAAAACATCCCGATGCGGATATTACAAAATCGTTTGAGCAAAAAGTTGAACAAGAAGAACCGGTAGCAGTAGAGGTGGAAATGGAAAATAAGAAGAAACGAAAACGCTCAATCAATAGTTTTGGAGAGCGTATTTTTGGTGGAATGACCGACCTTCTTTTTGGGAAAGAAGAAGAAGACATAAAGATGAATTAATTCAAATTGTTTTACTCAAAAAATAATTATTATGGAAGAAGAATTTATTAATTTAAAAGTTACGCCAAAAGAAAATTCGATAATAAAAGTTTTTGGTGTCGGAGGAAGTGGTGGAAATGCGGTAAATACAATGTATAATCAAGGTATTTATGATGTCGAATTTTATATTTTCAATACCGATGTTCAAGATTTGGAAAAAAGTGATATTCCCAATAAAATACAAATTGGAGAAGAAGAAATGGAAGGTCTTGGAGCAGGTAATAATCCGGCTCGCGGTGAGGCTGCCGCAATGGAATCTTTGGCAAAAATAGAAGAAGTCCTTGATAGAGGAACTAAAATGTTGTTTATTGCAGCAGGAATGGGAGGAGGAACGGGAACAGGAGCGGCCCCTGTCATTGCACAAAAAGCATATGAAAAAGGAATTCTTACCGTAGCGATTGTGACTTTTCCATTTTTGGCAGAAGGACGAAAACGCATAGAGCAGGCTATCAAAGGTATTGAGAAGCTCAAAGAAGTTGTCGACAGCTTGTTGATTGTCAATAATCAACGGATATTGGAAATTCACGGTGAGTTGCCACTTTCGGAGGCTTACAAAAAAGCCGATAATATCTTGACGACAGCTGCCAAAGGAATTGCCGAAATAATTACACTCAAAGGTTTTGTTAATGTTGATTTTGCAGATGTTGATTCGGTAATGCGTAATAGTGGCGTGGCATTGATGTGTAACGGACAGGCCGAAGGTGAAAACAGAGTGGAAGAAGCCTTGGCAGAAGCATTGGATTCGCCATTGCTGAATGACAATGATATTACAGGTGCTCAGAATATTTTATTAAACATTGCAACGGGAAAAGAAGGGGAACTTACAACCGGAGAATTACAAGTGTTGCTTGAGAGTTTGCAACAAAGCTCAGGACAAGAATCAGATATTATTTATGGAATTGCCATTGATGAATCATTGGGCGAAAAATTGAGCATTACAATAATGGCAACAGGATTTAAAGTGACTGATATTACCGAAATTGCAACAAGACAATCGAAAAAGAAACCGGAATCGGTGGCACCGTCATTTTCTTCTACAACAACACAGCCAACTTCTGTTCCTGCAACAGACACAGAGAAACAGTCTGAAGAAACAAAGATAAGTGAGAGTGTATCATCGGTAGAAGTTATTGATGATATGTATTCCAATCTTGATGATTTAGATGAAGAGCCGGCTATTAATCGTTCAGGACGACAAATGTCGTTGTTTGGACAAGATTCTGAGAAAGAAACCAACAAAGACGAATTACCCCCACGGCATATTGTCAATGATCCAAGTAAAGGGAAATCAATAGATGATAATCCATATTTCGATAAACGGGTGGATTGAAAAAAATAGATTTTGATTAAACAATAAAAAAACCGAGAAGTCATTATTTCTCGGTTTTTTTATTTCGTGGAAAATTAAAGAATGTTAGTTGCTCAAGACTTTAAATTCAACCCGTCTGTTTTGTTGACGACCTTCATCGGTGTCGTTAGATGCAATAGGTTGTAGATAGGCATATCCCTTGCTTTCAAGTCGCG
>CAZSHT010000008.1:0-28549 GCA_964606715.1 uncultured Bacteroidales bacterium
CTTTTTGCTTCGATAGAAATATTTTTCAACATGTTTTCAATGACAATATTATTTATTCTGTTATCGTCAATAATGAGGGCTTTTTTGCCTTTTAGCGAACCGTCAAACAATTCTTTTTTTACAATAGGATCACCTTTTTTTAGTGGAATGGTAAAATGGAATATACAACCTTTATTGCTTTTTAAATTAGGATTGGGGCTTATCAGTCCAATGGTACCATTCATCAGTTCTACCAACATTCGGGAGATAGTTGTTCCTAATCCGGTTCCGCCAAATTTTCGAGTTGTTGAACCATCGGCTTGTGTAAATGATTCGAATATTTGTTTTTGTTTATTGGGCGGAATTCCTACGCCGGTATCTTCTATTGAGAATTTGATGAGATAATTTTCTTTGCCGTCATTTATGATGTTGACTTTCAGTATAATATGTCCTTTATTTGTAAATTTTATGGCATTTCCCAGTAAGTTTATAAGTATTTGATTTATGCGTACTTCATCACCAATGACAAGATGTTTTATACGATTATCAAAGGAATAAATAAATTCCAAGTTTTTCTTATTGGCTTTAATACGGAATAATTCTACAACTTCGTCGAGTGCTTTTTGCAAATTAAATGGTATTTCATCGATATCGAGTTTTCCGGCTTCTATTTTGGAAAAATCCAAAATATCGTTTATGATTCTCAAAAGAGAGTTTCCGGATTTGGAAATAATAGAAACCATTTTTTTTGCTTCATCTTCCAATGGCATATCTTGCAAAATATCGGTAGCACCAATAATACCGTTCATGGGGGTGCGTATTTCGTGGCTCATATTAGCCAAAAATTCTGATTTTACTTTGGCCGCTGTTTTAGCTTCTTCCAAAGCTTCTTCCAATAAGTGATTTTTTGCAGATAATTCTTTTGTTTTTTGACTGTTTATTTTACGGTTCTCAACTAAATCAAGCCAAATTTTATTATTTCTAAGAGCATAGGCTATATTGAATCCACCAAACAATAATAGGGCATAACTTAGAGAGTGACTTATTTCGTGTCCGTAAAAGAGTACGCCGAAAAATGATGGAATAGTCATAATGAGAATATAGGGCAAAACCAAATCTTTGCGTTTAAACATACTGAATGAACCGGCACTGGTTACGCCTAATATAATGATAAACAAAATGGTGTCAATAAATTCAAACGATTGACTGTAATAAAGTTCACCAATAAAAACAAAACTCCACCAAGCACTAGTTAGTAAAATGAGAGTTTTTGATATCGACAATGAGTATTTTTTAGGAGGAGAAAAAAGAAAGATAATACGAAAAGTAAGAATAAGAAAGAATATACCAA
This sequence comes from uncultured Bacteroidales bacterium, assembly GCA_964606715.1. Taxonomy (GTDB): domain Bacteria; phylum Bacteroidota; class Bacteroidia; order Bacteroidales; family JALTDM01; genus CAZSHT01. The sequence continues at coordinate 1,331 of CAZSHT010000008.1, forward strand.
GTACAAAATAATTGGAAATGATGTGTTTATGAGGAGCATGAGGAGCCAAATATACAAGATACGGAAGAAAAGCCAAAGCTATGATGGACGGGAGGGAATTTTCCTCAAAATTTTCTTGGTATAACCTCATAATTAAGTTTTTATGCTTGTTCTTTTTTACGCAATAATATTAGTTTTGGTATTCTTTTTCTTGTAAAAAGTTATCCATTTTTTCAGAAATAAGTTCAACACTGTTTTTCCAAGTATGTGTTTGTGCAAAAGAGCTACGGGCTTCTTGTAAAGAAGCAGAATCTTCTTGTAATGCTTTTTTTATGAGGGGGATATATTCTTCTTTGTTGGAAGCTAAGTAAGTATAATCTGAAAAATAGTCCATAGCTTCGGTTTTTGTTGCAACAACAGGTTTCCCCATAGCCAAATATTCGTCTATTTTTCGTGGGTAATTACCTATGGTTATTTCGTTGAGTATTTGTGGGTTGATAGCTACATCAAAAGTATATAAATAAGCCGGTAACTCTTTGGGGGATTTGCTACCCAAGAAATGAACATTTTTCATTTCGTGTAATTCACTTTGTTTAAATTCATCATCTTCGGGACCTATCAGAACTAAACTGATTTCGGGTAAATTTTTGGCAATATGTTTTAAAATTTCAATATCAAGACGCATGGTGTAGAGGGCACCAATATAACCTACAATAGGTTTTTTTATTGAAACAATATCCTGAGGAATCTCATATACCATTTTCCGGTTGAACATAGTTACATCGCAACCTTGTCCTACAAAATAAGATTTTGGATTATATTGTGAAGCTATGCGAGCCAAATAGGTGGAATTGGCAACTACAAGGTCTGCTTTGGCCATATGTTTGGGTTCAATGCGTGCACCTTGAAGTTTCCAATAATCCATTGCAACCAAATTGTCGCGTGTGTAATAAACATACAATTTAGGTTTTAAAAGCTCTTTTAAATAAAAGCTACGAAGTATATCGCTGTCATTAAAGATTATGTAGTCGGAAAAATGTAATTCTTTGATAGCCCATTTTAGTTCTTTCGCAAAGCGTTTGTTGTTTCGTTTATTTAAAATATCAAATAAAAAATTGATAGATAGACGACTGATGGATTCAATGATGATACGAGGATAAAATTCCCAAATATTGTCGTCTATTTTTCGAATGGCAGGTTCCATTCGGTTAATAATTTGTAATCTTTTTTTTATTTTTTTATCATCTTTTTTTCGCAAAGATGTTAGCCTGTCGAGAGGAGAATTGACATATAAAATACGATTTGATTTGGATAATTCTAATGCAATGTTTTTACAATTGCTACCTATTTCAATATCCCAAGGTTGCAATCCTACAATGATAATGTCGTATCCTTTTAGTTTACTCATGGCGTTTTTAATGTTTTGAAGTTAAAATATTACTATACAATTGAATGACTTCTTTTGCCATTTGTTCCCATGAAAATTTTTCGGCTTGCAAAAGACCTTTTTCTTGAAGGGTCATTGATAAATTATTGTCATTCAATATAGTTATTATAGCATTGGTGATTTCGTTCGGTTTGTAAGGATTGACAATGAAGGCAGCATCTTGGGCTATTTCGGGCATACTGGAAGTATTGGAAGTAACAACAGGTGTTCCGCAAGCCATTGCTTCCAAAATCGGAATTCCAAAACTTTCACGAAGAGAAGGGTATAAAAACAGTGTTGCCAAATTGTAAATAGCCGGCAAGTCGCTATTGGGAACATAACCTGCCAAATGAATATCGTTTATGAGTTCCGGTTGTTCGATTTCTTGTAAAATTTTTCTTAATTCATTGTTGTCAAAATCAAGCATTAGTAGTTTAATGTTGTGTCCTTCTTTTTTTACAAAATTGCCGTATGCTTGTAATACACCTTTGGTGTTTTTTTTCGGATCGGTATTGCCCAAGAAAAAGATATATTTATCGGGCAATTGGTATTTTTCTTTTGCTTGTGCGAGTTGTTTTTTATCATTGATAATTCTAAAATGCTTACCCACACCATTGTATATGGCAACAAGTTTTTCTTCTGGAAGATGAAAGAAATCTTTGATGCGTTGTTTTTCAAATTTTGATACGGTGATTATTTTATCGGCTTTATGCAATACGCGAGGTACAACAATACGGCGATACATATTGCCCAAGCGTTGATAGAGAGTATAGCCTTTTTTGAACAAAGACAAGCTTTCCATGTAGATGATGTCGTGCAATGTGATGACCAATGGAACGGGAGAGTGTAGAGGGGCTGTATTGCTGGTGCAATGCAATAAATCACAATTGTATAAATTTACGGCTTTGGGCAATGCCGATTGTTCCCATTTTGGATACCCGCCACCGGATTCGAGTTCTATAATCTTTACATTATCTGTGTTTTGCAAACATACATCTTTATCGGGTTTTACAAAAACAAAATATTCATTCTGTTGGTCAAGGAGCATGATTTGTTTTACCAATTCCAAAGCAACGAAATCCATTCCGTGTTTTCGTTCTCTAAATAAGCGTTGTCCTTCTATGGCAATTCTCATAATGGTATCTTTTTAAATGGATTTAGGTAACAAATCATTTAGCCTGCCGACCTGTTTTTTTTCTATGTTGATATCCCACCAAACAGTTAATGTCAGTAGATTGAAGAGTTGAAAAGCACGAATTTGTTTGAACCAAAACCAATAGCCGTCGCCTTGAATATCGTGTTGCAGTTGGTTTAGCAATTGTGCTAAATAATTTGTGTTAAATAATTGTTTGGTCAAATTCGATTGCAAAATATAATCGCAATAAATTTTTGTTTTTTCTTTATCGGTAAAGAAAATCAGTAATGGAGCAAAACCACCTTGTTTTTTTCGTTGAGTAATTTCTTTGGGTAATTTTTCTTTTAAGTAGTTTTTGTGTAAAAATTTTGATATGCCGTTTCCCTTGGCTAGTTCCGATACTGTACCTTTTACTTTCAAGTGGCGGGGTAATGTTTTTAGATAATTGTAAAGCGGTGTCGACATATACGGAAAGGTCAGATTGATATTAAAGAATGTCGACAGTTTAGATGCTTTAAATAAAATTTGTTCGTTTATAACCTGTTGTATGTCAACATAGTAATTGTGTTTAAAGAAAAGATTGTCAAATGTATCATTGCCAAAATCAATAAATGACGCTGATGCGGGAACGACTAATGGTGATGGCATAAGTTTTTGAAGGAGATTATTTCTAAAACCAAAATTGTCGGGTTCTAAAATGTGAAGTGTTTTGTCGTTGAAAAATCGGATTTTGAAAAGAATATTGTCTTTTTCAAAAGGCGGTAATGATGATACGGAATGAACGATTTTTTGTAAAATAGAAATGCCGTTTTTTTTATATTTATGAGCCATTGCCAATTCATGTCCGGCAGTACCGAAATGTTGGTCATTGCCATCACCACCCAAAGTAATTCCCGTTTCATTATGTTGATTCATTAGCTTCATCACAGCATAATTGACCATCATACCACTTTCGTTGAACGGATCGCCGAGGTAGGCAACAATAGAAGGTAAATCATCGATTTCGTGACCATCGATTTCGTATTCATAATGAGTGGTATCGTAAATTCTTGACATCAATTTTGCCAAAGGCAATTCCGACCAAGGATTATTTTTGAATCCGATAGAGAAAGTTGTTGCTTTACCACCATATACATCGCGTAGGGCAGAAATATTGCCACCCGAATCATACCCACCACTTAACAATAGATTAACTTGTGTGCTGTTTCCAATGCGTTTTTTTATGGCATCTTTGTGAAGTGCTTCGAAATATTGAGTTGCTTCTTCTTCGTTGTCATCAACAAAATTTTGAGCAAAGTCTGTTGGTGGATAAATATTTATTAATTTTTGTTTTCCTTTATTATCAATAACTAAAACATATCCTGCCGGAATCTTTTGAATGTTTTTCAAAGCAGTTTCGGGAGCTTTTATAAAACCATATTTCAAAAAATGTTGAATCCCCGAAAGGTTTGGTTCTGTTTTAAATGTTTTGAAATGGTGTAGGTCGAGAAGTGAGGTTGCAAAGAAATCAGATGAATAATATAATTGAAATCCTGCACCGTGTCGATCTCTTACGATATATGTTTTATCATTGGTGAAAATAAAAAATAAATAATGTCCGTCAAGAGTGCTTAATTTTGATAAATTATCGGAAGAAAAAATAGAATATATGTGTTTTGGTGCATTATTGACATCAAATAATTGTCCGAAGAAGAAAATAGAAATATCATTATGGGTGTAATGAGAAAATGGTTCTTCGGTTTTTATCGTATTATTTATCAAACATGCTGTTTCTTGTGAGCATAAATCTATTTTTCTTGTATGGTCGAATATTCCAATGATAGCCATTTGTTTTATTATTTTTTTGGTTTAATAACCTCATGAGTTGTATGTATGAATTTTTTATTGGCATTTTTAAATTTCAATAATGCCAAAACCATTAAAACAATTCCTTTGGGAAGGAACAGAATGGCTTTGAGAGTCTTTTTTGTATAAAATTTTTGGGGAATGGAAAGTATCATTGACAGACTCAAAGCAATGAGTAAAATTAGCCAAGAGTAAAAAAACATATCAAAATGATATTGTTCGTTGAACAGCCAAAAAAGACCACCGTAAATCAACGAAAATAAACCAACGATACCAATGAGAATAACGCGAGGTAATTGTCCCATTTGTATCATTTTGTCGAAATAGTCAAAGTTTCTTTTGCTTATCAAATGGTAAGTGGCGGGTAATAGATTTTTGAAAAAATAGATAAATTGTGCCGAAAGCCAACGCCGTCGTTGATTGGCAAAGACTTCTTCTTTTGAGGTTTTTTCGTCGAGGACATAAGCTTCCGGTAAATATTCGATAGTTTGTTTGTGTTTCAAGAAAAACATTTCCAACTCTTTGTCGAAACCGCCAATAGCTTTAATATTTTTCATTGTTGTTTTGAATAATGCATAATCGAAAGCCATTCCGGAACCTATTAGAGCAGCCGAAAGTCCTATTGCCCGATGTGCTTTTCTGAAGATGTAATTATTAATTTCTTCGCTGATAGCATCGAGAAGGGCAAATGGCGTTTCTGTGTTTTTGGCAATGCGGTGTCCTTGCACAATCTTGTAATTTCGATTAAAAGCATCATTTATTTGAACTAAAAAATTTGGTTCCATAATATTATCGGCATCAAGGACAAGTGCAACATCATAATTGTCGCCAATCGTTTCCATTGCTTTATTTAATGCTTTCGATTTGGTGCTTTTTTCAAACGATACTTCAACAAGGATAATAGGTAGTTTTTTTAGAGCGTCGAGAGTGTCTTGTTTAAAAGAATCGGCAATGATGATAATATCATAATTTTCTGATGGATAATCTTGCCTCAATGCTTCCATAGCAGTATGTACAATGACAGCATCTTCTTTGTATCCGGGGATAAGAACAGCTATTTTTCGTTGTTTTCGAGAAGTTTGTGGAGATAAATTGTAATGAAAAAGACCGGCAATACTAAAAAATAGTAAATAAGCAACCGAAAAGGCAATATACAGAAGAAAAACCCATTCAAAATAATATAATATGTTGAAAATAAATGACATCTGTATTATGGTTTAATTGTTTTAATGACTTTTGCTGGCACACCGGCAACAACCGTATAGGGTGGAACATCTTTGGTGACGACAGCACCCGAAGCAACGACAGCACCTTTTCCTATTGTTACGCCTTTCATTATCATACAATGCATCGTAATCCAAGCATCATCTTCTATGACAATGGGTTTGCTTACACCTGCATTGGAAAAGTGGTCATCAACTTTGTGAAAATCACTATCAATAATGATACAATAAGGGGCAATTCGTACATTTTTTCCAATGGTCAAACGATTACTCACAGAAATATGAGAACCGTTTATTCGTGAATTTTCGCCGACTTCCAAAATGGCATTTTTGGCTGTAAATAAAATTGTTCGATGAATGTTAGACCAAATGCGTACACGATCACCTAATTTAATGGTGCCGTTGTTTTTTATCAATGGTTTTTTATTGGTTGATACAAAATGACCTACATAATCACATTTTCGTAAATACCATTTTGCCATCAGGATATTATAGGCAGCACCCAGAATAATAAATAATAATTTAAAATTACTGATTGTTTCACCATTTTCAGAAAATTCTTTTTTCTTGGCTTTTATATTTTCTTTGATTATGGTTAGTTTATTCATTTTGCAAACCTGATTTTAGAATGAGTGTAAGAATTTATTATTTCATTATTGTCGTTTAATCTAGGATTTTTATTTACCTTAAAATGAGTAAGATGCCAAAAGAAAGCACTAAGAAAAGCAAGTAATAAGCGAAATTCACCATGCAATAATAATTTGAGACTGTTTTTGGGAAGTGAAAAGATAGTGAAAAATAAAAGGGCTGATATTTTTTTGAGTCCATGTGTATTTCTTCTGGTAAAAAGTAGTCTGCCACGAGTCATATAATACATTTTTAGTGGTGAGTTTTTGCCTACACTCATCGATTCTTTATGATATACCGTAGAAGTTCCGACATAATAAACTTTATAACCGGAGCGTTTGATATGTTCACACCAATCGTGTTCTTCGTAATATAGAAAGAAAATATCGGGCATCAATCCAACTTCTTTGATGATTTTCATTGGTACCATCATCGTAGCACCATGGCCGAGAGCGGTTTCTCTGATATCATCATATTGCCCCTGGTCTGTTGCAAAAGAACCGATTTTACTACCTCTTCCCGTATATGGGTTGATTCCAACAGCACCGGCATATTGAATAGTGTTTTTATCGTTACTGAAATAAAATTTTATTTTTGGAGATACCATTCCAATAGTAGCGTCTTGGCTTATCGTTTTCACTAGCGGTTCCAAAAAATCGGGTTCCACTTCCGTATCATTGTTAATAAAGAGAAGATATTTCCCTTTGGCAGCTTGAATGCCAAGATTATTACCACCGGCAAAACCAAGGTTTTTCTCACTTTTAATAAGATTAATTTGTGGAAATTTTTGTTTTAAAATATCGGGATTGTCAGAAGGCGAGCCATTGTCTACAATGATAACTTCGAAAAAAGGATAAGTGATGTTGAATATAGAGTCTAAAAATTCAAGTGTTACTTGTGATTGATTATAATTTATGGAAATGATTGATACAAGTGGCAATGAGTTGTTCATTGATGAAAAATATGTGTTTATTTAACAGAAACATAGTTTTATACTGATTTTCAGCAGAAATGTTTAGTCTTTTATTATGCTTTTTCTAATGATGTTGTTTCATCTAATTCGTGTTCTAATTTTGGAGCCAAAAAAATGTAAGCCATGCTGAAATAAAGTAATATGCCGGTGGGTTGTTGACCTAAAATACCATTGCCGTATGAGGCCACCATAATGCCACCAAGACCTGCGGTAAGAGCCATTATTTTGTTTTTTATCAATTTGTTTTTCAACTCAAACATTGAAACCCAAGCCCCTTTGCCCAATATGAAAAATAAGATAAGCAAATGAAGCGTAAGACCAACTACACCTTGTTCAGCCCAAATAGCCACATACCAACTGTCAGTAGGGACATTGGCTAAAAACCCATTTGGAGAAAATCGTCTTCCCCAATTTCCTGCGGAACCAATGCCTCCGCCAAAAGGACGAGAAGCTAAATATGTTTTTAATATTTTTTGATTTCGGAGACGAACTTGTAATGACGGATTGTTTGGGTCGAAAGCTGTTCGCATTCGCCTTATTTGAGCATTTCCGTTAGCAATAGTTGTGTATTTAAAGAAAACAAAAATAGCAGAGGTTAAAATAAGACCGGTTACAATCATTTTAACATTTTTTTGAAGTCCGAAATAAATCATTAGTCCAACAAGTGGGATGACGATAGCACCACGGGTCCCGGAGATAAGCATGCCGTAAAATCCGAGAACGGCAACAAGCAAATAAAAGCGTTTATATTTCTTTATTTTACAGCCTACATAAAGAATGCTGAAAACAATGCCGGTATGAGCTTGCGAAGCCCCAAATTGTCCGGCATCACTATAAAACGAAAATACGCGAAGTTTCCCAAACAAAATATGAGTAACGGCATTGCCCGCATCTAACCATGCTTTTTCGGCATAATCGACACCTATAAAAAGTTGCATCATACCTTTCAACGAGCCTAACAAAGAAAAGAAGCCCCAAATCAGAAAAAATTGTTGCATGTTTTCAAATTTATCAAACAAGATGAAAACCAAAGGAATAGTTAACAGCATGTATAATGAAACGCCACGCATAGCATAAAACCAAGCTACTTTGCTAATGGCTTCAGGATTGACAAGTTCAAACAAACTGTATAAGAACCAAATAATGGCGGCATAGGTGAGTGGGGAGCTTGCTTTATGCCAAGGTACATAACTACGCGTAGATTTGAAAAACAAAGCTATATAAATGAGGATAAGAAAAGCATCGACACTGAGTCCGAGAGGAATTTTTACTGGCATATAACGGATTAATCCGATAGCAATAAAAGCAAGTGCTAATATTGTTATCATACCAAGGCGTGGGTTGAGAAAGATTTTATTCAAAAAAATAGCAATAAATGGAAGCATACCAAAGGCTGCGATAGCAAGAATACCACCTTTGGCAATAGCAAATCCCATGACAAGAGAAAGCATGATGACAGCTAAAATGTTAATGAAAATCTTAAACTTTTTATCGGAATTGTATAGTGCTTCGTCAGATTTCATAAGTTGCGTTTGAAATGCATTAAAAAACTAAAACCGTCTTTAAAAATACGATAAAAGTTTAAGGTTATTTCTTTATGTAAGAAATAATACCCAAAGATGATACCTACCAAAGTCATCAAAATGGTAATGAGGGCAACCCCAAATACACTGTGAAACACAAATACGGCAATAAGGTCACCAACGATATTGGCAAATACCATAGCATTTACTTTGTGGAAATTTTGTTTGGGCTTATTAATAGCATCGAGGGCTACGCCGGTGAAACGGTCGAGAGGTAAGATGAGTCCGTAAATGGCAAACAAACGGTAGATATTGGTAGTATCAAGGTATTGTTCACCACCGAGAAAGACGACAAAATAAGGTGCCAGTATAAAATTGATAATACTAAACGGTATAAATAACAGCAGTAAGCTACCTGAATAGGTGTAGAAAAATCGTTTTACTTCTTCCAAATTATTTTGAATACTGGCTTTCGACATTTTGGGGAAGGCTGTGTTGGCAAAACTGCGAAGCGGGATTTCCATTATTTCCGTAAGTTTCATCGGAATACTATAAAGAGCCACACCGGTAGTTCCTAAAAAAGGACTTAGTCCAATAATAAAAGTATCGGCACTTTTTAGAAGGTTACTGCCAATGAGTGTCCCTGTGGTATATTTTCCGAAATCAAGTACTTCTTTGATAACTTTTCGGGAGGCATAGCTGAGAAACCGAAGCCCATCCCATTGTTTTATTAAACTGATGACAGAGGTGAGGGCATTCAATGAAATAAGGACAATGGCAACAGTTGTAACGGAGCAATGCAAATATAAAAGATTGATAACAAGAAACAGGTCGAATAAAAAGATATTTAAAGTTCTAAGAAACAGGATATTGCCAAATTTTAGTTTGGCTTGCAATACGGTAAGGGCATTGTTCAATGGTAAGTTGGCAATGGCAAATAGTGGATACCACCGGAAAAACAGTTTAAATCCAGAATGGTCAATGGGAGTTTTTGCAAAAAAATAGGAAAGCCACACGATTATTATCAAAATAATTGTAATAATAATGCTGATGAGCCAATTGGAACCGATTAATATTTTTTCTTGTTTTTTGTCGGCACCCGACAAAAAACGCACAATGGCAGTGCGGGTGATACCAAAACGAAACATTCCGATAAAATTGGAAGTGGTAATAAATAATACCCATTCGCCAAAAATATCTTTTTCGAAACTGCGTGTGAGTAGAAGGAAACTGACAAATCCTAAAATGGCATAGGAGAGGTTTCCCGCAAACGATAGAAAATCTTGTTTTTGAATAATCTTTTTGATGAAATTCACAGTTTCTACAATTTATTTTTAGCTGTAAATTGGAATTTAATTAATTGTTTCACCAAGCGTCGTATCAAGGAGCGTTTTTTGGGAATTTCACCAATGATATCATCAAGAGTATCAACTTCAACGCCATTGACAACAGCTTCGAAAGGCAGGTCGGTAGGAAGTGTTTTTTTGAGATAATCCAAGGTACGAGTTTCGGCATTTGTCCAAGCTCTGTTGGAACGAGTAATTAATAAGGCATAATGTGTCTTGTAGAAGATACGAATTGGAGTAGGATTGTGAAGGATAGGAGGAATTTCAATAAAAATAAAATCTCTGTTTTCTTTGTCAATGGTATCGCCTACATTGTTGAAAGAACAAAAATTATCAAAATCAAAATCACGCTTCAAGACTTCTTCAAAAGAATAGCTGAAATGATTTTCTTGTCCAAGACTTTCGTCTTCTCTGCCTTTTAAAGTATAATTCAAAAAGGCAACATTATATTCATACGATTCCAATTTTTGCATCAATACATCGGCAATTTTTGTTTTTCCGTCACCGCGTTTGGTACTAAAAAAAAGAATTACAATAGGTTTTGTTTGATGAAATGATGAAAAATAACGAAGTTTTTGTGTTATTTCATCAATCGTACGCATTTTGATATATTCAAAATCAATACCTTTTGTTTTTTTTAAGAGGCGAGGATAAACCCCTAATACAGGGATTCCTGCCAATTCTTTCAGCCTGTCAGGTGTTTTGATGGTAGAATCGAAATATTCTACAACTATCAGCAAAAAGACAACCATAATAAAGCCTACTAAGCCGGCAGCCATTACTAGTAATTTTCGTTTTGAAGGCTTTGGTATAATGGGATAAAATGGCTTATCCAATATCTTTAGATTGGTAGACATTTGTATGTTTTTTTTCATTGCTTTACTGTCGTTGAGCCCTTTTAGTATAGACAGATATTCTTTTTCGGTAACACTTATTTCGCGTTCTATGCGTTTGATAGTAGCACCGAGAGGAGCATAATGGTCATAAGTTTTTTCGAGTTCTTTCAATTTTTCTTGAAATATTGTGAGGCGAGCTTTACTTTCTTCGTATTTAATGGTGTTGTCAAGCCATTGTGTCAAGATTTCTGTTTGTGATAAACCGGTATTTGTGTTTTCGATAATATTTAAGTCATTGACGGTTTCTTTCATTCTTACTTTTAGTCTGTTTTGTTGAAAGTAAAGATTTTGTAGCTTGTCTTGATATTCCGGTAAAGAATCTTTATTGGCTTCCAAAATGGCAATTTTTCCGGCTATATCAACAAGTTGTTTGCGTTGGGCTACAATATCCGAATGTTTTATCAATGATTTGTTGCGTTCGTCGAGTTGTTGTTGTGCTTTTTCTTTGGCTGCTTTAGCTGCTACCGATGCCATCAATTCTTGTTGATACAACAGAGTCAAATCTTCTTTGTATTTTGAAATGTGTTTAGTTTCTTCGTAATAGTTTATAATGTGATTGTCTTCATTAAACTTCAATAGTTTTTGTTCGGCTGCTTGCAAGCGTTTTTTTGCTATTTTTAATTGTTCTTCAAAATAGGCAAGTACATCGTTAGTTTCATTGCGTTTCAAATCTTTATAATGGTTTACAAAGACATTATTCAAAATTTCCAGGGTTTGTTGACAAATGGCAGGGTCGTCCGATTCATAAGATATTTCTATCAAATCACTATTGGAAATACGGTTTACTTTTATTTTAGAGATGGCTTTTATCGAGAAATAGGGATGGTCGTGGTTCAGCAGTTTGTAAATATCGTTTTCTTGATTCTTGTGAATGTATCCGTATAATTTATCAAAGGTTTCCTCATAGGAGTTGCCGGTTAATTTTTTTTTCAGTGAATCGGAAAATTCACCCATAAATTTCAGATAATGTTCTTTTGTAATATATTGTGGATAAGGTGTTTTATAATACAGTGTTTTTGCCAGTAATCGTAATGCAACTTCTTCGGAGGTTTTGCGTGATTCAATAATATTGATTAGATTATCAAAAGCGGTTTTGTTTTTCAAAAAATCAAAATTGGAATTACTTACCGATTCTAAAGTGTAACCGGTACCGATGCCGGTATAAACAACGGTTTTCGACTGATAACTTTTAGGCATATCACGCGTGAGCATAAAGACCAAAATAACCAAAGCTACCGGAACGATAATAACAACTTTGAGGTGTTTTAATATAAGTCGTATGAGTTGTATAATATCCATACTATTAGTTATTTAGGTTTACTTTGTCAAGTTCACCTATCAAGTCCATCAGCATAAGATAAGCAACCCGAAATCCTGTAACGGCTTTTTGATATTCGCCCATTAGTTTATTACTGGATTCCATTACTTTTGTCAATTCATAGATATTGATATTTCCGTTTTCGTAATCTTGTTCGGCTTTTTGTAGTTGAATTTCTATCGCAACTTTTGATTTTGTTTTAACCAATAATATTTTTTTTGCCAACAGATATTCATTGTATTGTTGTATGACAAGTTTTCGTATTTCATCTTGTGCTATTTCCCGTTCATAGTTCGATTTATCAATAGCTTCTTGTGCTTGCAATACTTTGTTGCGGTGGTCGAGAAACGAAAAAAACGACATTTTGATATATACGCCCGTAGCAAAACGCGTATTAATGCCGGTATAGGTTGTTGGCACCATACTGTTGTCTATTTCTTGAATCGTAACATTATCGATAGTTCCGTATTTCCAATAACCTTCCATGCCGATATAATCGAGCCATTCTTTGCGAGTCGATTTCAATTGATAAATTTTAATGGCTTTTTCCACATCTTTTACTTTCAGTAATGGCGAATGTTCCAAAGCCATATCAATGGCTTTGCCGAGAGTCGGAACATGAAGAACTTTATCCGGAACGATAGTCGTATCTTGTCCGGAAACAAGAAGGCGACATAATAGGAATATAGCTGTAAAATAATATTTATACATCTTCTGTTTGCAACAAAGCTTTAAATGTTTTTAAAATAATTTTTAAATCATAAGAAAAAGAGAAATTATGAGCATAAATATTATCGAGTTCTTTGCGTTCTTCATTAGACATGTTGGCTTTTCCGCGTTTTGTAACTTGCCACAGACCCGTAATCCCTGCCGGTGCCAAGAAGCGTTCTGCCCAACGGTCGGAGGTAAGCATTTCTGCTTCGTAGAGAGGGATAGGACGATTGCCCACAATAGACATATCGCCTTTTAAAACATTAAATAGTTGTGGTAATTCATCTAAACTTGTTTTTCTAATGAATCGACCGACTTTAGTGATGCGAGGATCATTTTTGATTTTTACAAATGGTTTTTCTTGTTTTTCTTTTTGTAATTTTAAAAATTCACTTTCCGAAATAGTTGCATCATCGGCTATAAGTACAGTATCGGAAGTAATAGTTGAGTTATTTTTTTCGGTTTCTTCCGTTGGTAATTCTTCTTCGGCATATTGGTTCAAATGTTCCAGTTCTTTCAGGCGTTGGTCGGCATCGACATACATTGAGCGAAATTTATAAAAGTCAAAAATTTTATAGCCCATACCAACGCGTTTGCTGATGTAAAAAATAGGACCTTTTGATTCGAGTTTTAATAAAATGATTATCAACAAAAGAATAGGAGAGGCAAGGACGATGGCTATGGACGAAAAAAAAATGTCGAAAGAGCGTTTCCACAGAGGAATCTTTTCTTCCGATTTTTTTTGTAAATTATTAATTTTTTCAAGTTTATCATTTGTATGATTTTTCAGCCATAGTATGCGTAGCAGAAGAGCTGTTTCATCAAACGAATGGGCTATAATGTCATCAATACCTTGTGCTTTTGCGATATTCTTATTTTTAGATGAAACTTTATTGCGAGCATAAAGTAGAAATGGAATTTTTGCTAAAATAAAGAGTTCGGCATTGTGTTTATGGAACAAAAATGTTTTTACATCTTCGTCCCAAAAATCCACAATGATAGAATGGATATTGCGTAATTTCAACGAATCGTATTTTTTATAAAATTCGCTGATATCTTTTACTTGTAACAAAGTAAAATGATTGGATAAGAACGACGACATCTTATCATCGTCCCCAATGTAAATGATGGTATTTTTATCCATTGGCAACACGGCTTAAAAGAATTTCTATTTTCAATTTCAGTTCTTCCGGGTTGAATGGCTTAATCATATAATCATCGGCACCGAGTTTCAACATTTTGATGCGTTCGGCACTATTTTCTATACCACTCAACATTATGACAGGAATGTCTTTGAATAAAGCACTTACTTTAATTTGTTTCAAGAAATCTTCACCACTGATATTTGGCATATTTACATCACTGATGATAAGATCAGGATTGTTACCTTCTTGCAACCATTCTAAACCTTCTTGTCCATCGTTTTTGGTAATGATTTCGTAATCTTTATTCAAAACCATTTCTAAGATTTTTTGGATAGATGGTGCATCTTCCAAAGCAAGTATTTTCTTTTTCATTATTTGTAAAATTTGTGTTGTCAAAAAAACAAAAGGGTATACGAAAAGCGAAAAAACAAGTTTAAGATGAAGCACAAAAAAAGCCGACGGAAGTCGGCTTTTTTTATATATGGTAAGGAAATGTTTCTTAGAAATCAAATTTAATTCCTTGTGCCAGAGGCAAATCGGTACTGTAATTTACAGTATTGGTTTGACGACGCATATATGCTTTCCAAGCATCTGAACCCGATTCGCGACCGCCACCGGTATCTTTTTCACCACCAAAGGCACCACCGATTTCTGCTCCCGAAGTTCCTATGTTGACATTGGCAATACCGCAGTCGGAACCTTGTGCCGAGAGGAAAGTTTCGGCTTCTCTCATATTCATGGTAAAGATAGCAGATGATAATCCTTGCGGAACATCATTATGGATAGCCAATGCTTCATCAAAGGTTTTGTATTTGATGAGATATAAGATAGGTGCAAATGTTTCTTCTTGAACAATCTTGAAATCATTTTTGGCTTCTGCCAAGGCAGGTACTACATAATTACCCGATTCGTAACCTTCGCCCGACAATACTTCTCCGCCAAACAACAGTTTACCGCCTTCTTCTTGTACTTTGGTAACGGCATTTTTGAACAAATCAACAGAGAAATGGTCAATTAGCGGTCCTACCAATGTTTTTTCATCTAATGGGTTTCCGATATGATTGACAACTTGCTTGTAAGCATTTATCAATTTAGCGACTATTTCATCGTATACATCTTCGTGGATAATCAATCGACGAGTAGAAGTACAGCGTTGTCCGGCTGTTCCTACCGAGCCAAAGACAATGGCGGGAATTGCCATATCCAAGTCGGCTTCTTTACTGATAATGATAGCGTTGTTTCCACCTAATTCGGCAATAACACGACCTAAGCGTTTCGAAACAATACCGCTGACATGTTTTCCTACGGCTGTGGAACCGGTTACGGAAATTAACGGTACGCGTTTGTCTTTCAGAAAGTTGTCGCCCATAACGGAAGATTTGGCAATCACCAAATTGAATACTCCTTCCGGTACATTGTTGTCTTTCAATACCTTATTGATAATTTTATGAATAGCAATTGCGGTTAGCGGTGTTTTTGAACTGGGTTTCAATACCACAACATCACCGGCAACAGCCGCAATCATAGCGTTCCATGCCCACACGGCAACAGGAAAGTTGAAAGAAGTTATCAAACCTACGGTTCCCAGCGGATGCCATTGTTCGAACATACGGTGTTTGTATCGTTCCGAAGGCATTGTTTTACCATACAATTGACGCGATTGTCCTACGGCAAAATCGCAGATATCAATCATTTCTTGTACTTCGCCCAAACCTTCTTGATAGATTTTTCCCATTTCCAAGGTTACCAATTTACCCAAATCTTCTTTTTGTTCACGAAGGGCTAAGCCAATTTGTCGAACGACTTCACCGCGTAATGGGGCAGGTACCATTTTCCATTCTTTGAAAGCTTCTTGTGATTTTTTCATCACCATTTCGTAATCTTCCAAAGTAGCGTTACGAACTTTGGCAATGAGTTTACCGTCGATAGGAGAAATCGATTCGGTAATGTCGCCTTTGGTTTCAAACCATTCTGTGCCGGTTGAAACACCATTGTTAACTTCTTCTATGCCAAGGCGTTTTAGCATTTCTGCAATGCCATAGTCTTGTAATGTGTTTGTAGCCATATTGTTTATTGTTTTATTATAATTTTCAACAAAGATACTTTATTTTATAAAAAGATAAGTAGAAAAAAAAGGATTATAAACTTATGAGTACAGATTATTTTTTTCTGTAACTTGCAGAAGTTATAAAAAATAAATTCCAATGAAAAAAGTACGCGTATTATCTCTTGACGGTGGCGGAATGCGAGGTATTATTCCGGCAATGGTTCTTGAGTATGTAGAACAACGGTTGCAAAATTTGACAGGCAATGCAACAGCCCGTATTGCCGATTATTTTGATATGATAGTCGGGACAAGTACCGGTGGTATCTTGGCGTGTTTTTATTTGACGCCGAACGATACAGACAAAAATTCTTCGGCAAAATATACGGCTACCGAAGCGTTGAAATTTTATTCCGAAAAAGGCTTTGATATTTTCAATAAATCCAAGCGAAAATCGTGGTTAGGGTTACGCTCATTAGTCGATTCGGCAATGTATAATCCGTCGGTTATAGAACGCATTTTTATGGACACTTTTGGCGATTTACGAATGAGCAATTTGCTGAAACCTTGTACCGTAACCACTTACGATATGAGGCATAAGACAACTTTCTTTTTTAGCAGTATAGAAGCCAAAGATAAGAAACGCGATTTTTTTGTGCGTGATGTGGTGCGTTCTACCTCTGCGGCACCTACTTATTTCCCGCCGGCAGAAATTACCAACCTGACAACCAAAGAGAAAATGATTAATATTGATGGTGGTGTATTTGCCAATAATCCGACGATGTGTGCTTATGCCGAATGTCGCAACACCAAATTTCCGCAAGTCGATTATCCATCGGCAAAAGAAATGTTGTTGCTGTCGATAGGAACGGGAGGCGGACAGTTTGATTTGCCAAATGTCAGTAAATCAGGGAAATGGGGTGTTGTTAATTGGGCAAAATCAATACCCGAAATTATGATGGACGGGGCGGTGGATACTGTGCATTACCAACTCAAAAATTTATTTGCCACTTTGGAACAAGAGCATCAATTCAATTACAAACGCATTGATGTGCCACTCAACAAGCGACGGTATTCACCCGATATGGCCGATGCTTCACCACAAAATATTGAACACCTGAAACAAGCAGGAAAGGCTACGATTGAGGCAGCACAAGAAAAACGACACAATGAATATACTTTAGATGAATTTATTGAGCAATTGATAGAAAATGCTCCTGAAAAAGAATTGATAAGCTGAGAAAAAAATATTTTTTTGAATATTCATTGAACACCACAATGCTAAATGATTTACTAATCTAGACATTAAAATCAAATGATAAAGATGAAATTGAAAAATGAATTACCATTGATTGCAATTGTGTTGATACCGTTTGTTTTCTTAGCTTATATCTGGAATGATTTGCCACAAAAGGTTCCGATACATTGGAACATAAACGGTGAAATTGATCGATTCGGAAACAAGTTGGAATTGATATTAATACCGTTGCTATTTCCTTTGATGACTTATTTGATATTTTTGGTTGTTCCCAAAATTGATCCGAAACAACAGATTAATAAGTTTGGAAGTAAGAAATATCAGAATTTAAAAACATTGATTATTGTGTTTATGTCAATATTGGCGGTGCTTATGATATATGTGGCTAAAAATCAATCGCTTGCCAATGTGAATCTCATTGTTTTGCCGATAGGGGTGCTGTATATTATTTTGGGAAATTATTTCAAGACAATAAAAGCCAATTATTTTATCGGTATTCGAACACCTTGGACATTGGAAAATGAAACTGTATGGAAAGAGACGCATAAATTGGGAGGGAAATTGTGGTTTGCAGGCGGATTAGTGATTGTAATGAGTAGTTTGTTGTTCGAAAATAAAGCAAATCTTATAGTGTTTATGATGGTTACGGGTATCATCATTATTATCCCGATAGTGTATTCATATTTGAAATTTAAGAAAACAGTTTAAAAAAACGAGTTTTTGTTTGATGTTGAGAAAATAGTTTTTTGTTGCATTTGTTCCGAAAATAAAATAGTAATTTGCTTGCTGTAATTCAATATTTGTATATTGTTGACTTATAGGTGTTTGCGTTATTGTTGTTAAACTGAATTTCAAATAATGTTATATAAAATAGTTCGTTTCTTTTTCTTTTTGTTTTCGCCCGAAACAGCACATAAGATGGCATTTTTTGGGTTTCGTTTATTGCAAAATATACCGTTTGTTTTGAAAATGGTGTATCGTTACAATCATCGATACGACAAGGCGATAACGGTTTTTGGATTAGAATTTCCAAACAGAGTGGGTGTTGCTGCCGGATTGGACAAAGATGCCGAAGCATTCGATGCTTTGGGAGCTATGGGATTTGGCCATATAGAAATAGGAACGGTAACGCCGAAAGGACAACCCGGAAATCCGAAACCCCGTTTGTTTCGCCTGAAAAAAGACAACGCATTGATAAATCGTATGGGATTTAATAATAATGGCGTAGCGGTAGCGGTAAAACGCTTAAAAAAAAGAAAAACACCCATAATAATATGTGGCAACATAGGCAAGAACAAAGTAACACCCAATGAAAAGGCGGTTGATGATTATGTTAGCAATTTTGAAGCGTTATATGATTATGTCGATTATTTTACAGTCAATGTAAGTTCCCCCAATACGCCTAATCTCAGAGAGTTGCAAGACAAAGAACCCTTGATGAATTTATTGGCGACATTACAAGAAATAAATAATGCCAAACCTCAGCGGAAACCGATTTTGCTGAAAATAGCCCCCGATTTATCATTTGAGCAAATCGATGATATTATTGACATTGTAACACAACTCAAAATAGATGGTTTGGTTGCTTCCAATACCACTATTGAACGAAGCGGATTGAAGACTGACGCTTCGATAGTAGAAGCTTTGGGGAACGGTGGTTTGAGTGGAAAACCGTTGAAAAATCGATCAACGGAAATCATTCGTTATATTTCGGAAAAGACAAACGGGCAATTACCTATTATCGGTGTAGGTGGTGTTTTTTCGCCAACCGATGCCCTTGAAAAGATAAATGCAGGAGCATCATTGGTGCAAGTTTTTACCGGTTTTATCTACGAAGGACCTCAATTGATACGGACGATAAATAAAGCTTTTTCGCAACTTTAAAATTCCGTTTCATCGAAATAATCGGTGTCGTTGAACTCATCATCATCAAACAAGTCGTCATCATTGTCATCGAATGAGTCTTCAATGCCTAAGTCCAAATCTATTTTCATTTGTTCGGGAGCATTGCCTTCTGATTTCACCAATACGGGAGTGGTTATCTTTTGTGATTTATCTTCTTCTGTCTTAATGATTTGTCCGAATAGAGCGCGTTCCGAAAAATAATCAAAAACATAGAGAAATTGGTGAAAATCATTAAGATAAGTATTCAATGGGATATCCATCGGTGAGGTCGATTTGCTATCTTCAAAATCGACCAATGGAAGTTCTTGTAATTTATTCCACGCTTCGTCGGTGATAATAAAACTACTCATCTCTGCTGTTTGATAGCCCAAAGCTTCTTGTATGGCTTTGTGCAAATCGAGAAATGACAAGGTGTCGGGAATTAAGAGGTCGCGAAGAAATTGGTCGTCGTCGGGCCACAAAAGACGAATGTAGTAAATCATAGCGGTTATAAATTTAAAAGAAAATCAAGAGTGTCAACAGCATCGGCATAATCCCATAAAGCTGGTTTTTGTGTTGTTCCAAAATTATAATGTTCTTTCGAAACAATCACTTGCAAGCGGTCTTTTATTAAATCAAGATTGAAATCCAATGTTTTTCGATTGGAATAATATTCGTAATAAATAATGCCCGGTGGTGATACCAAACCGTTGTCTTCTTTGAGTAATACAAAGCCAAAATCGGTATGTGCCACTTTGTTCATCAAAAAGATGACACGCCTGTATTCAAAATTATTGGTGTATTTGTGATGATGCAAAATATGTTCGTAGCGGGAAAAATGAGGTTTTAAGTTTGTAATATCGTAATTTTCAGGAATATATAACTTCGACACATTGCGACAACCCAATCCGAAGAACGAAAAAATATCATCGGCCAAGCCATCTAATTCATTTTTTGTTTCGTTGCCCGAAAGAATGGCTACTGCATTGCGATTGCGACGAATGATATGGGGCACTTTGGCAAAATAGCGTTCAAAATATTGAGCACTGCTATCGCTACCGGTGGCAATAACTGCATCGAAACCGGAAATTTGCCCTTCGGTAAAAACAATCATATCGCGATATTCCGGATTGTAAGCAATCAGCATTTGTCGAAGCCATTGGGTGAGTATGCGGTCTTTCGACGACAGTTTGGCAATAATACGGTGTCCGGCAATGAGCCCCGTCAATAAATCGTGAAACCCAACAAGCGGAATATTACCGGCAAAAATAAGTCCAACCGTTTTTTGTGGATGTTCATTTTTTAAAGTAGGATAGCGGGCTATCCACTTTTGCAAATTTTCGGCTTGCAACATTTCTGCCAAATTGCCGATAGCCAATAAGATATTTTCTTTGGTAAACCAGTTGTTTTCGTTGTATGCTCGTTGCATCACAGCATCAAAATCGGTAAATGTAAAATGTGTGCTGTCTTGTTTTTGCGACAATTGTTTCATTGCAATGCCCAAGTCAACAAAGCAATCGTAATGGTTTTGTAAAGTCATCGAATAACGGGTATTTCCTTTGAAATTGCAAATGTAGGATTATAAGCAAGAATAAACGATGTGTTTTTCAAAAAAAAAGAATAAAATTTTATTCTTAAAATTCATTAAAAAACAATTTTTATACTTCTCTTTTCGATATCTTTGCCTTGAAATGAAACGCACAAAGGCTTATCGAATAATGACAGCCAATTTGTTTTTGGCAATATTTTTGTCGGCAATGTCGCTGTCGGTTTGGCACAGTATGAAGCCCGACGATAGTTTTCATTGTTCGGCAACCAAAGGCGTGCATCATATTCACAAACAACACAAATTGCCGTTTACACCGGAGTTTATCACGACGGAATTTATTGTTGCCAACTTATTGTTTGTTGATTATCAGCCGGTTGAGTCGAAATCGATAGTGCCGTCATTTCACAATTTCTTTTATGCTAATCTTTGGCTTCGCCATATTTCATTAAGAGCCCCACCGGTTATTTAATTTTTTCTTCGAATTGCACACTGCAAAAATACTTTAACGGCTTATTTCTTATAATGAAGCTGTCGAAGTGTATTTAGTTCATATTGAAATTAAATAATCAAAAAAAATGAAAATCATATATTTTATCATAGCTTTTTTTATAAGTATTGTTATTGAGGCTCAAACCATTACAGGCATTGTAACCGATGACCAAGGAATCCCTTTGCCGTATGTCAATGTATTTATTCCGGATAACAAAATAGGGGTGTTGACCGATGATAACGGAAATTTTACATTGAAACATTTATCGGCAGGAACAGTGAAGATACAGTTTTCTGAAATAGGTTATGAGACAGTCTTAAAAACCATTGTTATCAAAAAAAGTGAAACAAAAAAAATAACCATACAACTGCACGAAGAAGCCATACGCGGACAAGATGTGGTGGTGTCGGGAGGCACCTATACAGTGCAACACAACAATGCCATTACGATTACTTCTATCAAAGCACGAGAGATTCATTCCATAGGCACCCCTTCGGTAATGGAAGCCATTGCAAGTCGTCCGGGAGTGCATGTTATTGAAAAAAGTCCGGGAGTGAGTGTGCCGTCTATTCGTGGTTTGTCGCTCGACAATATTTTGGTTCTAAACAATGGGTTTAAATTGAGTAATTATCAGTTTTCGGAAGACCATCCGTATTTGGTCAACAGCTATGGAATAGACAAAGTGGAAGTAATCAAAGGGCCGGCATCGATATTATACGGAGCAGGGGCTTTGGGAGGTGTTATCAATTTTATAAAAGAGCGACCGGCTGCTTACGGAACGGTAGAAGGAGATGCCAATTTGCAATACCATAGCAATACGGAAGGAATGGTTGGAAATGTTGGTGTAAAAGGACATCAAGGTGATGTAGTATGGGGACTGAGGGCTGGCAGTCAATCGCACAAAGATTTTAAAGATGGACGGGATTCTATTGTGCACAACAGTCGTTTCAATAAAGATAATTTGTCGGCTATGGCAGGTATTTTAAAACCTGTTGGTAGTTTCAAAGTGTATTACGATTACAATGCCTTTGCTTTGGGAATGACAGTGCCACCGGCACTCAAAGAAGTAAACGCCAACGAACGAAAAAATAAAGTTTGGTTTCAGCATTTGGACAATCATCTCATAAGCACACGGAATACGCTGTTTTTCAATAAATTAAAAATAGATTTTGATGCGGCATATCAAATCAACCACCGGCGATTGGAAACCGATACTTTGATGCCGGCTGTAACGCTCATCGATATGGAAGATCGTTTGTTGGTATATGATGTCAAGATGCGTTACCGGTTTTCAAATAAAAATTTATTGATAGGTGGCATGCAGGGAAATACGGAAAACAACAGAAATGCAACAGCACCGGTAGTTTTATTGCCAGATGCCGATATGTCAACGATAAGTGCTTTTGCTCTTTGGCAAGGCAATTATTTTTCCGAGAAATTACATACTCAAATAGGAGTTCGTTATGATTTGACAACCTTGCATATATTGTTGGATGAAGCTCGTGATATGCAATATGAAAATCCGAGTTTTACGGCGGGAATGACATATAAATTATCGTCTCGTTTGTTGTGGCGAGTCAATATTGCTTCGGCATTTCGTGCCCCCAATTTAGCCGAACTCACACAAGACGGATTACACGGTACGCGTTACGAAAAAGGCAATGCCGAGTTAAACCCGCAACGCAACTACGAAGCCGATATGTCGTTGCATTATCATATCAACAAATTTGAGCTGACGGCATCACCGTTTTATAATCGCATTTTAGATTATATTTATCTTTCGCCAACAGCCGACACAACAGCCGGCGGACAAACGATTTATCGTTATTTGCAAAGCAACAGCACCATTTATGGCGGAGAAGTATCGGGCGAAAGTTTATTGATGCCATTTTTGAAAGCCAAAGCTTCGTATGGTTATCTTCACGGTGTGCAAGACAATGGTAATTACCTTCCGTTGATTCCGCAAAATACCATCCGATTGTCACTGACAGCTTTTTGGAAGCAGTATCGATTTATAAAAAAACCATCTGTAAGTCTTGAAAGCGTGAATGCTTTTGCCCAAAATCATCCTTCGTCGTTTGAAACCAAAACCAATGGTTATCAGTTGCTGAATATGATTTTTTCGGGGCAAACGGTTTTGAAAGGTGCCAATGTTTTATCCTATTCATTAGCAATTCGTAATGTGTTCAACACAGTTTATATCGACCATCTTTCTACTCTGAAAGAAATAGGATATTATAATCAGGGACGAAATATTGTTGTAACTTTATCATTGAAATTTTAAATTGTATTTATGAGAACGAAACCGTTTTTATGGTTATTGGCATTGCCAATCGTATTCTGGCAATGCCAATCTTCATCAACTTCAACAAAGAACACGAATAAACCTGAACAACAGGTTGTTACGCAAGAAATACAATCTGTTCAAAAAATAGGTTCCGATACCGTTGTTGCTTCGGTGTTTTATCAAGATAATCAGCAATATTCGTATGCCGTATATTTGCCGAAATCATTGGAAAAAGCAAAAAAAATGCCGGTTATTTTAGGTTTCGATTCTCACGGACGAGGGCGTGATGTTATCGAAAAATATAAATCACTTGCCAACCGTTTCGGATATCTTTTGGTGGTATCAAACAGTTCAAAAAACGGTTTGTCGGGAAACGAAATAACGAATATTAGTTTTGGGCTACTCAATGATGTCGCAAAGCGTTTTCCTATTGATTCTTCGCGTGTTTATGCCATTGGCCATTCGGGGGGAGCCCGTGTGGCAACAGGTTTTGCAATGCAAAATAAAATTATTCGGGCAGTTGTGGGATGTAGTGCAGGTTTGCCGATGAATCCCAATCAGGTGCCACCGTATCAATTTCATTATCTGACTCTTTGCGGAGATGTCGATATGAACAGAAACGAATTGGAACGACAACAGCAAATATTGTCTCACAGAAATTTAGAAGATTTCTTAATCGTTTTTCACGGAAAACACGAGTGGCCTAATGATTCGGTAATGCAATATGCGTTTTTTCTGTTACGCTTCAATGAGATGAAAGATAGTTTGCAACCTGTTGACAATAAGTTGATAACGGATTTTTTATCGAAACTAAAACCGGTGTTAAATTCATCTTCGATGGGTGATAAAGTACAGGCTTATCGTATGGTTATTTATTTTTTATCGGGTTTGACAGATGTGAAATCGTATGAGGCGAAATGGAAAGCCTTGCAACAATCGTCGGCTTATGCACAGTGGTTGAAACGAAAAAAAACATTGGAACAAGAAGAAACAGCGTTAATGCAAAAATACAGTGCCGAATTACAACGCCATCCGGTAGCTTGGTGGCAAACAACTATGCAATTGTTTCGCAAAAAAATAAAAATGGCAGAAAAACAAAACGATATGGAGCGAAGTGCAATGTTGAAGCGCGTTGTTAGTTATTTGAGTTTGGCATCTTATTCCATTGTTAATCAGTTGATTCAAGAAAGACATTGGCAAGAGGCAGAATATTTTGATGCTATTTATCAACTTATTGATCCTCAGAATCCCGATGTATATTATTTTGCAGCGGTTATTGCTGTAAACTCATCATTTCCGCAAGATACGGTGTGGAATCGTTTGAAAACAGCCATTCGATATGGATTTAGCGACAAAGAAAAACTTTTGAATAATCCGGCATTTTCATTTCTTCAACAACAATCGGATTTTTGGGAGGAAATAGAAAAAATGAAATAAGCTATTTTTGTATAAAATCGGCTATTTTTTTTGTGTAATTGGCAAAACCATAGGTTTGTGGAACGGTGCTGTGTCCTGCCCCGGGAACTAAAACCGAATCTTTATTTGCAGCATCGCCACCGTAGTTTTTAAATACGACTGCCCCGTGTGTTTTCATACTCAAAAAATGGTCATCTACACCGTGAAACCATAAAAATGGTTGTGTAACTTTCTTTATTTCTTCGGCATTATCAATTTTCAAAGATACATAAGCCGAACCCGGCATTGATAGCTTGCTGGCGTCTTGTACCATAACTTCGGCAGAGGCAAACGGATCTTCCAAAATTAATTTTGAAGGCGTCAAGATTGTAGGATTAGCGGTAAGTTCACAAGCAGGAGCTGTTCCTAAACTGAAACCATACATAATCAATCGGGTGCTTTCAAGACCTTTGTCTTTGAGCCATTGCAATGCAGCATTAACATCGGCATACATACCGGCTTCGGTAGGGACACCTTCGGAACATCCGAAACCACGATAGTCGATAGTCATAACGCCGTAATGCAAGTTCCCACCGACATTAGCAAGAAGTTTTGTGCGAGGCCAGTAAAAATCGATGTGGTCGTAGTTGCCATGACAATACATTATGACTGTATCCGTTTTGATGCGGGAAGTATCGCCTACATACAATGCGTAAATTTTGGTAGAGCTTGTTTCTTCGGCTGTTTTCGATTGCAAGGTGAAAATGTGAATCAGCGAGTCGGGAATGAAATAAGCAGGCGAAACAGTGTCGAGCCGAAAGTCAACTTCGCCGGTATATTTATCCAATAAATAAGTTTCTTCGGCAGAATTGCTGTATAAGAAACTGTCGAGTTTTAGACAAGAAGACAACGACAATATAAAAATGGCAAATATGCTGATGTGAGTTAATCGTTTCATAAAGCGTTTATGTGTTAAAATGTTTTTGAAATTCCGAGAAAAAAGCCTAAAGCACCGTTTGTGCTACCGTATTTCAGATAATCAACCACGATGTCTTCATTGTTGTTTGTTATACCCAAAGCTTTACATTCAATAAAATAAGTCCAGCGTTTGTCGGTGCTGTGGCGATATCCCATTTGAAGATTGGGCAACCAGTGATTGGTTTGTGCTTCTTGATGTGCTTTTAGCGAAGACAGTTCAAACCAATTGGAGACACCTACATAAAATAAGTTCTTTTGACGAATTTTCCAATAGGCATTCAAATCAATTTCAGGCCATAATTTAAACGCATTGTCGCGAGTGGCAAAAAGAGTATTGGCAACGACATTGAAACTGACGGCAGGACGATAGCCGTTTTGAGGAAGCAGTTTATGATTCCATCCAAATTCGTTTTGAATATTGGCAAAGGCAAGAGAAGTGGTATGGATAGAGCCAAATATTGTAGAATTACTGTCGAGACCATAGCCGTAGGTGAGAGAGGTAAACGGCATTGGGATAACGGCACCAAACAAATGTACCATCGGACCGCCAAAAGTTCCGGATACTGCCTGGTCGCCTTTTGGCAACGGTTCTACAAATCGTGTGGGAGCACATGATGACAATATGATAAGTGTCAGTGCAATAATGGGTAATGATATTTTTCGCATACGAAATAAAATTAATTCGCAAATCTACAAAACTAATTTTACAACAATGTTTTATGTCGAAAAATATAGGATTTTTCAGCAATTGATAGATTTAAGGTGTTATTTTTACGGCATTAAAATAAAAAATCAGTAAACACAATGAATGTACACGAATATCAAGGAAAATCGATTCTAAAACAGTTTGGTGTAGGTATACAAGAAGGAATCGTTGCCGAAACACCGGAACAAGCTGTGGAGGCAGCCAAGAAATTAACCGAACAAACAGGTACGCAATGGTGGGTTGTGAAAGCTCAGATACATGCCGGCGGTAGAGGAAAAGGCGGTGGTGTGAAATTGGCCAAATCACTTGATGAGGTAAAAACATTGGCATCACAAATTTTAGGAATGACATTGGTAACCCATCAAACCGGACCGGAAGGAAAACTGGTGCGTAAGGTTTTGATAGCACAAGATGTGTATTATCCGGGCGAATCGGAAACGAGTGAATTTTATATGAGTGTATTGCTCAATCGTCAAACCGG
>CAZSHT010000009.1:0-25445 GCA_964606715.1 uncultured Bacteroidales bacterium
TTTTTATGCTTGTCCCAAAAATCGGCTTTGTGCAACACTTTGTTGATTGTTTGTTCCGTATTTTTCAATGTTTGATAAAGACAATTGAGATACCATACCAGCCATTCTGTGATATCACCGTTTTTGAATTGAACTTTTTGCAGTGTTTCGTAATATGTTTTTTTTTCCGTAAGTATTTGATTGGATAAACTATAAAATCGTTGTGAACTGCCATCGGAACGAGCCAATAATAAATCTGAAATAGCACGAGCAATTCGTCCGTTACCATCATCAAACGGATGAATGATTATAAACCAAAAATGAGCAATAGCAGATTTTACAACATAATCTAATTTAGTGTTTTTATTAAACCATTCTATGAATCTATCCATTTCCGGTTTTACTTGTTCAGCCGGTGGTGCCTGATAGTGAATTTTTTCTTTCCCCATTGCTCCCGATACAACTTGCATTTCTTCTTTTCTGTATTCTCCGACATCAATTTTATACATTCCGTTTCTACCGGTGGGGAATAACGCCGCGTGCCAAGAAAATAACCTTTCTTCATCAAGTGGATTTTGATAATTTTGTGTTGCGTCAAGCATCATTTCTACTACACCTTCAACATTTCTGTCGGGATATACCATGCCTGCATATTCTAAACCCAATTTTCGGGCTATAGAGGAACGAACTTGTTCATAATTCAATAATTCACCTTCTATTTCAGATGATTTTACGACATCAAGTGTTAATGTTGTAAGCATTGTTTCTTCTTTTATCGAAAATCCAAGAGCATTTATTTGTCCGAGAATTTTTCCTTGCAAATGACGCACTCTCCCCAAAATAGATTGAATTTCACCTTCTTCCCAGGTGAAATTTGGCCAATTATCATATTGATAGATGTATTTTATCATCAAAATCCTGCTTTATGCAACAAATATACAAATTATTCTCCGCAAAAATAAGGAATTTAAGAAGAATATTCTCCGCAAATTTAATTTTAGGCGTATGTGTTGCAATTTTCTATAAAATAAAATTATGGAGGACATTGTGTCTCAGATATGGGTTTACCTAAACCAAGATACAAAAAAAAGAACCATTCCGAAACGATGGAATGGTTCTTTGTGAAGGGGTTGAAAAAAATAAAAATTAAGCTTCTATCACTTTTATTTCGTGCGACATTTCCATAACTTGCTTGTAGGTATAACTTACGCCACAATAACGGTCTTGACTTAATGAAACGGCTTTTTCCAATTTATCCATCGGTAAATTGGTGCCTGTAAATTCATATACCAAATGTATTTTGCTGAAATGTTTCGGGTGTTCTTCGGTGAGTTCGGTTTCGGCATGAACGGAAAAATCTTTTACATCAACACGCATTTTTTTAAGAATAGAAATAACATCCATTGCCGTACAGCCCAAAAGGGAGGTTATCATTAACGGTTTGGGGCGAGGACCTCTGTCAAGTCCGCCTACTTTGGCTTCGGCATCTAAAATGATGGAATGACCGTTTACGGAACCTTCGAAAGCCATTCCGTCTATCCATTTTACACTTTGTGATTCTTTCATTTTCGGTATTTTTATAAGATTGAAATATTAAGAAGACAAAAGTATAATTTTTCGAACAATTACCAAACGGAAAAACATAAAATAGGACAACGAAGTCTTATTTTTTTGAAAAGCAAAAAAATAAAATTGATAAGCAAAACTTTCCGATGCCGGAAATTTGGCTAATTTTAGCCCCTGTAAAGTTTTTGCCGAAAAATAAAAAAGAAAAAACGATGGAAAAACGATTGAATGATTATTACAATATAGATGAGTTGTTGCCCGAAGAATATTTATTAATTCGCCAATCGGTACGCGACTGGGTAGATAGAGCCGTAAAACCTGTTATTGACGGATATGCACAACGACACGAATTTCCAAAACACCTTATTCGTGAAATGGGAGAATTGGGTGTCTTCGGACCGTTTATCCCGGCCGAATATGGAGCTCCCGGATTCGACTATATGGTGTATGGCCTGGTGATGCAAGAGTTGGAACGCGGTGATTCGGCTATTCGTTCGGCAGCTTCGGTGCAAAGTTCATTAGTAATGTTTCCTATTTATCGTTATGGCAACGAAGAGCAAAAAAAACGCTATTTGCCAAAATTGGCAACAGGAGAACTTATCGGGGCTTTCGGATTGACAGAGCCTAATCACGGTTCCGATCCGGGGTCTATGGAAACACATTTTGAAGAAAAAGAAGAATATTATTTGCTCAACGGAGCAAAAATGTGGATTACCAATGCTCCCATCTGTGATGTTGCTATTGTGTGGGCAAAAGAAAAAAATACGGGAACGATACGAGGCTTTATCGTTGACAGAAACTCAGACGGGTTTACCACCCCCGAGACGCATAATAAATGGTCGTTGCGAGCTTCGGCAACAGGTGAATTGGTATTTGATAATGTGAAAGTGCCGAAAGAAAATCTTCTTCCGAATGTAAAGGGGCTTCGAGGTCCGTTGAGTTGTCTTAACTCAGCACGCTATGGTATTGCATGGGGGGCTGTGGGAGCAGCACAAGATTGTTTCGAAACAGCAGTGCAATATACTCAAGAACGCAAACAATTTCATCGGCCTATCGCATCGTTTCAGTTGCAACAAAAGAAATTGGCAGAGATGCTTACCGAAATCACAAAAGCACAATTATTGGTATGGCGGTTGGGAAGTCTTCGAAGTGCAGGAAAAGATAGTCCTGCACAAGTGTCGATGGCAAAACGCAATAATGTGGAGATGGCATTGAAAATTGCTAGAGATTCAAGACAAATGTTAGGAGCAATGGGTATTATGGGCGATTATCCGATGATGCGTCATATGATGAATCTCGAATCGGTGATTACTTATGAAGGTACACACGACATTCATTTGTTGATAACGGGAGCCGACATTACCGGCATAAGTGCATTTGAATAAAAATGTAAAACGAAAGAAGCTCACTTGAAAAAGTGAGCTTCTTTTTTATGTGGTACCTCTCGGAATCGAACCAAGGACACACGGATTTTCAGTCCGTTGCTCTACCGACTGAGCTAAGGTACCAACATTTTTGGAAGTGCAAATATAGATACTTTTTTAAACGCACAAAATAAAATTTTAATTTTTCTTATTCGTTTTTGAAATATCTTCCACAACACCTATTTTGGTGAATTTTTCAAGGCGGTTGTTGAGTAGCGTATCAATATCTGTTTCAAGGAGTTTCGTGAGTTCTTTCTTTAATTCTCGTTTCACCGAGGCAAATGCTTTTTCTTTATTGACATGTGCTCCACCAAGAGGTTCTTTAATGATGCTGTCGATGATGCCCATTTCCAATAAATCAGGAGCGGTAAGTTTAAGGGCGGTGGCAGCTTCTTTTTTATAATCCCAGCTACGCCACAAGATAGAAGAGCATGATTCGGGTGAGATAACCGAATACCAGGTATATTCCATCATCATTACTCTGTCGCCGATACCAATTCCCAAAGCACCGCCGGAGGCTCCTTCACCAATAATAGTTACAATGATGGGAACTTTCAAACGAAACATCTCAAAAAGGTTGCGGGCAATGGCTTCAGCCTGTCCGCGTTCTTCACCTTCTATGCCGGGGTAAGCACCCGGAGTATCGACCAAAAAAATAATCGGTTTGTTGAATTTCTCGGCTAATCGCATCAATCGCAATGCTTTGCGATAGCCTTCGGGATTGGCCATGCCGAAATTACGGTATTGTCGCATTTTGGTGTTGATACCTTTCTGATGACCGATAAACATAACCGTACGACCGTCGAAATCACCAAATCCGCCAACAATGGCTTTGTCATCTCTCACATGGCGATCACCGTGCAATTCAATGAAAGTTCCTTTGGTGATATATTCGATATATTCTAATGTATAAGGGCGTTCAGGATGTCGTGAGAGTTGTACTTTTTCCCAAGGCGTCAAGTTTTCGGCAATCTTCTTTCGTTCGAGGTCAATTTTTTTCTTGAGTTCTTCAATTGACTGTGAAACATCGACTTTGCCGTCTTTTTCTATCTCTTCAAGTTTCTCCAGTTGGTCGTAAAACTCTTTCAATGGTTCTTCAAAATCCAGAAATATCATAAAATAAAATTTTGATGAAAAACGGCGCAAGTTACAAATTATTTAATTCACAAAAATAAACTTTGTCGTATTGTTATTTTTCGTGAGCTGTTGATGCGATAAAAACGGCAAATGATATTTTTTCTCTATTTTTGGCAAAAAGATAAATTGATGGTCGTCCGAAAGCCATATTGGATTCCTTTGTTTACAACCAATTTTACAGGTGTGTTGAATGACAATTTACTCAAAAATCTGATTTGTTTTATTTCGGTCTATTGGGTGGCAAAAGGGCAAGCATCTATGGTTATTACGCTGGCTACAGGGGTGATGGTGTTGCCTTATATTTTGTTTTCGCCACTGGCAGGTCGCTTGGCAAAGCGGTATTCAAAACGCCTTATAGTGAAGTATATGAAATTAGCAGAGATGCCTATCATGTTGTTTGCGGTAAGTGGTTTTTATTTTGCCAATTTATATATGGTCATTTCGGCTATGTTTCTGATGGGCTTGCAAAGCACCATTTATTCACCGGCAAAATATGGATTGATACGCGATATTGGTGGCGAAGAGGGTATTTCTTTTGGCACAGGTACGGTTGAGATGCTTACTTTTTTGGGCGTTTTGTTGGGCTCTTTTTTTGCCGGGTTGTTGTCCGATGTAGAGCAGTATCGATTGCTCATTATTACAGCGGTCGTGATGTCGGTAGCATTGTTGGGGTATGGTGCTTCATTGAAATTGAAAGCCGAAGAATCGCAACCCGACAAAGACGATAATCTTTCGTTGAATCCCATTTTGTTTATCAAGCATATGTTTAATTGGGCAAAGAAAGAAGTGAAAGGACTGAATGTCATTGTTCTGGGGTTGTCGTCATTTTGGCTTATAGGCTCTCTGATACAGATGAATCTCTTGGTGTATTGTCCGCAAGAATTGCAAATTAGTAATTCAGAAACAGGGCTTATTATGGCATTAATGGCAGTGTCGGTAGCTTTAGGGTGTTGGTTGGCCGGTATTATTTCAAAAAAAACCGTAGAAACAGGTCTGATACCTCTTGGTGGAAGCGGATTGGCATTATCGATTTTGCTTATTGTGATATTACGCCCTGAAAAACTTTGGTTTGTCATATTGATATTATTGGCAGCTTTGTCGAGTGGCTTTTTGAAGGTGCCTCTCAACGCTTGGATTCAAGCACAGGTAAAAGGTCGGAAACTGGGTGATGCCATTGCATATAACAATCTTATGAATTTTGTTTTTATTCTTATTTCGGCTGCTTTGTTCGGGTGGATTGATGTTGCATTTGGAGCCCGTATAGTTTTCTTGACAGTAGCCCTATTATCCGTAATTTTGACATTGGTTCTGACAATAAAAGTGGCAGACAGTCGTGAAAAACTAAAACACCTTTTGAAATGGCACAAGCATTGAAACCACGATTGCCTTGGATAACGCGTTTGTCAGCCGGCGTGTTGCGTTTTTTGTTTTCGTTTCGATACAAAGTGAAGATTATAGGGAAAGACTATTTTTTGTCAGGACAGCCGGCTTTGTTTTTGCCTAACCACCAGTCTTTATTGGATCCTGTAATGATTGTTTTGACAGCCTTGAAATATCGTTGTTTTGTGTCGCCGGCAATTACGGAAGAATATCTTGCAAATCCCTTGTTTCGTTTTTTTTTGAAACAAATAAATGCCAATCCGGTGAGTAATTTGGAAAAAGGGAAACGCGATGTGGCTGTATTACAGAAACTTGTCGAGCATTCATTGGCAGCTTTTGAACAAGGGAAAAATATGTTGATTTATCCTTCGGGAAAACTTTCTGACCAACCGCAAGAACATATTGGCAATAAACAAGGCGTGTATACTTTGGTAAAAGAATTACCTCAAGAAGTTAGAGTTGTAATTGTTAGAAATACAGGTTTTTGGGATACGCGGTGGTCTAAAAAAGAAACCGGAAAAACGCCCGATTTTCTCAAAGTGTTTTTGCGAGAAGGATGGTTTGTTATTCGTCATTTGGTGGTATTTACGCCACGCGTTTTAGTAACGATGGAATTGATAGATATTACCGAAGAGGTGAAAAATAAAGCACACCACTTATCGCGACAAGATTTTAATCGTTATCTGGAAGATATTTTTAATAATAAATAAAATTTTGATAATTGCATAACGGTTTCTTTCTGCATCGTATCAAAGAAAAATAACTACTTTTGCAAAAATAAAAATTAAGAAGAATTTATCTACATGGGACAGAAGTTTACGGAATATAAGCAGTTGGATTTACCGGCTGTCAACAAAGAAGTTTTACAATGGTGGGAAGACCATCAGGTTTTTGAACAATCGTTGAAAGAGCGGGAAGGTGCTCCCGAATTTGTGTTTTATGAAGGACCTCCGTCAGCCAACGGAACACCGGGGATACATCATGTGTTGGCACGAACGATTAAAGATAGTTTTTGTCGCTATAAAACACTGCAAGGATTTAGGGTAGAACGCAAAGCCGGATGGGATACTCACGGTTTGCCGGTGGAGATTAGCGTAGAGAAAAAATTAGGCATCCGCAAAGACGAAATCGGAAAATCTATTTCCGTAGCCGAATACAATGCTCATTGCCGAAAAGATGTGATGAAGTTTACCAATGAGTGGGAAGACCTTACCAAAAAAATGGGCTATTGGGTAGATTTGGACAATCCTTACATTACTTATGACAATCGTTACATTGAATCGTTATGGTGGTTGCTGAAACAATTTTACGAAAAAGGGTTGTTGTATAAAGGCTACACCATTCAACCGTATTCCCCTGCGGCAGGAACCGGATTGAGCACGCACGAACTCAATCAACCCGGGTGCTATCGCGATGTGAAGGACCAAACACTGGTAGCTCAGTTTAAGGTGATTGAAGATGAGCAATCAAAATTTTTATTTGAAAACACCGATACTCCTGTGTATATTTTGGCTTGGACAACAACACCTTGGACATTGCCTTCCAATACAGCTTTGGCCGTTGCCAAAAATATTTCTTATGTAGAGGTCTTGACTTACAATCCATATACTGCCGAAAAAGTTACGCTGGTATTGGCAGAGGCACGGTTGTCGGCTTATTTCAATGCCGAAAATGAGCATTTGCCGTTAGAAGATTATAACGCCGGAGATAAAAAGATTCCGTATCGTATTTTGCGACATTTCAAAGGGGAAGATTTGTTGGATATTCATTATGAACAGCTGATTCCTTGGGTGAAACCGATGGGAGAAGCGTTTAGAGTTATCAACGGAGATTTTGTAACGACCGAAGACGGAACGGGTATTGTGCATATAGCACCTACTTTTGGTGCCGATGATAATCGTGTGGCAAAACAAGCCGATATTGTTCCATTGGTGCTTATTGATAAAAAAGGTAATCAACGCCCAATGGTTGATTTGAAAGGACGATTTTTTGTGATTGAAGATTTAGATGAGGCATTTGTCGGAAAATATGTTGATGTTGAGAAGTATAAGCCTTTTGCCGGGCGTTATGTGAAAAATGCTTATGATGCCGATTTGCCCAAAGATGCTTTATCGTTGGATGTTGACCTGTCGGTATTATTGAAAAAAGAAAATAAAGCGTTTAAAATAGAGAAACACGAACACAGTTATCCGCATTGTTGGCGAACCGACAAACCGGTGTTGTATTATCCGATGGATTCGTGGTTTATCAAAACAACGGCTTTCAAAGAACGCATGATAGAACTTAATAAGACGATTCATTGGAAACCGCAATCCACAGGTATGGGGCGTTTTGGGAAATGGCTTGAAAATTTGGTGGATTGGAATTTATCTCGTTCACGATTTTGGGGAACACCCCTGCCGATATGGTCAACCAAAGACGGTAGCGAACGCATATGCATAGGTTCTGTGGCTGAGTTGAAAACAGCTATTGAAAAATCAGTGAAAGAAGGGGTGATGAAAGAAAACTCATTAAAAAACTTTGATGAAACTGATTTTTCGGAAGAAAATTATTCAAAATTCGATTTGCATCGGCCATATGTTGATGAAATTGTATTGGTGTCGTCGAAAGGAGAGCCGATGTATCGTGAACCCGACCTCATTGATGTGTGGTTCGATTCGGGGGCGATGCCGTATGCCCAGTTGCATTATCCTTTTGAAAATAAAGACCGTTTTGAACAGCGTTTTCCTGCTGATTTTATAGCAGAAGGTGTCGATCAAACACGAGGTTGGTTTTTCACACTACATGCTATTGCTACAATGTTGTTTGATTCGGTAGCGTATAAAAATATTTTGTCCAACGGATTGGTTCTTGACAAGAAAGGCGAAAAAATGTCGAAACGCTTGGGTAATGCTGTCAATCCATTTGAGATGATAGATCGTTTTGGCTCCGATGTGGTGCGATGGTATATGATGGAAAATTCACAGCCATGGGACAACCTGAAATTCAATGCCGACGGTGTAGATGAGATAAAACGAAAATTCTTTGGAACACTTTATAATGTGTATTCATTTTTTGCATTGTATGCCAATATTGACGGATTTCGCTATGCAGAAGCAAAAATATCAGTAAGCGAACGACCGGAAATAGATCGTTGGATAATTTCATTGCTTAATTCTCTGGTGCAAGAAGTAACACAAAGTTTTGATGATTATGATCCAACGACAGCAACCCGGAAAATACAGAATTTTGTTATCAACGATTTGAGTAATTGGTATGTGCGGTTAAACCGAAAACGCTATTGGGGTGGACAATATGATGACGATAAATTGGCAGCTTATCAAACTTTGTATGAATGTTTGATGACAATTTCTATTCTGATGTCGCCCATAGCACCATTTTATGCCGAACGCTTGTTTCAAGATTTGAATGCCGTAACGAAAGAATATCCCGAATTGTCGGTACATCTGACCAAATTCCCGGAAGCCGATACAGCAGTCATCAACAAACAATTGGAAATGCAAATGGATTTGGCTCAACGCATTACATCAATGCTTCTGGCTTTGCGACGAAAGGTAAAGATAAAAGTGCGACAACCATTGGCAAAAGCTTTGATACCTGTGCTGAATAGTGAAATGGAGATGTTGCTGAAACGCATGTTGCCGATTATTGAAGCCGAAACCAACATCAAAGAAATACAATTGCTTACCGATGCATCGCAAGTGCTGGTGAAACGCATTAAGCCGAACTTCAAACTGTTGGGGCCGAAATTTGGAAAGCAGATGAAAGAAGTGGCAAAATATCTTACAGAACTTTCTCAAACGGAAATTGCCCGCTTGGAACAAACGGGTGAACTGCAATTTGAGTTTGACGGACAAACAGCAACAGTTTTACTTTCGGAAGTGGAAATCATCAGTGAAGATGTTCCGGGCTGGTTGGTGGCTAACGATGAAAATCTTACCGTAGCATTGGATACGACGATTACCGAAGAGCTTGAAATGGAAGGTCTTGCAAGAGAGTTGGTCAACAAAATACAAACTTTTCGTAAAGAATCCGATTTCGATGTAACCGACAAAATAGTTGTTCATATCAAACAATTTGATAAATTAGCAGGTATATTGGATAAGCATAAAGACTATATTGCTACTCAAACGCTTGCAAATACTATCGAAATGAAAGAAGATATCAGTCAAAATAAAGGAACACTTGTAAGATTGTCGGAAGACATTGAAACAATAATTAGTATCTCAAAACATTAAAATTAGAAATTATGGAAAAAAAACGATATTCCGATGCTGAATTGGCAGAATTCAAAGAACTGATTCTAGAAAAGTTGAAAAAGGCAGAAAATGAATTCAACGAACTTCGTAAAATGCTTTCCGGTGAAGACAACAATGACATTACCG
Organism: uncultured Bacteroidales bacterium; assembly: GCA_964606715.1. Lineage (GTDB taxonomy): Bacteria > Bacteroidota > Bacteroidia > Bacteroidales > JALTDM01 > CAZSHT01. Next base: position 9,872 of record CAZSHT010000009.1, read on the forward strand.
ATACAGCCCCTACTTTTAAAGTGTTGGAAGAGGGAGCTTCGGTATTGGCCAAAGAAGAAATAGGTCGTTTGGCTCAACGCCAACAACGCTTTATCAGAGATCTTGAAGCGGCTTTGGTGCGTATCGAAAATAAAACCTATGGTATTTGTCGTGAAACCGGAAAATTGATTTCGAAAGAACGCTTAAAAGCAGTGCCTCATGCTACGCTGAGTATTGAAGCCAAATTGAACCGCGATAAAAAATAATCCGAATGGCATGGTCGGTAGGAAAAAAGAGTATCTTACTTGTTGTAGGGGTACTTCTTTTGGATCAACTTCTGAAAATTTATATCAAAACCCATTTTTATTTGGGCGAAGAAGTGCATGTTTTTGGCAATTGGTTTCTTATCCATTTTACCGAGAACAATGGAATGGCATTTGGGTGGGAAGTTATCAGTAAGTTGTTTTTAAGTTTGTTTCGAATTGTTGCCGTATTTCTTTTGGGTTATTTTTTATACAAATTGGCGGTGAAAAAAACATATCGTCAAGGGTTTGTGTTGAGTATTGCAATGATATTGGCAGGGGCTGTCGGCAATATCATTGATTCGTTGTTTTATGGTCTTATTTTTTCTAAAAGCACTTTTTTTGAAATTGCAACATTGTTTCCGAAAGAAGGCGGGTATGCCGATTTTTTAAGAGGAAGGGTTGTCGATATGTTGTACTTCCCGATTATTGATACTCATTTCCCGTCGTGGTTTCCGTTTTGGGCCAATCAAAGTTTTGTATTCTTTCGTCCTGTTTTCAATCTTGCCGATGCTTCTATCACAATAGGTGTTATTGTTTTATTATTGTTTTATAGAAAAGAAGTACTGGAAATGTCGTTATAAAAGGTCTAATTCGTTTATTGTTTCAAAACCTGCATCTCAAAATCATCAATCCAAACAGGATTTTCCTTGGGATTCCAAATGTATAATTTTAGTTCGGCATCAGGTGGATATGAGTTGGCTAGATTTATCTTATAACTTACTAGTTGCCATTCGTTTCTTTCGGTTTTGAACAAATCTTTGGCTTGCCACAGGTATGTGGAGTCGGAGGTATTTATCGAAATAACAAAATGAGCCTTAGCGTTGGGCGAGAAATGGACAAATGCAGAGCCGGATATGGTTACAGATTGTCTTGGTAAATCGGAGATATGACAATGAAATGCGGATGAATAAGGAGCGTTTTTTTCTATTTTGTTGGAATAATGACCATTGAAAACAAAAATACTGTCGCGGTGAGGGGGAGTCGCAAAAGGATAATCAATCTCCATATCATTACGACAACTATATGGATAAGCATTTTGTTTTGGTTTAGCTGTTTTATCATATAAGAGAAATGACCACCATTTATCATTGACAACATAAGGCTTGTTGTTGAAAAATCGAGAAATGACACTTAATAAGTCGGAATTGAAATTCCGATTGAAATAAAAACCGGTAAAGCGAAAATGAGAAGTTGTTCGTTTTAGGTCAACAGCAAGGTTGGTTGCGGAAGTAAAAAAGGATAACGAACGAATCTGGACAGGATATTTGTGTAATTTTTCTTGCCAATGGGAAGTGTCTGTCAGTGAGGTGTATAGAGTTAATGAATCGTTAGGATGAATTTTTGTGAAATGGTTAAGAAAAAGTTTAACATGGTTGAGGTTTCCATTATATTTTTCCAAGTGAGAATAATGGTTGTGATAAATGATAATAAATAAAAAGCCGAAAAAGGCAAAGGCAATTTTACGATTCAACGGTTTTTTGAACCAATGAGCATGAAAATAAAAAAGATAAAATAATCCCATGCCAAACAAAACAATTAAGCTGAAATAAAATGCCCAAATGACAGCATTGTCTTTCACTTCAAACCGTATGTGATGGTTGCCTTTAGGTACGAAAATAGCCGATTGTAACAGGTTACAACGATAGATTACAGCCGTATCTCTGTCGATAAAAGCTTGCCGGCGGTCGAACCAATTTTGTTGAAGTATCAAAAATTGGTTGGTTTTACTGTTTACGGACAAGGTTATTTTGTTGGGCGAAAATTTTTCAAACCGTATTGTTGCCAAGCTGTCGGGGTTGATAAGTGTATCGTATTTTTTGACAATTGAATCTGTAAGAAAAACAATATCGTGGTCGAAATTACGGTCTGTTTTTGACAGCTCTGATAAAGGGTGAATGTTAGTTGAAAAATAAACTGCCGGATTGTCAAAAATAGCTGCTGAAAGATGTGGGAAACTGTCGGTTGCCAACATGTATTGATTCATTTGAAATGAACCGAAACCATAGGGCGAAATCCATTTGTGGTAAGTTGCCGTATTACGCCAAATAGGGAAAAACTGTCCGGCTTTGTCGGTGTGGTTTATTAGATGAGAAGCTTCGGGAAACGGATAGCCGACCGGCATCGTTTCCAATTTTTCGGTGATGTCATTAGGGTTTACTTCGTTATAAACGGTGATAGGGCTTGTTATTCCCACATGAATAAGCATATCTATCAAGACAAAACCAAAAAAGAGATGTTTTAGATATTGGGGTTTCCAAAAGACAGAAACAAGAAAACCGCCAAGCAACAATGATTGTATCAGGGATTCCAGTAGTAAAGAAGCCGACATGTTTAGCTGATGAATGGCTTTGACATAGCTTTGAGCAAAAAATAAGCTTGCAATACTGTGGATATTTTCTTTGCTTAAATTCCAAAATAATATTGAAAAAGAAAGCAATAAAAAACCGCCTGCTATTGATTGAAGTAGTTTTGTTTTTTCTTGTAAAACAATATAATATCGAAAGGCAACAATAACGATGCTTAGAATAAAAAACAATCGGAAAAATGCCGGATAGCGAGAAACATTCATCAACGGAAATATATGATACAACAATGCTCTTACAGGTAAATACTCACCAAATGAAGCCAATAATGAAATAAATCCAAACCCAATAAGTGTCCAAAGAAAACGCCCTTTGATTTTCGGAATAGCAAGCACAAACAACAACACAGTGAAAATGCCGACATAAGCATTGGTCATTGTGAGGTCGGTGGCAAAAAAGGCTTTGTCTTTCAGGACGGAAAGCGGATAGAGTAATGATAATGAACTTTGCGGTGAAAACGGGTGCATCAGGGCATACGATAGTGATACGCCACCCATCTGCCCGATATATGATGACACATGCTCATAACTCACCCACAAAACTAAGCCGACACCGGCAATTGATAAAGCCAATACACTGTGCTTCCAGAGCCATTGCAGCCATTTATTGTGATGGCGAAACCGTTGTATTCCTTCCACCACAAAATAGGTTAACAAAAAATAAGCAGTGATAATAGTGATACCCGGATAACCGTTGAAAATCAATAGGTATAAAAAGAAAAACAAAGGAAAAAGTTGTTTCCATGAATCGTTTTCGGCAAATTTCTTATAAGCCAAAATGACAAATGGGGTCCAGGTTGCAGCCGATATAGCTGCAATATTTTGAGCATTGCCAATAAAAAATCCCGAAAACATATAAACTACACCGGCTAAGAAAGCAGCTTGTTTGTCATCATTCAGATGTATCATCAGGCGATACATTCCAACGCCTGCCAAGAAAACATAAAAGACATATAGCTCTTGTAAGACCGATGCGTTGAACATTGTAAACAAGGATAATATCCATACTTCCGGATTCCATACCGATACCAAATCACCATAAATGGGGACGCCCAAAAATTGATACGGATCCCACAGTGGTATAAACCCTTGACGATAAGCTTCACTTACAAAATAGCGAGCCGGCAAGAACGCATCTAAAATATCGTTGCCCATAGAATGTTGCAAGCTTACCACCGGGAATAATCCGATGATGGTTACAAGCAATAAGCCTGCATAAGCTATCCAATTATGTAGTGAATCTTTGGTCATTAATTAAAAGAATATTCCGAAACTCCAATATAACAAGAAACTTTCGGTAGCGGTGAAGTAACGAAAGTTCAACCCTGTGTTTAATTTATTTTTATGATAATTAAAGCCGGCCAATCCCATCCAATCGTATCGATAGGTGCCGGATTGCATCAGATAATCATAGCGAGCCAGCAAGTCTATTTTTTTTGTGACGGCATAAGAACCATAAAGTGAAGTACCTTCTTTGTTGTATTGCGGTAAAGAGGCATCGTGATCTACACGATTGTATTCCAGTCCGATTCTGAATTTCTGAATGCGGTAAGCCAAAAATAAGGCATTGGTGATTATTGGGTCATCTGCTTTTTGTTCAAAACCGGAATAAAGTTTTACAATGAATTTTCCCAACGGACGATATTCTATGTTGTTTTGGAAGAGAATAGTGCTATTGTCATCTTGATGGAAAAAAGGACCATCGCCATTGACAGCACCGATGCTCCAGTTGAAGATTTTACCGTGGCGATAGGTGAGTCGCATTCCGAAGTCGGCAGGATAACCAAAACGATACATTTCTTGTGCGGTAACAGCAATAAATCGATACCCCCAAAACTTATCTTGTATGGTGAGGTATTGTTGGTTCAATAATTGTCCGGCAGAGAGTTCGAAATTCGGGGCAAACTGCCAATCAATTTCGGCCATTTTCAAAAAAGCGGTATACTCACTTCCTTTGGAATAGAGAACATTCATAGATGTTCCATTGGTGTCGCTTACCGAGATATTACCCGTAGTATGTGTTACATCATAGATAAGAGTAGCTTTGATGTCTTTCGAAACATTGACTTTGTATCCCAATAAAGCGGTGGAAAGTTCAAAGGCAGTATGGGGTGTGGTGTGGTTGGTAAAGTCGTGTCGAAAATCAGTGAAGATATTGCCAAACAGATGATGCACCGGATATTTTACGGAGTCTTTTGTTTGGCTTTGACCGGTAAAACAGGCAATAGAAAAAAGAATAAGTAGTAAATAACGCATAAGCTAAATGTGGTTTTAAAAGGCTAAAATAATGATAAAAATTGAAACGGATATGATGTTGACAATTAGGTTTTTGTGTTTTCGTATTGTCCGAAAAAAAAAGACTCTCACAAAATGTCGTGAGAGTCTTTTTTTTGTTTGCTATGAACTGATTTTATTTTACAGCGTCTAAGATTTTCTTCACTTTTTCGTCGGCACCACGACCGGTTAATGATTTAGGAATACGACCTGATTTTACGGTTTCCGAACGAAGACGACGACCGACAATGCGTTCTACCATAGCTCCGATTTCCAGAACTTTATCGACATCTACACCGGTATCAATGCCCATTTCATCCATCATTACAATCATATCTTCGGTAGAAACAAGACCGACTAAACTGGGATCTTTGTAATAATATTTTCCGGTTCCCGAAACGGGTACGCCACTTACAAAATTGGCCGGTTGTCCGCCAATACCACCCATTGTCGACTCAAATTGGGTCATTCCTGCTTGCAGGGCTGCCAATACATTAGCAAGTCCCCATCCGCGTGTGGTGTGGAAATGAGCCAGATGTTTTGTGGGATCGGGAATAGCATCAAGCAACATAGAGAAATAATCGTAAACACGATTTGGAGCGGCTGAACCGTCGTGGTCGGCGTGTTCTACATCACTGGCACCAATGTCGAGCCAGCGTTTGGTAAATTCTATGGCTTTCGACATTTCGGTAGGACCTGTGATAGGACATCCCCAAATAGTGCTTACCGTTCCGTTTACTTTAATGCCGGCATCGTTGGCTTTTTTAATATATTCTTCGGCCATTTTCCAATATTCATCTAAGGTAATGCCTGAATTTTTGATGTGATGAGCTTCACTGGTAGAAACCATCAGCAAAATACGATCGGGACCATAGCCTTCTTTTTTAGCTTCTATGGCTCGTTCTATGGCTCGTTCGCGAATGGTTACAGCGGTGATTTCTACATCATCGAGTTTGCCTTTTAAAAGTTTGCTGTTGCGAATGCCTTTCAAAACTTCATCGGCATCTTTGAATTGGGGCATTCCTTTTGGGTTTCCTGTATTGGTAACCTCTATTTTTTTAAATCCGGCAAGGATAAGTTGTTCCGATAACCATATTTTTGCTTCGGTAGGAATAAATTTTTCTTCGTGTTGGAATCCATCTCTGACGGTAATTTCACCAATGGATACTTTTTTAGGATACTGCATCATAATGTATGTGGTTTTTAATGATAGTCGCCAAAGTTAGAAAGATTAACCTATATGGCAAAATGAAACACTAAAAGATTATGTCAAAAAGGATTGCTGAAAGGTAAGACCGGTTACCGCATACCTAAAATAATTTTATACAAGAGGTGTTGAAAATCTTCGGTAGGTAATCGAGTGGGGGCAAACAATAGAGTTCCGTTGGAATCAAAGAGCGAAGCATATGGAAGATGGTCGGCGCCGGCTTTGGAAAAGTCGTTGGCAGTATTTACCCAATATGGAATGAGAGTGATATGTTGTTTCTTGAAATAACGAATTACTTTTTTATATTGCGAATGCGGAAAAATAGGGTAAACCTTTAATATTTTAGAATTTTTTAATTGAAGTTTCATTAAAGGCATTAAGCTTTCTAAGCAGGTGTAATTGCGAATATCACAAAACAGAAGATACGAAAAGGTGCCTTTCAGTTCTTTGGCGATATAATGGTTGTTGTTATTATCAAAAAAAGTGAATTGATAAAGCGAATCACGGCTGGTAAAAAAATCGCGAACAATATTTTTTTTGATGTTGTAAGCAATGGTTTTCTCTTCGGGTATGGAACTTTGTTGATACAATGAATCGAGTATCATCAAAATAGAGCGTCGCGGAAAATGTTTAAAGGATGCTAAGGGTGAATTGTAAGCAGCATCATACAAGGCTTTAAGCATTACTAAGGTGGTAAAGTTAGAGTCCAATTGAAACGGATAGCGGTGTTTTAAGGTTTTTCGAATGAGTAACGGGCTGTGACGAATAATGTCTTCGGTGAGCATAGCACCATTTTCATCGTTTACATAATATTGAAAATAAGAATGATACATTTGGTTAAGTAGCGACATATAAGCCGGATTATTGTAAAGAATAGGGTTTTTGCAATAATGGTGAAAAGCAATATAATCGATATCGCGTTTGATGGTTGAAAATTGAAGCATTGCCAAGCGATAATGCACATAGTCTTTAAAAAAACGGCTTTTAGAAGGAATGGTATACATTGAGTCAATACGATGCAAAAAAGTATCAATATGGGCATGATAAGCTTCTTTCATCAGGGTGTTGAAATTGTCATTCAAAAAGTTTTCGTAGTCGGCATCGAAAGTTACGATAGATTTATTTAGTGTTTTGTTACTGTCGCCCGGAATGAGTTGATAGGTTTCGGGTTCAAAATACGGGTTCAAAGAATCGGCAATGGTTTTAGGGTGAAAGATTGGGAATTTAAAAACATAATCTTTCCCGGGTTCTACAAAGAATTTAAGGCGAATGCGACCGTAGTCGAAAAATACCAACCGTTCGTAAGGTGTGTAGAAATTAAAATCAACGATGCCACTATCGGCAACAGCAGAATCGAGTAATGAATCGTTGAAGGTAATAAGGTCTGTATAACTTCGCAAATAAAATTCTTGAACAGGCGTTCCCCACGGCACCAGTCCGGTGATATGCACCTGTTGTGCCGACAAGAACAATGTCGTGAAAACGAAAAAAAAATAAAAACTAAATCGTTTCATCGTTGATGTCATAAGGTAAAAATTGAGAAGCGTCGCCACCGTGCCGGATAATGTCGCGAACAATCGTTGAGGTAATGGGGGTGTATTCGGGAGCGGTAAGCAAAAAAACCGATTCCAATTCGGGAGCAATTTGTTTATTTGTTTGAGCGATAGAGCGTTCGTATTCAAAATCGGCAGAAGTGCGAATGCCTCGCAAGAGATATTGAGCCCCTATTTCTTTGGCAAAATCGGTCGTGAGACCTTCGTAAGAACGCACTTCTACGGCATCGATATTGTCGAAGGTTTTTTCTATCCACCTAATGCGTTTTTCGACAGGGAAGAAATCGGTCTTGTTGGCGTTGTAGCCAATGCCGATAATGATTTTATCAAAAAGTGCCAAAGCACGAACAACAATATCTTTGTGTCCTACGGTGAACGGGTCGAAAGAACCTGCAAAAAGAGCGGTTTTGAACGCAGTATTTTTCATAGCGATGTGGTTTTTAGTTAGCCAACAAGTCATCTATTATTTTTGAAGTGACCGGATTTGATGGACGCGTTGCATCGGGCGAAACAATTTTTCCTTCTTTGTCAATCAAGATAAAACGGGGAATACTGTTAATCATATAAGCACGGGTGAAATCGGAATTCCAACTTTTGTCGGCAAATAATTGATGCCAATTGTCGGTTTGTGATTTTACCATTTTCTTCCATTTGTCGTAAGCCGATTTATTATCTACCGAAATGCTGACAAACTCAATGGCTTTACCTTCGTAGGTTTTTGCCATTTTTTTCAAGAACGGAATTTCTCTGCGACAAGGAGCACACCAAGTAGCCCATACATCAATATACACCAATTTCCCTTTGAAATCGCTGAGCGATACCGTATTGCCGTCAATGTCTTTGTAGCTGAACGATGGCGAGAGATGACCTTTTGATACATTTTTGCAAGCATCTATTTTTTTGGCTATTTTTTCTTTAAAATTTTTATCGGTCATATAGTTTTGAACAGCCCAATTGATAGAATCAAGATTTCCAAGAGAAGGAGCAATAAACCGCAATAATTGATTCATTTCAGCTGATTTTATAATCGGACTTTTGATATGTTCAATTTTCAGAATGGCGTCTTTTATGTTTTGTGAACTTAATACAGGATCCGTATAATATTTATTTACTAATTCTTGATAATCTTTGCTGTTGAGAAAATCGGTTTCATTGTCGTAATCAATACTGTCGATAGGTGCCAAAAAAGAAGCAGATACTTTGAAGGTATTGTTGTGGGTGAGGTAGGCATGATACGATTGGTAGTTTAAAAGAAATACCAGCTTATGGTATTTGATAGCTTGTCGTTCTTTTTTTACGAAATCGTTGTCGCTCAAATTGGCAAGCAATTTTTCTTCTTTTTTCTGAACGGTATTTAATTTCTTCAAAAAATCGGTTTCGTTGGAAGAGTAAAGTTTACCTAAGTTGCCATAGCCTTGTTCTTCGAGGAGGAATTTTTTAGCCAAAAAATTATTGTATTCGGCCCCTGTGCCACTGTAACTGATGCTTTCGTCGAACTCACGAGTGTCGAGGGTTATGGTTAGGTCAAATGAGGGTTTCAGGTACATTGAAGTGGTTTCGTGTCCATATTTCAATGTGTAAAATCCGGGTTCACATTCTTTTTTGAAAATATCGGAAAAAGTGCCGGTTTTTAAATCGACATCAGCAGAAAAAACAACATTGCTTGAACGGTTTAGAATAAATATTTTCTCACTTTCGGGATTGATGATACTGCCTTGTATCTTTTGTGCTGAGAGAAAAGCATTGTTTGTCAAAAGAAAAACAGTAAAAACAGCAAAAAGTTTTTTCATAATATTTATTTTTTTGTTAATTGATTTCGAATTTTACAAGATAACCATTATGTCGGCGGATATTTATAACTTCACCGTTGGTGCCAATAAGATATTGACCTTTTATTCCTGCTAAGGTGAAATTAATATTATCTGTTTTGTCAAAAGTAAAACTTTTTATTTTGTCGGGATATTGTGTTACGGGGTATTTTATTTCGGTGATAGTGTCATCGGTGAAACGATATGGATTAAATTCTTCGGGGAAAAAAGAAAAGGCTTTTTCTTTTTCCGCCAACAAATCCCAATTCGTATTGCTTGTATTTTTCAACATTCGTTGCCAGTTGGTTTTGTCGGCAAAATATTGTTTCAAAAAAACTTCTATTTTTCCTGCCAGATGCCGATTGGGAGTTTGAGCAATGCGAATTCCTTGAACGGCACCTTGGTCTATCCAGCGTGTTGGAATTTGTGTGGCTCGTGTAACACCTACTTTGATACCGCCCGAATTGGCAATATACACAAAATGAGGTTGCAAACAATGTTGTTCAGACCATTCCATATCGCGACTAATGCCCAAATGTGCTTGGCAAAGTTCAGGGTGAATGATACATTGGTCTGCTTCGGGAGCATCGCGAAAACACGGATAACAAAAGCCTTGACCAAATGATTTTTTTGTCTTGCGTCCACAGCGAATACAATTGATTTGTTGTAGGTATGTCAGTCTGATGTTTTTTCCGATATGCTCATTGAGATGAATAGATTGTTTGTTGAGAAACAAAAAATAATGAACCGTGTGAGTGTCGTCCAATTCTGTTCTCATTTTTGATAAATTGCCTTCGTATATCATAAAACGGGGAAACATTAAGATTCGTAAAAATGCATCTCTTCGATGTGTTTATATACTTTTTCGGGGAGGAAATAACGAATATCTTTTTTTTGGGCAATGGCATTGCGAATGAATGATGCCGAGATTTCCATCAAAGGAGCATCTACAACGGTAATACGAGCTTTGGGAATGGTGATAATGGGGTTGTTTGGACGGGGATAAACAATGATTTCGTAGCGTTCCAAAATGACTTCGTAGTTTTTCCATTTGTGAAGCGACCGTAGATTGTCGGCACCCATTATCAATACAAAAGTTTTATCGGGATAGCGTTCTTCCAAATAAGTTAATGTGTTGATGGTGTAATTGGGTTGAGGCAAATGAAATTCGATGTTAGATGCAAAAAAACGAGCATCGTCTTCAATAGCGAGGTTTACCATATAATAGCGATGTTCGTTGGCAAGTAGTGACGCTTTGTTTTTCAGTGGATTATGAGGTGTTATGACAAACCATATTTTGTCTAAATCGGAAAATTCGATGGTGTAATTGGCAATGGCCAAATGCCCAATGTGAATAGGGTTGAAAGAGCCGAAATAAAGTCCTATTTTTTTATCCATTCCGTTTCATTTAATAAAAAATGAGAAGTGAGTAGCAACAGCTTTTCTTGTGTGGTTTCCAACGAATCATTGATAATGATAGTATCAAATTGCGATTGATAGGTCATTTCTTCTTTTACGCGTTGCAGGCGTTGTTTAATCTTTTCTTCGGTTTCGGTATGGCGGTTGCGTAAGCGTTGTTCCAAAACGGCAATACTTGGCGGAGCCACAAAAACAGAAAGAGCTTGTGAGCCGAAATAGCGTTTTAGGTTAAGTCCGCCTTTTACATCTACATCGAACAAAACATTGTAACCTTGTGCAAAGATGCGTTCCACTTCACTTTTCAAAGTGCCGTAATAAAGCCCTTTATACACTTCTTCGGTTTCTATAAATGCTTGTTTGGCTTGTTGTTGTTTAAATTCTTCAATTGGTAAGAAATAATAATCAATGCCGTTGGTTTCGTTGTTGCGTGGCAGACGCGTGGTGGCAGAGACGGAAAATTTTAGTTTCAAATCGGTTTGGCGGAGCAGAAATTTTGCCAAAGTGGTTTTTCCTGCACCCGACGGAGCGGATAGAATAATAACTTTTCCCATTGTCTAAAAACTTTTAAAAACGCGTGCCATTGAATAGCCGGGAGCATCAAGAGAGATATCCAAAAAATAACCGAAAGGTGTTTGTGCCACTTCGTAATCGGCATTCAACAGGCGTGTTTCTACTTTGTCGAAAATTTCTTTGGTGAAATGCGGATTGGCTTTCGATTCGGAAAGATGGGCAAACGAATGCAAGACAATCTTGCGTGTATCATTTTTTTTGGCTGCCCATTTCAGATTTTTCAGCAATTTGTCTTCCACACTTTTGGGACTTTCACTATCGTGTTCTTCGGCCTGAATAAAAGCAAGTAAGACATTCTCAAAAGTCTTTCCTTCGGAATGTTCTTCGAAATCGGTAAGTGTGCGAATGGTAGGATTGTAAGCGAATTTTTTGGTATACCACATTAGGACTTTCATTGAGTAGATTGTTTTTGTGATTTGAATGAACGAAATTAAGAAAATTTGACGGAGCAAAGACGCAAAATTCGGTATTTAAGTTTAAAAACATTTTGGCAATACAAAAATCTGTCTATTTTAGAGGAAAATTATAAGAAATAAACAATTATGGACGCAGTGAAAAATACACCGATACCTTATGATATTGTATCGAAAAACATTAACCTTTTGGGGCTTGAAGATTTGGGGAAAGCTACCATTCGAGAGTTGGTGCGTATTGTCAACCGCATAGAAGAAGAAAGCGGAATGAAATATATCCGAATGGAAATGGGAGTGCCGGGGTTGGCACCGCCACAAGTGGGTACCGAAGCAGAAATAGAAGCTTTGAAAGCAGGATGGGCATCGAAATACCCAATGATAGAAGGATTACCGATTTTAAAGAAAGAAGTATCACGATTTGTAAAATCATTTCTAAACATTGATGTGTCGCCCGACAATTGTGTGCCTACCGTAGGATCTATGCAGGGAGGCTATGCCTCATTTATGGTGTCGTGTCGCCGAGATGTAAAAAAAGATACAACCTTGTTTATCGATCCCGGATTTCCGGTGCAAAAGCAACAACATAATGTGATGGGGTTGAAATACGAATCGTTTGATGTATATGATTACAGGGGTGAGAAATTGAGAGACAAATTGGAAAGTTATTTGAGCAAAGGCAATATCTCTACCATCTTGTATTCCAATCCAAACAATCCGTCGTGGATATGTTTTACCGAGAAAGAATTGAAAATTATAGGTGAATTGGCTACAAAATACGATGTCATTGTGATGGAAGATTTAGCCTATTTCGCAATGGATTTTCGTCGCGATTTATACCATCCGGGCAAACCACCGTATCAAGTAACCGTAGCCAACTATACCGACAATTATATGTTGCTCATTTCCAGTTCAAAAGCATTCAGCTATGCCGGGCAACGCATCGGTACGCTAGTAATTTCAGATACTTTGGCAAAACGCCGTTTTCCCGATTTGAAACGCTATTTCTCTTCCGATGAATTTTCTTATGCACTCATCTACGGAGCTTTGTATTCTTTGTCTTCGGGAACTGCTCATACCCCTCAATATGCGTTGGCGGCAATGTTGAAAGCAACAAACGACGGGACTTTTAATTTTATTGATGATGTGAAGATTTATGGCGAACGAGCCAAATTTGCAAAACAAGTGTTTTTGAAAAATGGGTTTGAATTGGTATATGACAAAGACGAAGACGAAACGCTTGCCGATGGTTTTTATTTTACTTTTTCTTATCCGGGAATGACTGCTTCTGAGTTGTTAGAGAAATTGTTGTATTACGGCATTAGTGCTATCTCGTTGGCCATTACGGGAAGTTCAAAACAAGGACTGCGAGCTTGTATGTCGCAAATGTCAAAAGAACAATATCCCGATTTAGAAGAACGATTGGCATTATTTCATCAAAACAATCCTGTTAAATAAATTTAAATATTAAAAAACAGGAAATAAGACGAAAAAAAAAATTAATTTTGAGAAAAATCAATAATACTTACTAAAAAATAAAATGATATGGCAAAAAAAGTTCAAGGTTATGTCGAAGTTGACAATGAGGTGTGCAAAGGGTGCGAGCTGTGTATAGTAGCTTGCCCGATGGATGTCTTGGAAATGTCAACCGAAGTAAATGGCAAAGGTTATCACTATGCTGTTTTCAAACATTTTGATAAATGTGTAGGTTGTGCCGATTGTGCCGTTGTGTGCCCCGATGCAGTCTTAACCGTTTATCGTGAAAAAATAGAAGTAGAATAAAAAACAAAAAATTATGGGTGAATTAAAATTAATGAAAGGGAATGAGGCAATTGCCGAAGCTATGATTCGTGCCGGCGTGGACGGATATTTCGGTTATCCCATTACCCCACAATCGGAAGTGATTGAATATTTGACTGCCGAACAACCTGAAAAACGAACAGGGATGGTGGTTTTGCAAGCAGAAAGTGAAGTAGCTTCTATCAATATGTTGTATGGAGGAGCAGCTACCGGGAAAAAAGTATGTACTTCATCATCGAGTCCTGGTATCAGTTTGATGCAAGAAGGTATATCGTATATTGCCGGAGCCGAGTTGCCGGCCGTATTTGTAAATGTCGTGCGTGGCGGACCCGGATTGGGAACTATACAGCCTTCACAATCCGATTATTTTCAATCGACAAAAGGTGGCGGTCATGGCGACTATCACTTAATAGTTTTAGCCCCTGCCTCAGTACAAGAAATGGTAGATTTTGTACCCTTAGCATTTGATTTGGCTTTCAAATACAGAAATCCGGCCTTGATTCTTTCCGATGGTGTTATCGGACAAATGATGGAGAAAGTTGAATTGTTTGACCAAATGCCACGATTGACCGATGAAGAAATTATTGAAAAATATGGCGATTGGGCAACCACAGGAAAACCTCCGACAAGAGAACGAAACATTATCACTTCCTTGGATTTGGATTCTTCGAAACAAGAAAAACACAATCATAAATTGGCCGAGAAATATGCCAAAATGCAAGCCGAAGAAGTACGATATGAAGAAATTGCTTGCGACGATGCCGAATATTTCTTAGTAGCTTATGGTTCATCGGCTCGTATCAGCCAAAAAGTTGTTGACTTGGCGCGTGCCGAAGGCATCAAAGTAGGTCTTATTCGACCAATCACATTATTCCCTTATCCTACCGAAGTTATTAAGAAACATACTCGCAACGGAGCAAAAGGATTTTTGGCTGTTGAGATGAGTATGGGACAAATGGTAGAAGATGTGCAATTGGCCGTAGAAGGAAAAACAAAAGTAGAGACTTATGGTCGTGTAGGAGGAATGATTCCTAGTCCGGAAGAAGTCCTTGATGCATTGAAACAAAAAATTATAGGAGGTTAATTATGGAAATGACAAAAGAAAATATCATTAATAAAATAAAAAAGCCCGAAAATGCAGTTTATGTAAAAACAAAACTGATGACCGACAATACATTGTCGTATTGTCCGGGTTGTGGTCATGGTGTTGCTCATCGTTTGTTTATGGAGCTTATCGATGAAATGGGCTTACAAGAAGATACGATTGGTATAGCTCCGGTAGGCTGTTCCGTCTTAGCGTATGAATTTATGAATGTTGATATGCAAGAAGCCGCTCACGGTCGTGCTCCGGCATTGGCAACAGCTATCAAACGCCTATGGCCCAAAAAATTCGTATTTACCTATCAAGGTGATGGCGATTTAGCAGCTATCGGTACAGCCGAAACCATTCATGCTTGTAACCGCGGTGAAAATATAGTTATTATTTTTATTAATAACGGTATTTATGGAATGACGGGAGGCCAAATGGCTCCGACAACTTTGCCGGGAATGAAGACCTCAACAACCCCTCATGGTCGTGATACGGCATTGATGGGAAATCCTATTAAAATGACCGAATTGGTAGCTCAGTTACCGGGGACACATTTTGTGACTCGTCAATCGGTACATACTGCCAAAAATGCTCGAAAAGCTAAAAAAGCAATGAAGAAAGCAATTGAAACAGCAATGGCAAATAAAGGTGTTGGTTTCGTGGAAATTGTTTCTAATTGTAATTCAGGGTGGAAAATGACACCTGTACACTCAAATGAATGGATGGAAGAAAATATGTTCCCGTTCTATCCTTTGGGTGATATAAAAGTTGATGGTCAATTAATTAACAAATAAAAT
>CAZSHT010000010.1:0-12768 GCA_964606715.1 uncultured Bacteroidales bacterium
AAAAAAGAGTGTAAACGAAAGAAAATAGGTTGCGTTTATATTTCTTCTCGGCTAAGTTATAGCAATTATCTAAAATATGCAAACAAGTAAAATTTTATATTGAGTAACGAATGAGTCTTTATCATTAAAATATACTGTATTTTTGGGGGTAAAAAAATGAATCGTTATGTATAAGCATTTATTTGGTCCTGTTCCGTCACGACGCTTAGGAATGTCGCTCGGTATCGATTTGGTGCCATCAAAAATATGTTCGCTCAATTGTGTATATTGTGAAGTAGGAAAAACGAGTAACCTTACGCTAGAGCGGAAAGAATATATCTCTTACGATGAGGTGATTGCCGAACTATCCGATTATCTGAATCACAATCCACATCCCGACTATATCACATTTTCGGGTTCGGGAGAACCTACCTTGAACAGCCGTATTGGCGATGTCTTGCATTTTATCAAACAGCATACATCTATTCCGGTGGCAGTGCTTACCAACGGTACTTTATTGTCAGATGCACAAGTTCGACAAGAGCTTTTGGAAGCCGATTTGGTATTGCCGTCTCTCGATTCGGCATTGGAAACTTCTTTCCGGAAAATCAACCGTCCTAAAAAAGATATTGACTTGGAAACTTATATTCAAGGCTTGGTCGATTTTCGCAAAGAATATAGTGGACAGATGCATCTGGAAATCTTATTGTTGCCCGGCTACAACGATACACCCGAAGACTTGAAAGCATTGAAAGAAGCTATTTTGAAGATACAACCCGATCGTGTACAACTCAACACTTTAGATCGTCCCGGAACAGTGGCCGGATTACATCCGATGCGTCGTCACCAATTGCAACGCATTGTGTATGAATGGAATATGGAAAATGTAGAAATTATTTCGAAAGCTCCCGACCGCAAACAAATCACAGCGTATCGTAACGACATAGAATCGGTTATTTTAGAAACCATTATCCGACGACCTTGCACTTTGGACGATTTACAAAAGATATTGGGATTGCATGTCAATGAAATCAACAAATACCTTGATGTACTTGAAAATGAGCAAAAAATAGAGGTTCGTTTCGAAGAACGGGGTGTATTTTACAAACCTAAAGAATAACGCATTATTTTGGGGCAAATCGGTACAACACAAGTCCAATGAGAGCATAAATGAGATTGGGAATCCATACTCCGAAAATAGTATTGATACCTACACCTAAAACAATATTAACAGACAACTGCATAAATAAGATGTAGCTAAAACTAATTGCCAAACCTAAGCCGATGTGCAATCCTGTTCCGCCTCGTACCTTTCGTGCCGACAGAGCCACGCCTATCAAAGTCAAAATGAAAGTGGCAAACGGCATTGAAAACAATTGGTATTTATACATTTTCACTTTTTCCACATTGGGTGAGCCTTGTAACTTCAGCTCGGCAATATGGTCGTCCAATTGCTTGAGATTCATTGCCTGAATCACATCTTCTCGCTTGGCAAAATCGGTTGGATAAAACGAATACAAAGTGTCTTTTTCACTTCCTTTCTGAAGAGATTCCAAAAGTCCGTTGTATCGGCGGGTGTAATAATTGAAAATTTTCCACTTATTTTTGGTTGTATCCCATTGAATAAAATCGGATACTAATTTATATGTGAGGGTATTGTTCGTGTCAAATTTTTCCATCGAAAAAGCATAGCCGGTTTGGGACGCTACCGAATAATGTTCCATATAGATATAGGTCCCCGGTTTAATTTGTTTGTGTATGTTTTCCTGATTGTTAACAAACTGGTTGTGAATGTATTTGTCTTCAAATGCCAAGCGGTGTTTATTGGCAATAGGGAGCAGATAGGCACCCAACAAAAACGACAATACACTTAGTATTCCTGCCGCAATGAAATAAGGTCGCATAATGCGATTGAAACTGATACCCGATGCCAACATTACCACAAATTCATTTTGGTAAGCCATTCGTGAAGTGAAAAATACAACCGAAATGAACACAAACAGATATGAGAACATATTGGCAAAATAGGGAATGAAATAAATATAATACTCAAAAATAATAGCATAGAGTGATGCTTTCTTGTCGATAAAGTCTTCTAATTTTTCCGACACATCAAAAATGACGGTAATGAGCATTATAAGTGCCAAGGCAAAGAAAAAAGTAATCAGGAATTTTTTGATGATATAATAATCTAATTTCTTTAACATTGTCAATTACAGGCGTTTAGAGAGTTTTGGCAAAACTTGTTGCTTCCATTCGTCAAACGATTTGGTTTTGATGTGATGCCGGATTTCTGCCATCAAAGATAAATAAAATGTGAGATTGTGTTGACTGGCAATGATGGGGCCCAGCATTTCGCCGGCAGTAAACAAATGACGCAGATAAGCTTTGCTGTATTCTTTATCGACAAAAGAATGTCCGTTTTCGTCAATAGGAGAAAAATCATATTGCCATTTTTTGTTTTTTATGTTGATAGTGCCTTCCCAAGTAAACAGCATTCCGTTGCGACCGTTACGCGTCGGCATCACGCAATCAAACATATCGATACCGCGACTTACACCCTCTATCAGATTGGCAGGTGTGCCTACGCCCATCAGATAGCGAGGTTTGTCGGTTGGCAAAATAGCGTTGACAACTTCTATCATTGCATACATTTCTTCGGCGGGTTCGCCTACCGATAATCCGCCGATAGCATAACCGTCGGCAGGTATTTGGGAAATAAATTCGGCCGATTCTTTTCGTAAATCGGTAAAAGTACTGCCTTGTACGATGGGGAAAAACGATTGAGAATGACCATATAGCGGTTCTGTCTCTTGAAAATGGTGCCATCCGCGTTCGAGCCAACGATGTGTCAGTTTCAATGATTTTTCGGCATAATCTTTTGTGCATGGATAGGGCGTACACTCATCAAGAGCCATCATAATATCGGACCCGAGTTCCCGTTGAATATCAACCACTTTTTCGGGCGTAAACAAATGTTTTGAACCGTCGATATGTGAGCTGAATTCAGCACCTTTGTCGGTGAGCTTACGACGGTGTGCCAGCGAAAAGACCTGATAACCGCCACTGTCGGTAAGAATAGGCAACGATACATTGGCAAACTTATGCAGTCCGCCGGCTTTCCGAATCACATCTGTCCCCGGACGCAAATAGAGATGATAGGTGTTTCCCAAGATTATTTGGGCATGAATATCGTCGGTTAGTTCTTTCTTGTGAATACCTTTTACGCTACCTATAGTGCCTACAGGCATAAAGATAGGCGTTTCTATTACTCCGTGGTCGGTCGTAATTTTTCCCAAACGGGCATTTGTTTTCGTATCGCTGTATAACAGTTCAAATTGCATAGTCAGATATTAACGCAGTGAAAATTCAATATATGTGATTTTTTTGCCCTCTTCGAGCCATCGTTCTTCGTAGAAAGTTTTTATTTTCAGTAAATTATCGTCCGGGAAATCTGCATAAATGTCGCTGCTGTGCCGATAAATTATTTCATGGCGTGCTTGTAGTATTTTCATCGTATAATCATACAATTCACGACTATCGGTTTTGAGGTGTATGCGGTGGTCGGGTTTGAGAAAAGAGCGATAATATTCCAAAAAACGAGGAGCTGTCAAGCGTTTTTTTGCACGAGCTTCCTTGAGTTGAGGGTCGGGAAAGGTAATCCATATCTCCGACACTTCCTCTTTGTCGAAAAAATGACTGATAAATTCGATACGGGTTCGCAAGAAACGCACATTGGAAATCCTGTTTTCGTGTGCATATTTAGCTCCTTTCCAAATACGAGCTCCTTTGATGTCGATGCCGATAAAATTTTTCTTCGGATAGTATTGCGACAATCCGATGGTATATTCTCCTTTTCCGCAGCCGAGTTCCAAAACTATCGGATGAGAATTGCCGAATTCATCGTGCCATTTTCCTTTTTTGGGAAAATCGTTTTGTAGCACTTCTTCGTAAGAGGGTTGGAACACATTCGGAAATTGTTCCATTTCGGCAAATCGTTTCAGTTTGTTTTTTCGTCCCACAGTAAAAATATTGAGTGTTTATAGATTGGTTTTCACAGTTGTTTCGTACTCGAAATGCTGATTGCGTTTTTTTGGTATAAACCCTGCATCGCGAATAGCATCTTGTATTTGCTTGGCATCGAGCGAATGTGAGGAGCCTGCTGCCGACACAACATTCTCTTCTATCATAATGGAACCGAAATCGTTGGCACCGCCATGGAGTGTAATTTGTGCTACCGGCACCCCCACTGTCAGCCACGAAGCTTGTATGTTGATAATATTGGGTAACATAATACGGCTGATGGCAATCATTCGCACATAGTCTTCGGCGGTTGTGTTATTTCTCACACCGCGACGGTTTCGTAACTCCGTATCGGCATCTTGGAAAGGCCATGGAATAAACGACAAAAAACCGGGAGCGTTATCCGGTTTTTTGTCTTGCACCTCTCGTATTTTTACCAGATGTTCCATTCGTTCCAAAAGAGTTTCGATATGCCCGAACATCATTGTAGCAGAAGTTACCAATCCCAGTTGATGTGCTACTTCCATCACCGAGAGCCATTGTTGTGTTGTGCATTTTCCCTTTGAGATTGTAGACCGCACCCGATCACTGAGGATTTCGGCTCCGGCTCCCGGCAGGCTGTCCAGTCCGGCTGCCATTAAGCGAGTAAGCACTGTTTTGTAGTCTGTTTTTTCCAGTTGAGCAATATAATGTATTTCGGCAGGACCTAAGGCGTGTAGCTTTAAGTCGGCATCAATGGCTTTCAACGAGCGAAACAAAGTTTCGTAGAAATCCAATTTTAATTTGGGATGCAATCCGCCTTGCAACAACAATTGGTTACCTCCAAGATTGCGTAACTCTTTGATTTTTAGTTTATATTCATCAAGCGAAGTAATATAACCGTCCGGGGCATCTAATTTTCGATAGAAATTGCAAAATTCACATTGCGATACGCAAAAATTGGTAATATTCACATTGCGATCGATAATCCATCCGACTATCGAATCGTTGCCGGTAATGGATTTTCGCAACCGATGGGCAACAGCCATTAACTGAGCAACAGGAGCGTGTTCAAACAAAAAAAGACCTTCTTCGGCTGTTAGGAAGTCGTGCGACAACGCTTTGTCGAGGAGATAATCAACGGTCATTACAATTGGTTGAGGAGTTCGGCAAGGATTAAGCTCATTTTGGGTTCCGATTCGGCAGCTGCTTTTTGCACTTCTTCGTGCGATACTTTTTCGACTACTCCTTCTATTCCCAAATCGGTGATAACCGACATGGCAAATACGGGAATATCCATATGGCGAGCCACAATCACTTCAGGAACGGTAGACATACCTACGGCATCGGCACCTATAATGCGAAAATGACGGTATTCGGCAGGCGTTTCAAAGGTTGGTCCCGTAACCCCACAGTACACGCCTTCATGAATACGAATATCATGCTCTTTGGCAATTTTCATTGCTTTTTTTATTAAAGAACGGTCATAGGCTTCGCTCATATCCGGAAAACGAGGTCCGAATTCTTTGTAATTTTTTCCTAATAGCGGATTGGGCAACAAATTGATATGGTCGTTGATAATCATCAAATCGCCAACTTTAAATTGACTGTTTACGCCACCACTGGCATTGGAAACAATTAAATATTTGATATTCAGAAGTTTCATTACACGCACCGGAAAGGTTACTTCTTGCATTGAATACCCTTCATAATAATGAAATCGTCCTTGCATGGCTACGATCTTTTTCCCTGCAAAAGTGCCGAAAATCAAATTTCCATGATGTCCCTCTACTGTTGAAACGGGAAAATTGGGAATATCTTCATACGGAATCTTGGTTTCTATTTCTATTTGATTGACCAAACCGCCTAAACCTGTTCCCAAAATAATACCTACTTCGGGTTCTAACGCTGTTTGTTGTTTAATAAATTCGACCGATTGTTTTATTTCTGCTAACATAATCTATAATTATTTTATTGAACTTTTCTTTTTCCGTGTTTTCTAAAAACTCTACCGCTATCGGCAAATAATACGCCGGCATCTCTTCTATCAGATCTCTTCCGGGGGCTGCCAATAAGCGTTCTACATCTTTTTCGGTAGTGATTAATATTTTTTTGGGTGTGCGAAGATACTTCATTCGTTTCGAAATACGATATAAATCATCGTAAGTATAATTGTGATGATCGGGAAATCCTATATGTTCGACATGGGGTGTGTATTTTTTTAATTCATCAATGAGAGGTCGGGGCTTGGCAATGCCGGTAACCAACAAAATGCGATATTGATCGTCGATGTCTTTTAGGGAACGGTGGTGTGTGGGATTGAAAACGGGTTTTAAATCGGCATAGACAGTTTTTGTGAAAAACAAAGTTTGGTAATGCAATAAATCCAATTTTTGTTGTATGGTATTGCGATGCACAGGTGTCAAATTTTCATCGACTTTGGTGATTACAATAATATCGGCTCGTTTTTTCTGTGACGGGTTATCACGCAGACGACCTAAGGGGAAATAATAATCGTCATAAATTAGGTTGTGATAATCGATTAGCAAGATTGATAATCCGGCTACTATTTTACGATATTGCATAGCATCGTCTAAGATGACAACAAACCGGCCGTCTTGATTGGTTTCGTCGAATTGTTTTTTTAAGATGTCCAAAGCTCGCAGTCGATTTTCGTCAACGGCAAATGTTATTTCTCCTTCAAATTTTTTGATGATTTGCAATGGTTCATCGCCTACGATATCGGCTGTTTTTTGTGGTGTAACTTCAACAAATCCACTGCTTTTTCGACCATAGCCGCGACTAACAACAGTTACGGAATAAGTATCTTTCAGCAACCGAATAAGATATTCTACAAAAGGTGTTTTTCCTGTTCCGCCAAGCGATAGATTTCCTATGCTGATAAGCGGATAGGGAAGCGTGTGCGTATTAAGTATATTATTGTCGTACAGCCAATTACGAATTCCTATGATGCGTCCATACAGAAAGGCGGGAAAACCTAAGAATAATATTGCTATGATATTTTTGGGGCGCATTCTAAACGGAAATATATTCTGAGGTGTGATTCGGATCAACGAGTTCGCGGTATTTGAAAAATACTTGTTTAATATCTTCCCAAGAATCTTTTTTAAGATTCGGGTTTCGCAACAAAGCCGATGGGTGAAACATAGGCATCACCAAACGGTTGTGCCAAGTAATCCATTTACCTCGCGATTTTGTGATTCTCATATCGGGATCGATGAGAGAGTTTAATGCCGTAGCACCCAAGAGAATGATGATTTTAGGATCGAACAATTCTATTTGCCGATGCAAATACGGGACACAGGCAGTGCGTTCTTCGGGCAATGGAGCACGGTTGTTGGGAGGTCGGCATTTTACAATATTGGCAATAAACACATGTTGCTCTCGTGAAAATCCTGCCGATGCCAAAATCTTATCCAACAATTTTCCGGAACGCCCCACAAATGGTCGTCCTGTTTTATCTTCTTCGGCACCGGGACCTTCTCCGATAACCAAAATTCCGCCTTCGGGGTTACCTTCGCCAAAGACAACATGTTGCCGGGTAGCCGCCAAACCACATTTTTGGCAAGCCAATATTTCTGTTTTTAAAGTTTCGAAAATAGCTGTATCCATTATTTTTTTATTGTATTAGAATTTTTGTCGTTTGTGTTTTTTCTTTTCCAAATATAACCAAATTATACAAGCCCGATGAAAGACCTCTCAAGTGAATGGTTTTCGAGAGAACCATAGACTTCGAAAAGACCAAACGACCGTTCATATCGTAAAGTTTAAGAGCGGTTATGGAGTCTTTCCCTTCGATAATAAAACGACCGTTGCCGGGATTTGGATACACACGCCACAAGGTATTGAGGTGATGGGTTAAGTTAAGACCATTGAGTAAAATAGTTTGTGAGAGCGTATCGGTTTCGCAAAGATGATACGCAACAAGTGTTACGGTGTAGGTTCCCAAGCTGTCGAAACGATATATCGGATTGGGCTCATTGGAGAGGCTGTCGCCGGGGAACTGCCACCGGCAACTGTCGATATGCAGACTGTGGTTGTGAAAATGAACCTCTGTCGTCAGAGATTGTGAGACAGTATATGAGAAATCGGCAAGCGGATGAAATTGTTGCCGTAACCATTCTATTTCAAAACCGGCTTGTTGAGTATCGTTGTCGGAAACAAAAACAATGGTAACAGCGGTGTCGGTAGAAAATAAGGTGTCGGAAGACAATTCGGAACGGTTTGAAAATGAAGCCAAAACAGGGGCGGAGGTTGTATTGCCATCATAAACGATTATACTGTCGTGACCGTATTCCATAGAGGCTTGTTTCACGACCAGTCGCACAAAGTCGGCACATTGCGGAGCAAGGGTTATTTGGCTGTGGATATTGGCATGGTAATCACCGTTGGCACCACCATCGTCGAGCAAAATACCGTGGGGACACCGGCGAATTTCCCAACCTGTATCGGGCATCGTAACGGAAGGCATCAGCGAAGTATCGAAAACCACAAATCGCGGAATGGTTTTTTGGTCGATACCGCAAAACAGGGAATGTGCCATCAGAGTAACATTGATAGTGCTGTCTTTCCGATAGGTATGAGTGGGGTTTTTCTGCGAAGAAGTATCGCCGTCGCCAAAAATCCATAAGAAATCAACAGCATTTTTGGTGAGATTAGTAAATGTAACCGTTGCCGGTGGAGAGCAAAATATTTGGGTGTCGGCAACAAAGTCGATATCAATAGGTTGTTTTCTCAAAACAATGGTTTTCGCAATAGTGTCGCTGTCGGAGGCGTTCCAAACGGTAAGTGTTACTTTGAAACTGTCCAGGCGGGAATAAGTGTGAGTAGGGTGTTGTACGGTAGTAGAGGCATTGTCGCCAAAATCCCAGTGCCAATGAGTAGGATTGCCTGACGAAGAGTCGGAAAAAACAATAATGCCTTCGCAAACATTGGTGGTATCGTATGAAAAACGAGCAACAACAGCTTTTTGTTGAGCATTTGCCGAATTTTGCAATATCATCGCAAAAAATACGATAACCAACGATTTTACCATACGGCTTTTTATTTTTTTGAAAAACAAAGATACGAAAATTTCGTGTAGGATTCCCCACCCGATAGTGAACTCCGTTGTTATAGATAATATTACCCGCAAATTTTGGATTCAAAAAAACGGAACGGATGCATTAGGAAAAAATCATTTTATTTTGGCAGTCATCGGGTTTCGTAATCCGCTGGCCGATTTGAGATAGGCTTTTACCGACCCTACGGAGATAGGAGCTTCTATCCACACCGGCAAAAGATTTTTATCGTTGGTAACCCAAAGATGTATGATGTCGCCTTCATCAAAATCATTGCCTTCGAGTGTTTCGGCAGAAAATCGAATGGTTTTGTATTTCCCTATTTTGCTGTTGGAAAAGATACTGTGAGCTTCAAAAAAGAAACCAATATGTTCCAATTTATTATCAATAAGAATGTCGGTTGGGAGGCGTGTTTTCTTTTTGTAATGTGAATAATCCAAACATCGAGCCCTGTAAATTACCGACAAGAGGTCGTAGGTGTTTACAGTAATCGGAATAGTGTCTCTATAAAACGGGTGTGCTTTGGTGTTGTAGGTCGAATATGCTTTTCGTTTTCGGCGGTTAAATTTGTATGTAACATCTTGATAATAATCACCTTCTCTCACTTTTCTAAAAAAATAAACAGGACGACCGGTTTCGGCATCAACCAATGTTTTATATACATCGCGAACCTTGAAAAAATGATCCCAGCTTGGGTATGTTTTTCCGTTTGCTGTAATTAACAAATATTTTTTATTGTGAATGGTTTTGGCTGTAATCTTGAAATTGACTTCGCCTACTTCAATCCAAATAAATCCCCAGTTATACGAAATGACATAGGTCAGTGATTCACCTTCTTGAAAAGCTTTGTTTTTAGGTTGTGCCAAAATAGTGTTGGCGTAGAACAGAGTGATAACGGTAAAGAGAATAAGTTTTTTCATAGTCTTTCGGTTTAAAAATAAATCGCCAAGGGATACTTTTCCAAGGCTCTTCCGCATATTCTATGCCAACGCGTTTTGCTTGTTCGACAAATCCTGTTTTTTCGGGAAAATCAATTTTTATAATGGTAATGTGAGGTGAAGCGGTAAGGGGAGTTCCGTTAAGGTTTTTGTTAATGCCGATGGTCTTTGTCAATTTGCCGGGACCGTCGAACAATGTCTTCAAGATAACCGTTTCGGGAGTAAATACTATTTCTTGCAAACCTCTGATGAGTATAGCTTGCGGAGAATCTTGTTTGCCGGTTACAATATTCAGCATATGATACATTCCGTAGATAAGGTATACATAAAAGACGCCACCTTGCTCATACAGTATCTTGCTACGAGGTGTTTTCCCGTTACGGCAATGGCACGCCAAATCATTCTCACCTTTGTAAACTTCGGCTTCGGTGATGATAAAGAATCGTTGGGGTTTATTTTTTTCCTGATATACAAAAATACTGCCGATAAGCCGGTTTACAACTTCTAATGCATCATCTGTAAAATCAATGGAATACATCAATTGGAAACGGTTGACGGAATTAGTTGAAAAACAGAAAAAACAGGAAGATGATCGGATAATTTACCGACATTAATAACACGCGAATTGATATTGTTAAATTTCTTAGAATCATAAAAAATATAATCGATGCGATATTTCAAGAAAAATTCGTTGTAGGTAGTTCCAAAACCATACCCCGATTTTAGAAAACTATCATACAGATATTTCGAAAAAATATGGTGGGTATAGGAGTTCGGAATATCATTGAAATCACCGCAAAGCAATACCGGATAGGGCGATTGGTTAATTTCGGTTTCCAAAATGTCGAGTTGTTTGGCGCGTTTGATGAATGCTTCTCTTAATCGTTTCAAGATACCTTTGGTTTGTTCAATAGCAATATTATTAGGATCATCTAAATATTGATATTCACGCTTCGAAAAATGATTGGATTGAAGATGGGTATTAATAATACGAATAGTATCGGTCCCTATTTTAATATCTGTAATAAGGGTAATATCATTGGAATTATCAAATGCAATAGAATATTTTTTGATGATGGGATAACGGGAAAAAGTAACCGTGCCAAAATGATAATAATGATTGGTACGACCAAAGTCTTGATGTACAAAATAATGCTTTAATTGAGCAATTGTATCGGTGGTCTTAAAAACATTTCTATCGTCCCATACCGATTCTTGCAAGCAGATAATATCACTATTGGTAGAATCGAGAAAATGAATGATGTGTTTGCGAGACGAATTGTTGATATTTTCATTTTCGTAAAGCGAAAAAACACGCACATTATAAGAAGTTACTCGTATTTCTTTTGCATTTTCTATAGCTGTGGAATGATTTTTCAGATTAAATAATTTTCCGGTATAGCCCCATCCTGCTAAAATAGATAATAAGAAAAAAAAGAACAGTCGTTGATGCTTGGTGAAAAAAGTGAGTACTAACATAAAAACAGCCAAAACAAAAAGTACGGGATAAAACAATGCTAAGACGGCAATACACCAACAAGTCTCAGGCGAAATAACGGGTGAAAAATACGAAATCCAAATCAAAGCCAAAACGATTAGTGCGGTGATTTTGAGCAATGTATGTATAAGATGACGAGGCATTAAATTTTATTTTGAGGATTTAAATAAAAAGTCTTTTTCTTCTTTCGACAGACTATCATATCCCGATTTCGATATTTTTTCCAAAATTTTGTCTAAATATTGTTGTTGTCGCATTTTGTTGGCATTATATTCCCAATCATCAGAAGTTTTATTGTTGAAATTGACATTATGATGTACTTTGAAAGTCGTTGTTTTTTTTGCAAACAAAGAGCGAATGGTTTTCCATATGTGATATATGGGTTGTAGACTGTCGTGATGCTTTTTTAGTTGTAAGCCGTAATACAAGCCGAACAGGGCACCACCCAAATGAGCAATATGTCCACCGGCATTGTTGTGTGGAATACCGATAAGGTCTAATACCAAAGAACCAATGGCAATCCAGCGTAATTGAACCGGTCCGACAAACAGTAATGAAACAATGAAATCGGGTTTTGCCACAGCAACAGTAACCATTATGGCGATAACTGCGGCCGACGCTCCAAGAGCAACAGAATAAGATGCCATCGGTTGAAAAGCAGGCAACAAGTTAAACGCAAGAATGTATAACAAACCACCCGACAATCCACCCAAAATATAAGTCCACAGTAATTGCCGTTCATCGAAATAGAGTAAAAATATTTTTGACATCCACCACAGCCACAGCATATTGAACAAAATGTGCATAAACCCGATATGCAAAAACATATAGGTGAAAAGTGTCCACGGTTTCCACAGCAACTGAGAGGTGTCAGCCGGTAAGGCAAGCCAATTCAAAACAACATCATTTACGACATTGCCAAATCCACTGAGAAACGAAAGCAAAAAAAACACTTGAAGCAACAAAAATACGACGGCATTGATGATAACCAAACGCACCAATATGGTTCCGGTATTAAATTGATATTTTATCCAACTAAGACTATCCATAAAACAGATTTACTTTGCTTTCGTTGAGATTTTATGATGAAAATTCTTCACATAAGGTTGCCATTTTTGTGTTTTATAAGCATCGTCACCAAAAAAATGAACCAACGATTCCAAATCAAAAGCAGTATGGTAATACGGAATGGAACTCAACACTTTTTCATTGCCGTCAATAAATATTATCGATGGCAACATCACGCGTTTCTTTTCTATTGTTTGAACAA
>CAZSHT010000010.1:12868-22082 GCA_964606715.1 uncultured Bacteroidales bacterium
TCAATAAATATTATCGATGGCAACATCACGCGTTTCTTTTCTATTGTTTGAACAAATGAATGAAATGGTTGGTTGGCTTGTTTGGTAAAAAGATGGTTTTGAAATGTTATTGGTTCGGTAGTTTGCGGATCGAGGTCAACCAACAAAAAATGGGTTTTCACATAATCATAAATAACACTGTCGGAAAAAACGGCTTTTTTCATCACCTGACACGATGAACACCACGATGTGTTGACAAATGCCAGAATGGGTTTGTGTTTTGTTTTTGATATTTTCAGGGCTGTATTAATATCATACCATTTCACCGTGTCGGTGTTGGTAGAGTCGTGAAAAGCACGCGTCCAATCGTTGCGAAAGTCATTGACAGGTGTTGTGCCATAGACATATTCAACCATATATATCAAAAATGGTTCTATCTTGGGAACATCGAGATATCCGGGAATGCGAATCTTAATTTTATAGTCGGCAGTCATAAACAAAGTTGTGGGAAACGACATTTTGTGTTCCATAAATTCCAAAGCAAAATCGTGATCCGGACGGCGACCGATACCTTTATTGACATATTCCTTTCCTGCAAAATGAATTGTATCGTTTCCTTCGGCATTAAATTTTACGGGATAAAAGCGTTCGTTGATATAACCGGCAATTTGTGGGTTGGAATAAGTTGTTTTCGACATATATTTACACCAACCGCACCAATCGGTATAAAAATCAATTAAAAATGGTTTTGGGTGAAGTTTGTTGAGGCTGTCAGCTTGTTCTATGGTGAGCCATTTTACTTTATCGGTGATTTCTTCTGTTTTCTCTTTTTCTTGGGCAATACCGTTGCCGGCAGATACCAATAGAAGTAAACCTAAGAAAAAAATGTAGGCAAATTGTTTTTTCATCTGTTGTAATTATTTCGTGATTTCAAAAATAAGGATATTTCCCGAAAAGTTGGAATAGAGCGTATTATTTTAGAAATAATTAACAGAAAAAATTGTTTTCTAACAGTTTCATTTTTTTTCATATTACAAGAAATGGAATAATTTTGTAAAACCGATAACCTTTTAAAATACAAATCTTATGCTGACACTTAGAAATCCTTTTATAATGGCACCTGTCAAATTGGGATATACCAATGGTGACGGAAAAATAAATGAAAAACATCTGCAATTTTACGATTTGCGAAGCAAACATATAGGAGCTGTGGAACTAGAACCGCTGTATATCCATAAGAGTTTACGCGAATTGCCCACGCAATTAGGAATCGATGCCGACGATAAAATAGACGGTTTGCGTAAGGTTGTCGATTTGTTGCACGAGAACGGGGCAAAAGCCGGAGCACACCTCAACCACCCGGGACGAATGGCAAATCCAAAATTGCCCGGCAACCAATATGTTTCGGCATCGGCAAAAGCCTGCGAGAATGGTGGTCCTACACCAACAGCATTGGATAAAGCAGGCATTGATGAAGCTATTACGCTGGTTGTAGAAGCTGCTAAACGAGCCGAAAAAGCAGGCTTTGACTTTGTGGAACTACAAATGGGACACGGTTATTTGGTGGCACAATTTTTATCGCCATCGGTAAATAGTCGTACCGATGAATATGGTGGGTCTTTTGAAAATAGAAGCCGTTTTGCCTTAGAAATGTTTGATGCCGTAAAAAAATCTATTTCAATTCCGGTTGTTGTAAGATTATCCGGAGACGAATTGATAGAAAACGGCTTCCACATTGATGAAATGGTGCAACTGGTATCGTTGTTGAAAGAACGAGGCGTTGATGCTGTTCAGGTGCTTGCCGGAACATTGTGCAACACACCACCGTTTTTCTTCCAGCACATGTTTACACCCAAGGGAAAAACTTGGGAATTGGCAAAACAGATAAAAGAAAAAACGCAAGTGCCTACAATCTTTGTCGGGCGTATTAATTCATCGAAAGATATTGAAACCGTAAAAACAATGGGAGCCGACTTTGTGGCAGTAGGACGCGCCTTAGTTGCCGATCCCGATTTCATAGGAAAACATTTGGGTGAAATACATGATTCTATTCGTCCGTGCTTATCGTGTGCCGAAGGTTGTTTGGGTGGCGTGCGAAGTGGCAAAGGCTTGCAATGTATTGTCAATCCGTTTGTGGGAACAGGATTGGAACAAACAACCTCTTCTTTGAATGGGAAAAAATATGCTGTTGTGGGCGGTGGCATAGCCGGAATGGAAGCTGCGTTGCAATTGGCAAAACGCCAAGCCTCTGTTGATTTATTTGAAAAAAACACTTTGGGCGGACAATTTAATTTGGCATGGTTGCCCCCACAAAAATCATCATTAAAACAATTGATAGATTATTATAAGTCAGTTGTTGAGACCTTCTCAAACATAACGATTATAAAAAAAGAAGCAACCGAATCAGATGTTTCAAAAGGGTATGACGCAGTATTATTGGCAACAGGTTCAACCCCCGCTGTTCCACCTATAAAAGGTCTAAGCAATTACAAATGGGCTGAAGTGTTGCACGATGAAAATTTACCAAGTGCCGATAAAACAATTTTGATAATAGGCGGTGGCCTTATCGGAATGGAAATTGCCAGCAAACTAATAGACAATGGCAACAAAGTAATTGTTGTTGAAATGCTCGAAGAAGTGGCTCGAGGCATGGAAATGATAGAAAAAACAATGACGCTGAAAAAATTAAAGATGAAAGGAGTAACAATCTACACCCAACATTTGGTGAAAGAGATAAAAGGAACCGAGGTTGTTTTAGAAGATGCCGAACATAAAATTAAATCCTTAGATGGCATTGATGAGGTTGTCGTTGCAACAGGAATGAAATCAAACCAATCGTTAAAAAACATTTCGTTGCCGTATTATTTTATTGGCGATGCCGCTAAAGTTGGGAATGTGCAATCGGCTGTTTTTGAAACAGTTTCTATGGTTTCAAAAATAGAATAAGATATTCGAATAAAACTATTTAAAACATAGAGAAAATTTAAATTTTGAAATAATTCTTAAAATTTAAATTAAGTATTTGAAATTTATTATAAATTTGTGGGTTATAGCGAATTTTTACAAACAGAAATGATATGAAACAAAAAACACTATCTCTTTTTTTAGTAAGTATAGCTTTTTTAGCTGTTAACGGATTTTTCTTTTTACAACATCAAGATACAACGCCTCAACGATATATACCTCGAAAGGCTACTCCGGCTTTTGCAGGAGCGTTGCAATGGCAATTTGATATACAAAAGAATCCCGAAACGGGAAAATTAGAATATAAAGATGTGTATGCCGCTCGTGAATCGGTAAAACGCTTGATGGCTCAAAAAACACGCTCGGGTGTGTCAACCACATGGAAAAGTATAGGTCCCAATAATATGGGCGGACGAACCAGAGCAATCTTAGTAGATGGCAACAACAGTAAAATAGTGTATGCAGGTAGTGTGGCAGGTGGCTTGTATCGTTCAGAAAATGCCGGACAATCATGGGTGAAAGTAACGCAACCCTCGTTGTATGCTTCAACCATTTCGGCTATAGCACAAGATGTGAAAAATAAAATCATTTATGTGGGAACCGGTGAGAATTTTGCAAATCCAAATGGTTATAATAGCAATTCCGGTTCTTACGGTCAAGGCGTTTGGAAATCAACCGACGGAAAAACATTCTCAATATTAAGTGCTACATGGTCGGATCCATCTACGGTAAGTTCTTCGAGTGCATGGAGTGCAGTAAATGCCTTAGCTGTTGATCAAAACAACAGTTATGTATATGCTGCTACCATAGGAGGACTTTATCGTTCGAAAGATAAAGGTGCTTCATGGGACAAAGTGGTGTCGGGAAATATTAAAGATGTGAAGATTGCGTCTAACGGAAAAGTTGTTATTGTTCGTTCGGCATCTGTTTATACTTCGACTACCGGTGATAATGGCTCGTTTAATTCGGCTTCCGGAATCAGTGCATCGGGAAGAATGTCGATTGCAATAGCACCAAGTGATCCGAATTATATTTATGTGTTAGCAGCAAAAAGTAATGGTACATTTGACAACATTTACCGCTCTACCGATGGAGGTGCTAATTTCAGTAAATTAATTCCTGACGGAACGGAAACGCTACAACCTTTTGGTCCGAATAATCAAGGCTGGTATGACAATGTCATTGCCGTCTTCCCAGATGATAAAACAAAAATAATCTTTGGTGGAGTTGATTTATATACTTGGTCGGATGATGATAGTTATACACAAGTTACAGGATGGTATTTATCAACAACGAGTCCTCTTTATGTACATGCCGATCAACATGCCATTGTTTTTGATCCTAATTATGAAACAAATAAAACGGTTTATTTTGGTTGTGATGGTGGCGTTTTTAAATCAATAAATGGTGCTCAAACATTTTTATGTGAAAACAATAGTTATTCTACGATACAATTTTATGATATTGGAATATCGCTTCATAAGGCTGTTATCGGAGGAGCTCAAGATAATGGAAGTATTTGGGTCAATCGAGAAGGCAACCAACCATATAGCGGGAAAAAAGTTCAAGGAGGAGACGGTTTTTGTAATGACATTTCAATGCTTCGACCAAAAGTCTTTTTGACTTCAACTTATAACTCACGATTGGTGCGTTCGGAAGATGAAGGAACAACTCTTGATTATAATGTATTTAGTTCTAACATTACAGGAACACATAACATTGATGGTCCTTCTGAACCATTTTTTACCCGTTTTGAATTGTGGGAAAGTTTCAATGATCCATACAGTGTAGATACCATAAAATATTATTATAGCGGAAAGACTGCCGGTGGTGTGGAAAAAGACACGCTGCATGCAGGGGATACCATAAAAGTAGAAAGCGACGGCGTAAAAGGACGCTATATCAAACATATTTTAACCTCAACAGATCTTGCTCCCTATGGCGGAATATTTACCGTTTCAACATCGGATTCCGTAAAAAGCGATTCAGTATATTTGGTCGATCCGTATCAAGATATTTTGGCAATGGCATTTTCCGGAGAAGTTTATGTGACTCGTGAAATATTAGATTTCTCAAAGATACCACCACAATGGAGTAAGATTTCTACAAGTGATTTATCAAGTACTGCAACAGCTTTTGCTTGGTCTCCTGATGGAACGACTCTATATTTTGGAGATTATTCAGGACATATTTTCAGAACATCCGGATTTGACAGTGCTCGAACAGCAGCCCAAATGGATATCAATGATACTAACAATTGTAAAATAAAAACGGAAAGAATAGCTTCTTTAGGTGGTTATATTTCTTCTATTTATGTAGATCCACAAAACGCTGATAATCTTATTGTAACCGAAGGTGGATATGGCAATTCTAGTCTTGTATATTATTCTTCCAATGCAACGGCATCATCACCATCGTTCTCAAATAAAACAGGAAATCTTCCGAAAATGCCGGTATATGCAAGTATTATTTTATGGAACGACTCAAAGACAGCTATCATAGGAACCGACATGGGAGTATATGCGACCGATGATATTACGAAATCATCACCTACATGGACATTGCAAGATAATGGTATGCCGTTGATTCCTGTTTATCGTTTGCGTCAACAAATTATTCCTAATTTCTGGGTAGATGCCAACAATGGAGTAACCAATCACGGTTATATTTATGCGGCTACTCATGGTGGCGGATTTTTCGAATGTTCAACCTATAAAGGTCCGGTAGCAATAGAGCCGACACCGGAAATGACTAAAATTTCCAATACATTTGGAATATATCCGAATCCGGCAAGAACAAATGTTACTATTAACACTAATACTTCCGGCAAAACTTCGATAGTTCGAGTTTATAATTTGAAAGGACAACGCATTTTAGAAAGAACAATGACAGGAAACACTTGCAAGATAGATGTAAGTTCCTTTAGTAAAGGTGTTTATGTTGT
This sequence comes from uncultured Bacteroidales bacterium, assembly GCA_964606715.1. Taxonomy (GTDB): domain Bacteria; phylum Bacteroidota; class Bacteroidia; order Bacteroidales; family JALTDM01; genus CAZSHT01. The sequence continues at coordinate 18,756 of CAZSHT010000010.1, forward strand.
TTCCGTTAATGGTAAAACGCAAAAATTAGTAGTTGATTAAAATCGAAGAATATAAATAATCTAAAAAATACAGAAAGAGAGGTGAAACGATTTTACCTCTCTTTCTGTATAAGGAATCTAAAAATAACAATATGGAAAAAATAAAAATAGCAATCAACGGATTTGGACGCATAGGGCGAAATGTGTTTAAAATAATGCAAACGCACCAAGAATTTGAAATAATTGGCATTAATGACATTGCGGAGCCAAAGACACTGGCTCATCTTTTGAAATATGATTCTACACAAGGACGATATCAAGGACAGATAGAGCATACAAAGAAGTCTATTATTGTTGACGGAAAGGAAGTTGTGGTTACGGCAGAACGCAGTCCTGCAAAAATACCATGGGCACAAACGCCGGATTTAGTAATCGAATCGACAGGTTTGTTTCGTACCCGGGAAAGCGAAAAAGGAGGCTATGGCGACCACTTAAAAAACGGTGCAAAAAAAGTCTTATTGACGGTGCCTGCAAAAGATGAAGTAGATAGAATGATAGTCTTGGGCGTAAATGATGCTGATTTGAAAGATACCGACCTTTGTGTGTCGAATGCTTCGTGTACAACAAATTGTATCACGCCGGTAGTGAAAGTGTTGCACGATAACTTTACGGTGCTAAACGGATTTTTAAATACGATTCATTCTTATACCAACGACCAACATATTTTAGATGCTCCCCACAGCGATTTACGCCGTGCACGGAGTGCTGCGGTTTCACAAATTCCGACAACGACAGGAGCTGCTGTTGCCGTTACGAAGATTATTCCTGATTTGAAAGGACTATTGGACGGTATGGCCATTCGCGTTCCTACACCAACAGGCTCTTCGGTTTATTTTGTTTGTAATGTAGAAAAAACACCGACCGTAGAAGAAATTAATCGCTTGATGAAAGAAGCGGCAAATACAACGATGAAAGGCATTTTGGAATATTCGGAAGACCCATTGGTTTCGGTAGATATTATCCATAATCCGCATTCGTCAATATTTGATGCGGAAAACACAAAAGTAATCGGCAATACCATTAAAATTCTAACTTGGTATGACAACGAGTGGGGATATTCCAACAGGGTAGTCGATTTAGCAGCTAAAATGATGAAATAATAAATGAAAATCGGAAAAGTAAACATACAAAAACGCTATATCTTTTCGATTCTTCTGTTTGCGATATGGATTATTTTTTTCGATTCTAACAGCTTCTTTGCAGAATATCGCTATTCCAAAAGTATTCGCAAACTAGAACAAGAACAAAAATATTATTTAAACAAAATAAAAGCCGATTCTATACGATTACAAGAATTTCGTTCGCCGGATAAATTAGAAAAATTTGCCAGAGAACGCTTTTTGATGAAAAAAGCAGATGAAGATTTATATGTTATCGTAGATAAAACAAAAAAGTAAAGAAATGGTTGAGAGTTCTCAATATAAAATATTAAGCCGAATAAATTATCCTGAAGATTTAAAGAAATTATCTCTCGAAGAGCTACAAATCTTAAATGACGAATTACGGCATTATATCATTGAGATTGTTGCAAAATCACAAGGTCATTTGGGTGGTAACTTGGGCGTTGTGGAGCTGACAATAGCATTGCATTATGTTTACAATACTCCGGTTGATAAAATCATTTGGGATGTAGGACATCAATCGTATGCACATAAGATATTGACAGGTCGGCGAGACAAGATGGATTCTTTACGAAAGATGGGAGGCGTCAGTGGGTTTCCGTCTATCTTCGAAAGTGAATACGATGCTTTTGGGACAGGTCATTCGTCAACATCTATTTCGGCAGCCTTAGGAATGGCTGTTGCCAATCGATTGTCGGAAAGCAAAAATAAAGTGGTGGCAGTGATAGGCGATGGTGCTATGACCGGCGGAATGGCATTTGAAGCCCTTAACAATGTAGGACAGTTGAAACCGAATATCCTCATTATTTTAAATGACAATAAAATTTCTATCGATGCAAATGTCGGCGGATTAAAAGATTATTTGTTGGATATTGCGACTTCAAAAACTTATAATGCTACCAAAGAAAATGTATGGCGATTGTTGACCAAATTCGGCAAAGTAGGACCGAATCCGACGAATCTAGTTCAGCGAATCGACAACGCTTTGAAATCAATAGTCTTGCATTACAGCAATTTGTTTGAAGCATTTGGGATTCGGTATTTTGGGCCTGTCAACGGGCATGACATTCCACGCTTGGTAAAGACTTTGGAACAATTGCGAACCATTCCCGGGCCGAAGTTATTGCACATTCACACACAAAAAGGCAAAGGTTTTGCGTTGGCCGAACGCAACCAAACAGCATGGCATGCTGCCGGAAATTTTGATAAAATAACGGGGGAATCATTGGACAAATCAAATGAACCGAAACCACAAAAATACCAAGATGTCTTTGGTCATACGATATTGGATTTGGCAAAGAAAAATGACAAAATCGTTGCCGTTACTCCTGCTATGGCTTCGGGTTCTTCATTGACCTATATGATGGACGAGATGCCACACCGCGTATTTGATGTAGGGATAGCCGAGCAACATGCTGTTACTTTTTCGGCAGGACTGGCAAAAGAAGGCTATAAACCGTTTACGGCTATTTATTCTACTTTTCTGCAACGCGGTTACGACCAATTGATTCACGATGTGGCTTTGCAACGGCTGAATGTTACTTTTTGTATCGACAGGGGTGGACTGGTAGGCGAAGATGGTGTTACACACCAAGGGGTTTTCGATATTGCGTATCTGCGACCTATACCCAATATGGTAATAGCAGCTCCTATGAACGAAGAAGATTTGCGAAATCTCTTGTACACAGCACAGACAGAAGATTTGGGAACCGTTGCTATTCGGTATCCGCGAGGACGAGGAGTAATGCTCGACTGGGAAACACCCTACAAAAAATTACCGGTAGGAAAAGCTCAAGAAGTATCGCAAGGAACCGATATTGCTGTTTTGTCATTTGGTAATGTGGGAAATTTTGTGATTGAAGCAACAACGAAATTAAAAATACAAGGATTCACTGTTCAACACTATAATATGCTGTTTGTGAAACCGATAGATGAGACAGTATTACATCGTGTTTTCAAAAATTTCAGTAAAGTTATTACCATAGAAGACGGAACAAAAATAGGCGGACTGGGAAGTGCCGTATTAGAATTTAAAGAACAACACAACTATTCGGCAAAAGTCGAAATATTAGGTATCCCCGACCAATTTATTGAACATGGAACGCCGAAAGAACTCTATCATTATTGCAAGATAGATGCCGATGCCATTTACGAAACGGCAATGGAA
>CAZSHT010000011.1:0-4022 GCA_964606715.1 uncultured Bacteroidales bacterium
CTATATTGAGCTCTATACATTAATATTTGAGGGATAGCATCTACTTTTTGACTTTCATCTTTTTGTTCTACATTGTCCATACCGCTTCCCATATCAGGATCAAAATCGGCAGTTACCAAAACTTGTGTTCTGTCAAAAGTGGCGTTGTCAGCATCGTCCCAATCAACATTTAGTTCGTATATCCAAAGTTCGTCTTTCCCGGAATTTACATGATCTGCTGAACCCCACTCATCAGCATCAATAGTAATAAATTGTGCGGGGGTTCCACTGGGAGCCCAATCACCGTCATTATCCAAGGGTTGTATGATGTGAAATCCTGAGTTTGGTCTGTATGGATTGTCAAAAGAAACCATTTGAGGATTGGCATCTCCGGCAATCATCGCGTTTCTATCAAAAGCAAAAACATCCGGATCATCATCATCATTTATTGCCATGTAATAACCATTTTGCCAAATACCAAGGTGCGGGTAATCCGGCATGTCTGCCATTTCGTAAGACCAACGATACCATTCTCCCGTAGGATCGTCTGTTTTTGAAACGGCTAATAACATATAGTCCTGACTGCCACTAATTGAAAACTCTAAAGCCAACCAACGATTTGCTTTTTCGTCCCAAAGAACAATCGGATCGCCGTCATTTTCATCGGCTCCGTCAACACCTGAAAACAAGGTGTTCATATTGTGTGGTCCATCAACAAGATTCCCATCTCTATCATAAATGGAAAATATGGTGTTAACGGTTTGCATAAAATAATCGGGGCCAATAGCACCATTGCAATCTGAAGGGAAATAATTGGATGAGCCATCTTCATCTGTTGCATCTTGTCCTTGAAAAACAAGAGAAGGTGCATTATCACCTCTTGTTTTTCGCTGAGGCATTGTGCGTTGCCATACAGGATCAATCACAGGAGGTGTGTTGTGTGTTACATGATAATCTTTACGCGAAGGCGTATTTTTTTCATGTTCTTCTTTTATTTCATGATTTCGTTCTATTTGTTCGGCAGTTAAAGGTGTAGCCGGCTTCATATCTCTAACGGGAATAGAAATACTGAAATCGTGAGGCAATTTAACGGAGACAGGATGTACTGCTGTTGATTTAGCAGTTTGTCCTGATGCATTTGTTGCCCATAAAAAAGGCAATACAATTAATAAATAAAGTGATTTTTTAATCATAATCATGTGGTTTTTGGATTATACATTTAATAAAAAAAGAAAAACAGCAAAGCAAATCTATATTTTTTTGATAAAACAAAAAGACAAAAGGGATTGAAAATAGTTGTCTTGCCATTTAAAAGATATTAACAATTTTGTGCGAGTGTTGTTAAAAAGTCTAAATCGTAAATGGTTTGAGGAAACATGAGGTTAATGCTTAATCACCTCATTGATAATAGCTTGTATTATTCTGTCGGTGGCTTTTCCATCCCAAAGAGGCGGAATCTCTCCTTTTTTATAAGAATTATTTTCAATAGAAGAAATTTCTCTTTTGATGGCAACCAAATCAAATTCTATCAACTTATTGGTTCCCGTAGTAATGGTTACAGGGCGTTCTGTATTGGGGCGTAGCGTCAAGCATGGAATTTTCCGAAAGGTACTTTCTTCTTGAATGCCACCACTGTCAGTAATGATGAATTTACAATTAGCAATGAGATTTTGAAAAGCAAAATAGTCCATCGGTTCTCCAAGAATGAGGTTGTTTATCTGCATAAAAGCATCATACAGGTTAAATTTCTTTAAATTATTAACGGTTCTTGGATGAATTGGAAATACAATTTTGTAGTTTTTTGACAAATGTTGTATGAGCGATAAGAGCTTTTCAACTTCTTCTTTTACATCGACCAATGCCGGCCGGTGAATTGTCATCAAAACAAATCTCTGAGGCTCTAATTGTAGAGTGTGCATGATAGATGATTGTTGTATCTCATTTTCGAAAGCAACCATTGTGTCAATCATAGTATTGCCTACAAAAAAAGTTTTTCCGTGTTTTTTTTCTTCTTTCAAATGGTTGAGTCCTGACTCTTCGGTTACGAAATAGTAATCGCTGATTTCATCGGTTAAGATTCTATTAATCTCTTCCGGCATGGTGCGATCAAAAGAACGCAACCCACTTTCGAGGTGGGCTATTTTGATACCCATTTTATTGGCCGTCAGAGCTGCTGCAAAAGTGGAATTAACATCTCCGGGAACGATTATTAAATCAGGATGAAATTTTGTTGTTATAATATCTTCAAGTCGGAGCATAATCTCTGCCATCTGTGTATTTGGTGATGCTTGGGAGATATTCATGAAATAATCGGGAGTGAGGTTGAATTGTTTGAAAAAGATGTCCGACATTTTTGCATCATAATGTTGCCCTGTATGTGCTATTTTAATTTCGATGTCGGGATAATTTTCAGCAACCTTTTTAAATTGGGTTACTTTGATAAAATTAGGTCGTGTCCCGACAATGATGAGGATTCTTTTCATGGCAACAAAAGTTTAAAGATAAAAATCAAAGATATTAAAAAATGTGGTTCTGTTTTGTTTAACATAATTTTCGACACAAAATAACAGATTTTCGTATCTTTGCAAAAAAAAATAATAAATCATATGAAAAAGACACTTCTTACATTAGGTGCATTTTTTTTAGTTGTTTTGGCTATTTCGGCATTCAAAAACTACAATTCGGCAGAAAAAAACGATAATAGTCAAATGAAAAAAACTTCTTCGTTGATGGGGAAGAAGGGCAAGGTGAAAGTATTGGATAAAAAATCGTTTGAGAAATTTATTGAAAAAGGGATTGTCGTTGTTGATTTTTGGGCTACTTGGTGTCCTCCGTGTCGAGCACAAGGTCCTATTGTCGAAGAATTATCATTGGAGCTGAAATCGGTGAAATTTGGCAAATTAGATGTCGATGGTGCCAGAGAGATATCTCGAAAATATAATATCCGAAATATTCCGACGCTCATTATTTTTAAAGATGGGAAAGATGTAGAGCATATTGTGGGATTGCATGATAAGACACCATTGAAGAAAATGATAGAAGCACATTTAAAATAAACGATAATGAATACAGGAAATTTTACATTTACAATGATAAAGCCCGATGCCGTAAAGAACGGCTATGTCGGGAAAATTTTAGATGCTTTCATCGAAGGTGGTTTTACGATTCGAGCAATGAAATATACGCAATTGACAAAAGCAGAAGCCAAACAATTTTATTTGGTGCACAAAGACCGTCCTTTCTATGATGACCTTACCGATTTTATGAGTTCAGGACCTATTGTTGCCGCTGTTCTTGAAAAAGAAAATGCGGTTGTCGATTTTCGTAAACTCATAGGAGCGACCAACCCCGAAGAAGCAGAAGAAGGAACCATTCGTAATCGTTTTGCCGAGTCGATGCAAAATAATGCTGTTCACGGTTCCGATAGCGATGAAAATGCGGTGATAGAAGCAGGATTTTTCTTTTCTCAACGCGATTGGGTATAAGTCTCTTTCTGATGCGAAAAATATTACTCCGCGGATTATTATTATTTTTCTTTGCAGGGCTTTTAGTCTTGATAGGCGTAATGATGATGGTAAATCAACGGCAAGGTGGCAATATCGTATTTTATGTTGGTGTTTTTGGCGAATTGACAGTAACTATCCATACAATTATTTCGGCTGTTCGCTATCGCAATAAAAAATCTTCCGATGATTAACAATTTATTGATAATCGGATTAGGTGGTTTTCTTGGAAGTGTATTGCGTTATTCTTCACAACAATTTTTACAACGCTTATTCGATACCGTTTTCCCGATAGGGACAATGACGGTAAATATTCTGGGAAGTTTCATTATAGGAGTTGTTTATGCTTTGGCAGAACGCTATCAATGGATGACACCCGAGTGGCGATTATTCTTGGCAGTAGGATTTTGTGGAGGCTTTACAACTTTTTCATCATTTTCGTTTGAATTACAACGAATGTTAGGGTTACACGAAATAATGTTGGGCGGTATTTATTTGATAGGAAGTGTTGTGTTAGGTGTTGCCGCGACAATCTTAGGA
>CAZSHT010000011.1:4122-14460 GCA_964606715.1 uncultured Bacteroidales bacterium
CGGTATTTATTTGATAGGAAGTGTTGTGTTAGGTGTTGCCGCGACAATCTTAGGAGTTTGGATTATTCGTTTATTTTAAAAAAAAGAATATTATGAAAATCACAGGGCAAGCAAAGATGCTGACTATTTATTTAGGAGAATCTGAAAAATATAAGTTAAGACCTCTCTATGAGGCCATAGTCTATGCTGCTAAACGAACGGGATTGTCGGGCGTAACAGTTATTCGGGGAATAATGTCTTTTGGACCGAATTCTAAACAAATTCATACATCTAATTTGTTTTCATTATCAGATGATTTACCTGTAAAAATAGAAATAATCGATTCTATTGAGAAGATTGAACAATTTGTTGAAACAGTAGAAAAGATGTTTGAAAAGTCAGATTCTGTAGGGCTTATTTCAATGCAAGACATTCAGGTTATTCGTTATAAATCAAATCAGTAAAATTATTTTAGAGTAGTTTTCTTTACCTTGTATTGCAACGAGTCTTTTCGAAGGTTTAATTCATTTAATATTTCTGTATAAATGCTGTCGTATTCTGTTAGGTGATAACTGTAATACAATAATGTTTGTTGGAAAATAGAGTTTGTTATATGGTATTTCTTAAATAGACTTCCGTATAGATTTTCGGCATTTACAACAGAATCTTTTAATTCATCAATACTGAGAGTGCTAAGATAGGCGTCGCTCAGATGCATATCAAGTAAGAATAGTTTAAAAGAATCTTTCGACATAACGGTTAAGCTGTCGGGAGCTTGTACATGAGCTTCGTCGGGGACAGTGCAACCGGTGATGAGTACTAAAACAATTATAGAAAGGAATGAAAGATAACGCATTGGATTAATCAATCTTAGAGTGGAATGAGGTGCGTTTGATTTTACTGAATTTGTATCCAATCATCAATTCATGTGTTCCCGAATTGTAATTCTTAAGATTGGTGATAGAATAGTCATACGAATAGCCAAACATTATTTGTTTATCGTATTCATAACCAATCATAAAGGCAACAGCATCTAAAGTGCGATAGGTAAATCCGGCCCACAACATTTTTTTATAAACGCCGCGTATCGTTAAGTCCAGTTGAACAGGTGTAGGCCACATTTCTTTTATAACGGTTGACGGAACGATGTCCCAGTCATTATTTATTTCAAAATTATAACCACCAATTATAAAAAAATGGGTTCGCACCCTGTTGTCTTGAACAGAAAATATATCGCCGTCAAATTTGATGACATTATTGAATAATTGCATAAATGAAATGCCTGCAAAATAGTCGGTTGTTTTATAATAGACACTAAAATTGGCATCGGGCAAATAAGATGAGTAAACCTGATTGCCCAATGACGGATCATAATCATCATGTAATGTTATTTTAGAACCGTCTATTTTGTATTGTAAGAAACCTGCAGATAATGATAATGCCAAACGATCATTCCCACGGAGTTTTAATAAATAGGAATAGGCACCATAGAAACCTGTTCTGGAAGTAGGACCGGTTACATCACTGAAAACATATCCGCCATAGCCCATTTCCCGTTTTCGATCGGGACCATATAAACTCAATGTAAATGTTTTTGGTGCATCGGTCATTCCTATCCATTGATAGCGGTTATTTACACGAGCTTGATAATACGGATAAATACCGGCAATACCGGTGTTGAATAGAAATTTATTGAGATAATATTGACTATATTGTTGTATCTGTTGAGATTGCCCAAGGACACTCCACAAAATTAAAATAAGGAAAACAATATAGTTGAATCGTTTTTTCATAAGATTATCTTACTATCGTAATAGGGCCGGTAATGGGTTTTGTTATAATTTTATCGTGTAAGTTTATAATGAAATAATAGGTGCCGGTTGGAAGTTTCTTGCCGTTATAGGTGCCGTCCCAGCGTTCATTGTCGGGATAACCTTTCGAATAGAAGATGCGTTCGCCCCAACGATTATAAACTTCTACTTCTACATTCGGAAATTTATTGATATAATCAATTTCCCAAACATCATTTTTCCCATCGCCATTGGGTGTAAACCCATTCGGAACAAAGAGTTCGGGAATGACAGTTACAACAACCGTATCTGATACTCTACAGTGATTACTGTCAGTAACAAAAACGATGTAGGTTGTAGTTTCTGAGGGTTTAGCCATAGGATTGGCAATAGAGGAATTGTCTAAAGAAGAATCCGGTGTCCAAACGATTGTTGCAGAAGATGGTAATCCGGTTACCTCTAGTTGTGTATCATGATCGTGCATAATTTCAATATCATTCCCTGCATCAATAGGAGCAACGGGGAAAGTGGTGATAATTACAGAGTCAACAGCAACACAAATACTATCGTGAACAGTCAAAGTATAAATGGTAGTATCTGATGGTGCAACCGTAGGTTTCCACAAAAGGGTATCCGTCATATGTGTCGTTGGAGCCCATTCAAAATTATTGGTGCTTCCCGAACCGAATAACTGAACCGTATCACCGGCACAAATGGTGGTGTCGTATTGAGCTTTTGCCCAAACAACAATTGATGGTTTTATTTCTGTGGAATCGGTAACTTTACAACCCAACGAATCAGTAACTGTAATGAAATATGTACCTCCGTCTAAACTGTCGATTTGCAGAGTCGTATCATGTGTTGACCAATAGGTTGAATAACTAGGTGTTCCTCCTGAGATAGTTGCAACAGCAGAACCATCGTGAGTATTATTGGCACATAGTGGACTGTGTGATGACAGTAATAATAACAATCGTGGATTCATAGTAATGGTAGTATCCCAAGTTGATGAACAGCCTTTACTGTCGGTAACGGTAACCGTAAAAGTACCGTCATTTAAACTGTCGGCAACGGATGAAGAATCTCCGGTATTCCAAACATAAGAATATTGAGGTGTGCCTCCCGAAGCAATGACGCTTAAATAACCAGATGAAGCATTGTAACAAGTTTGTAATATGCCGGAATCTAATTTTAGATTAATTTTTTCTCCATCGGGAACATTAATCAATAAGGTACGACTACAATTATCACCATCAGTTAATGTTACAAAATAATGATTTGAACCTAAATTATTTGCCGTATCAGAAGTTTGATAATGGGCTAAAGAATCCCATGCAAAGCTATAAGGAGAAGAGCCTCCGTTGGCAATAACAATAGCTTGCCCATTGGTGTCACCAAAGCAAATAGGCGGACTAATGGAATCTACTTTCAATTCTAAGTCGGAAGTGTCGGTAATAACAACGGTGTCAATGTAAATACAATGATATGAATCACTTATAGTTACATAATTATAGCCGGCACACAATGAATCGGCAGTAGCGATAGTATCACCATTGCTCCATTGGTAAGAATATCCGGGTGTTCCTCCGCTTGCCGATGCCTGTGCACTTGCGGTGCAAGCGGCTCCACAAGGAACCTGATCGACATTAATGATAGTGTCTTTCAATTGCGGTGGTTGAGAGAGTTCCAGAGAGTCTGTAATGGTACAACCTGTAGAGTCTGTTACTGTTACATAATGCATTCCTGCCGGTAGGTTTTCAGCAAGCGTATCGTGATCATTATTAGACCAGTGATAAGTATAAGGTGAAGAACCACCTGTTGCCGTTATTTGTATTTTCCCTGTACTATCGCCAAAACAAACAATACCGGCAATACTAAAAATAGTATCTTTCAACAGAGTCGGATTATTTAATGATACACTGTCAATTTGAGAACAAGTATTATTATCGGTAACGGTAAAGTGATAAGTTCCTGAACATAAATCGGTCCGATTACTGTCGGTATTTCCGTCAGCCCAAGTAATTGAATATGGGGGAGAACCTCCGCTGATGTGAAGTCGAATAGAACCATCACATTTATTTGAACAGGTAATAGGAGTCGCATCAATACTAACAGTGATGGAATCTTTATCGTCAATGGTAACAGACTTTGTACGAGAACAACCATTTTTATCGCTTACGGTAACCTCATAAGTAGTTGCACATAAGTTGGTTGCTGTTGAGTCGGTACAAACAGGAGAGGTGTTCCATGAGTAAGTATAAGGAGTTTCGCCTCCCGAAGCAAAGGCATTGGCACTACCGTCACAAGTTCCATTACAACTTACGCCATGAATATTATTAATGACAACATGCATATCAGATGTGTCAACAATGGTAACTTGTATAGAATCAATACAGCCGTTTGAGTCAGTAACCGTTAAATGATAAATATCCGGACATAAAGAATCTAAAGTGGAGGTTGTCGCACCTGTGTTCCAATGTAAAGCATAGGGAGAAGTCCCTCCTGTAACGGAGACTTTGGTATAACCGGTACATAATGAACAATAAGAATCTTTTGTGCTATCTATTTTTATCTTAATAGCTGTTGGTTGTGTAATGGTAATAGTGTCTTTTGTCGTACAGCCATGGGCATCACTTATGAGGGCGGTGTAAGTGCCTTCACATAGATTTGTCACGATAGAGTCGGTTCCGCCTCCGGCGTTTGCATCCCATAAATAAGAAAAAGGTCGGGTGCCACCTGTTGGGTTTAAAATAGCTTTTCCATTACATTCTCCATAACAAACAATATTTTTTACAGAGTCATTGGCTGTTAAAACTTTAGGTTCTACTAAAATAACGACTTTATTGTCGGTGCAGCCTCTGGCATCAGTAACAGTAGCACCATAGGTGTTTGCTGATAATCCATTTACAACACTGTCGGTAGCTCCTGTTGACCAATTATAAGTATATGGACCTGTTCCGCCTTCTGCAAAAAGCCATACTTTCCCATTGGCATCACCGGCACAAAGTGGATTTAAAATACTGTCGATGGAAAGTATAAGTTTTTTAGGTTGATTTAAAATGACAGTATCTATTCTGAAACAATTGTGATGATCCGTAATAGTAACAGTAAAAGTGTCTGCTGTCAGGTTTGTTGCTGTTGAATCGGTAGCCCCTGTTGACCAATTGAAGACATAGTCTTTTGTGCCACCGGTTACATGAGCAGTGATAGAACCGTTGGCGTCACCATAACATTTAGGTTCTTTCTTTTCGAAAGTTACAGCTAATGAATCGGGTGAATAAAGGGTTATTGAAGCGGTGTCTTTACAATTGTTGTGGTCATATACTGTAACTTGTATCGTTCCTGCACATAATCCGGTATCGGTTGAATTGGTATGACCGCTACTCCATAGATAAGTATAAGGAGTTGTCCCTCCGCTTCCTTTGGCAGTTGCTGTCCCATCGCATTTTCCATAGCAAGATGGATTTGTTGAGTCCGGTATAGAGGCCGTTACGACAATTGGAGCATCGATGGTAGTGTCTATAACAAGTTGACAATGGTTACTGTCGGTAATGGTAACATTGGTAGAGCCTGCACATAATGTGTCGGCTGTTTGGGTAATTTCTCCTGAATTCCAAAGGTAAGAATAAGGTGTCGTTCCACCGGTAACATTAGCGGTAGCATTTCCGTCACATAATCCAACACAAGTTGGTTTCGCATTAATCGTAATATCGCCTGTTAGTTGTCCGGGTGAAGTTAAAGAGAAATTAGCGGTGTCTTGACAATTTCTACTGTCAACGACAGTTACTGTATAATTTCCGGCCGGTAATGAATTGTTAACGCTATCACTTGTTATATTTGTATTAGTCCAATGGTATGTGTATCCGGGTGTTCCTCCTGAGGTTGTTAAGGTAGCAGAACCTGTACTGTCACCATAACACAAAGGATCTTTTTTGGAGATAAATGAGGCAACAACAGCATCAGGATTGATAAGTGTAACAACAGCTGTTTTATGGCAAGCATGAGCATCGGTAATGGTTATTGTGTCGTTTCCTGCACAGAGATTTTTATCGGTAGAATCGGTTGTTCCCGTAGACCATAGATAAGAATATGATGCGGTGCCTCCTGATACAGAAGCGGTTACTTCGCCATCACAGTCGTTGTGACAAGATGGATTTGTGATAGTGAAATGAATGTTGATAGAATCAGGTTGTGTAATGGTAACGACAGAAGAAGTATTACAATTATTACTGTCGGAAACATTGATGGTGTAATCGCCGGCTTTCAGTCCGGAGATATCATCGGTAGTGGCAGAATAACCGTTTGGTCCCGACCAAGAATAAGTATAAGGTGTTGTTCCTCCGGTGGTGGTGGTTGAAATAGCTCCATTACTTCCACCATAACAATTAACGGGGGTTATTTGATCAATGGTGATGATAATGGGAGATGGATCGGTAATTGTAACAGTATCGTATTTTTCACAATTATTAGTGTCCGTAACAGTCAGGTAATAAGTGCCGTCTTTCAGTCCGGAAATATCACTGTTGGTCGATGAATAATTGTCGGGACCACTCCATTTATAGACATAGCCGGGTGTTCCTTTAGAGGCAGTAATATAAATAGCACCGTCTGTTTTTCCGGAACATGAAATATTTTTGATACTGTCGATTGTTATTTCAATTTCTTCTGGTTCGGTAACATCAATAGTTAATGTTTTTTTACAACCGTCATGATCGGTTATTCTGATGGAATATGAATTAGCATACAAGAGGGCAATGTCTTCATTATGAGATGAATATCCATTAGGGTTTGACCAATCATAAGTGTATCCGGGTGTGCCACCTGATACGGAAATCTGAATACTGCCGTCATTTCCTCCATTACATGACACATGATGAATACTATCAATAGATACAACAATAGGAGCATCACTGTTGACAGTAACAGTGTCATATTTTTTACAATGGTTTTTATCATCTACTGTGATATAATAATCGCCTGCTTCTAATCCCGTAATGTCTTCATTGGAAGAAGTGTAGCTGAAAGGTCCTTCCCAATGGTAAGAATAAGGTGTCGTTCCGTTTGTTACGGTGATATAAACAGCTCCATCGTTTCCGTCACACGATACATTCTTTGTGCTATCTACGACCAATGATATTGTGTCGGGTTCGGTAATGGTGAAACTTGTTGTTTCCTGACAATGACTACTGTCGGTTACCGTTAAGTTGTAAGTGCCGGCTTCCAAACCGGTAATATCGTCGCTTGTTGCAGAATAGCCATTAGGTCCTGACCAATTATAAGTATATGGTTTAGTGCCTGCGGAAACAGAAATATAAATATTACCATCGCTCAAACCATTACACGAAATGTTGTTAGAACTGTCAGTCGTAATGATGATGGGGTTAGGTTCTGTAATTGTGGTTGTGTCGTATTGTTCACAAGAGTTAGTATCTGTTACGGTCAAATAATAAGTGCCGGCTTTCAGTCCTGTAATGTCTTTATTGGAAGATGAGTAGCTACTTGGACCTTGCCAATTATATGAATATCCGGGGGTGCCTTCTGTGGCGGTGATATAGATAGCACCATTGGAGCCTCCGTTACAAGAAATGTTCTTTGTGCTGTCAATTGTAATTTTGATAGGATTCGGTTCAACAACAGTAAGAGTATCATATTGTTTACAATGGTTTTTGTCTTCTACCGTAACAAGATAATCACCGGCTTCGAGTCCTGTAATGTCTTCATTTGTGGAAGAATAAGAGTGAGGTCCGCCCCAATTGTAATGATAAGGTGTGATGCCGTCAGAGGCGGTAATATAAATAGAGGCATCGTTGCCACCATAACACGATACATTATTGATACTGTCTACAGTAATTTTTACGGGAACAGGTTCTGTAACAATAGCAGAATCGTATTTTTCACAATGGTTTTTATCGCTGACGGTCAGATAATATTTGCCGGCTGTTAAGTTGTCAATATCTTCAGCAGTTGAATCATAACTGTTCGGACCTGTCCAATGAAAAGTATAAGGAGATGTTCCGTCACTAACCGAAATGGTAACAGCTCCGTCATTTCCGCCATTACAAGTTACGGGTTTTATGCTGTCAATGGTAATATTAATGGCATTTGGTTCTGTCAATGTGATGGAAGTCGTTTTTTCGCACCCGCTACTGTCGGTTACAGTGAAATTATAAGTGCCGGCTTCGAGTCCGGATATATCATCATTTGTGGAGGTGAAACCGTTAGGTCCCGACCAATTATAAACATAAGGTGTTGTACCATCAGTTACGGTAAGTGCAATTGAACCGTTACTGCCACCGTTACAGGATATGTTTTTTGCTGTATCAATGGTAATAATCATTGGATCCGGTTCTGTAATGGTAGCAGAATAATATTGTTTACAATGATTTTTATCTTCTATTGTTAAATGATAATCTCCGGCTTCCAAAGAATTAATATCTTCATTTGAAGAGGAATAACCACCGGGACCATCCCAAGTATATCCGTAGGGAATTGTTCCGCCCGAAACAGTATCCCATATTGCTCCGTCACCGTAGCCGTTACAGGAGATATTGTGCAAAGAGTCAAGTTTTATTTGTAGCGAATCGGGTTGTTTTACAGAGTCGGTAAAAGTTTCGGTACATTGTACACTGTCAGTAACGGTAAGTTGGTAAACGCCGGCTATTAAATCGGAAATATCATCTGTGTTTGAAGTGAAATTAGCGGGTCCTGACCATTCATAAGTATAATCGGGATAGCCACCCGAAACAGTGATGTCAATATTTCCGGAGGTGTCGTTGTAGCATCTCAAATCACGCGTAGAATCATCAATGATGATTTGGGGATTGCTTATTAATTCAAAAGGACCTGCGGTGTCGGTACAATTGCTGTCATCAACAACAGTAACAGAGTAAGTCCCTGCAGTAAGGTTTGGAAAATTCCCAGTTCCTTGTTTATTGGTATCAATAGCATAAGACAGGCTTCCTGAACCACCCGATGCTTCTACATAAATACGCCCTGTGTCGCCATAGCAAATGTATTTAGTGTAAAAAGTAGAATCTATACTGATAGCGGGAGGTTCTGTTATGGGAAAAGAAAAAGTGTCTTTACATCCATTGTCATCTTCTACAGCTAATGTATAAGTACCTGCACAAAGATCAGTGGGGTTGTCGGTTGTGTCACCGTTTGACCAATTGTAGTGTTTAATGGGGTATTTTGCATTTTGAATATAGTCAATTTGTATTTCTCCGTCACAGCTTCCGTTACAAGAATTGTTAGTTGTATCCGATTCATCAATAATCATTTTCCCCGGAGCGGTAAGTCCTATAGATTTATATTTTTTGTCTGCGTCGTTATCGGTTACACGGATAGTGTAGTCTTGAGAAGCACCACATAAATCGGAAATGGTATAAGGTAAAGAGTTAATATTGTTATAATCGGTGCTTCCACCACCTAAATCTGACGGATAATAAACACGAATAGTAACGGGATAAGTGGGGCTTCCCGATTCAACATCAACAGTAATGGTTCCATCACAAATACCATAACAAGAAGGATCGGTTTTGGATAATTTTATTTCAAAAGTTCCTCTGGTAGCTGTTTCATATAAGTCAGTGTGGATGTTTTCAGTATTGATTTTTGAAGAAATATGCTGTGCTGCCAAAAAACCTAATCCCGACAAAGAAACAGAAACAGATGATTTGAGTTCTTTTACAACAACCAGATTGTTGAGTTTAATGGAAAGTCGTTTGTTTTTCGAGGAATTTTCATCAAAAATAATGGTCGTATTTTCATTCGGAAGGTAATTTGCGGTAGTACCACCCGGTTGTTCCGACCAATGGTTAATGTCAGACCAGTTACCATTTCCGCCAATCCAGTATAATGTTTGTGAAAACAAAGATACCGAAAGCAGAAAAAATACAACTAATAGCGTTATACGATTTCGCATAAAGGTTTTGAAATCATTTAATTTACGAAAATAATAAATTTATTTAAATTACATTAATATTGACACAATATTAATTAATGCAGTTGCTTATGGGTACAGGAGCTTTCCTGAAAAATAGTAAAGAAAAAATGCTTATTTTTTGATTAACGCCATTATTTTTGTTGCCAATGCCCTGGCATTCTCAATAGAAGAACTTTCTGTGTAGATGCGAATAATGGGTTCGGTGTTGGATGGACGAATGTGAAACCATTCACTTCCAATGTCAACGCGTAGTCCGTCGGCATCATTTTGTTTTTCTGCTTTGAAATGTTGTTTCAAATGTTCAATAATGTCGGCAATATTTGTCGTTGGTGTAAGCTCTATTTTATTTTTTGCCATAAAATAATTGGGAAAAGAGGCTCGCAATGCAGAGGCTTTAATCTTTTGTTTTGCCAAATAAGAAAGGTATAAGGCAATGCCTACTAACGAATCACGACCGTAGTGTAGGGCGGGATAAATTATTCCGCCATTACCTTCACCGCCTATGACGGCATTTGTTTCTTTCATTGTTGCAACGACATTGACTTCTCCTACAGCCGATTGATAATGCATTTGGGCATATCGGTTAGCTACATCGGTTAAGACTCGCGAGGAAGAGAGATTCGA
>CAZSHT010000011.1:14560-20596 GCA_964606715.1 uncultured Bacteroidales bacterium
GCTCCTTTTTGAGCTTGTAATACATAGTCGGCAATAACGGCTAAAGTATATTCTTCGCCATAGAAATTGCCGGTTTCATCAATGATACCTAAACGGTCAACATCCGGATCGACTACAAATCCCGCATCGTAATTCCCGGATTTCATTAAATCGAAAATGCCGGTCAAATTTTCAGGCAAAGGCTCCGGAGTGTGTGCAAAATCACCTGTTGGTTCACCATTAAGCAGTTTGATGTTTTTTACGCCCAATTGTTCCAATAATTTTGGTAAAGCAATGGCACCTACTGAATTAATTGTGTCTATGGCAATGCTGAAATGAGCTTCGCCAATGGCTTTTTTGTCGACAAGAGGAAGTTCCAAGATGGCATCAATGTGATATTGTAAAGCATCATCATGGGTAAGTGTCCCGAGATTTTCTACAGATGAAAATTCAACGGAAATATCGTCTGAAAGTTGTAATAATGTTTCACCGTCTTTGGCCGACAAAAATTCACCTTTGTTGTTTAGCAGTTTTAAGGCATTCCATTGTTTCGGATTATGACTTGCCGTGATAATGATACCGCCGTCGGCATGGTGTTTCGTAACAGCCATTTCGGTTGTTGGGGTAGTTGCCATTCCAATGTTAACAACATCGCAACCCATTCCCAAAAGAGTTCCCGTAATGAGTTGGGAAACCATTGTTCGTGAAATGCGGGCATCACTGCCAACGACAATTGTTGGGTGATTGTTTTGTGTTGCTTCTTTTGTCCATCGGGCAAAAGCTGTTGCAAATCGAGTAATGTCGTAGGGAGTCAAATTGTCTCCGGAGGTTCCGCCAATGGTACCGCGAATCCCGGATATGGATTTTATGAGGGTCATAAGATGGTTTGTTTTTTATATCTTATCCAGTTCTACAGAAAAGTGTCGTAAGATAGGGGCTTCTTTTACAATGCGATAACCTGTTGTAATCGTTTCACGACGATCCCAAATGTTTTTTAAGGCGGCAGCCACAACATCCATATGGTTGTTGGTGTATACGCGTCGGGGAATAGCGAGTCGCATGAATTCCCATTTAGGATAACGGTTTTCGCGTGTTATCGGATCTCTGTCGGCGAGGATAGTGCCTATTTCTACACCGCGTACTCCGGCCTCCAAATAAAGTTCGAGGGTAAGCGTTTGGGCTTTAAATTCTTCTTTGGGGACATTCGGCAAAAAAGCATCGGCATCGACAAATACGGCATGACCGCCAACAGGGCGTTGGATAGGAATACCATAGTCAATAAGTTCTTGTCCCAAATATTCGACTTGTTTGATGCGTGTTTCAAGGTAATCAAATTCGGTGCCTTCATAAAGACCTTGTGCCAAAGCGGCCATATCGCGTCCCGACATACCACCGTAGGTGATAAAGCCTTCAAACATGATATTGTAAGTTTTTGCTTGTTCAAAAATAGCTTCATCGTGCATGGCGATGAAACCACCCATATTGACAATAGCATCTTTTTTACTGCTCATTGTCATCATGTCGGCATAGCGATACATCTCTTTTACAATAGTGCGGATAGAGGCATTTTTGTAGGCTTCTTCCCGTTGTTTGATGAAATAAGCATTTTCGGCAAAACGAGCCGAATCGAAAAGAACTTTGGTGCCGTAGCGATGTGCCATTTCGTAAACCTGTTTCAAGTTTTCAATGCTTACAGGCTGTCCGCCCGAAGAGTTACAAGTAACGGTAACAACGATAAACGGAATCTTTTCGATAGGATATTTTTTGAAAACGGCCTCCAGTTTCTCCAAGTCCAAATTACCCTTGAAAGGATGCTCCAGAGTCATGTCGGAAGCATCGTCAATGGTGCAATCTACAGCGGTTGCTTTTCGAAACTCAATATGTCCTTTGGTGGTGTCGAAATGAGCATTGCCGGGAATGATATCACCTTCTTTTACGAGTGCCGAAAATAGAACATTCTCGGCAGCCCGTCCTTGATGTGTAGGCAAGAAATAATCGAATCCAAAAATATCTTTTATGGCATTTTTCATATTGAAATACGAAGTCGCACCGGCGTAGCTTTCATCACCTTTCATCATTTCCGACCATTGTAAATGACTCATAGAGCCGGTGCCGGAATCGGTGAGTAAATCAATATAAACTTGTTGGCTTTTCAGGTTGAAAATATTGTATTTAGCTTCTTTCAGCCATTGCTCGCGTTCGGGGCGTGTGCTCTTGCGGATAGGTTCCACCATCTTTATTTTATAGGACTCTGCAAATGGTAATTCCATAATGTCTTTAGTGTTTTGTTTTTTTGTTGCGAACAAAACTACTTATTTTTTTTTAATTACTTTTTAATGTTAGTAAAATGGTGGGAATCGGCTGATTTTGTAATTTGAAAAAAAAGCTATCTTTGTCTTCAAAAATCAGGCAGATGAAATTTGATCTAGTCGTATTGGGAAGTGGTCCGGGAGGATATGTGGCGGCAATTCGTGCGGCTCAATTGGGAATGAAAACGGCTGTTGTAGAGAAAGCGGAAGCAGGCGGTGTTTGTTTGAATTGGGGCTGTATCCCAACCAAAGCTTTGTTGAAGAGTGCTCAAGTGATGACCGATATTCTGCACGCCGAAAAATTTGGGGTGCAAATCGACGGTGCAGTGAAACCCGATTTTTCGGCTATCATACAACGCAGTCGCGATATTGCCGGACGAATGAGCAAAGGCATTGATTATTTGTTCAAGAAAAATAATATTACGCTTATTCAAGGGTTTGGGAAAATTACTTCTTCAAATTCATTGGAAGTAACACATCCTGATAAATCAACGGAGACCGTTGAATTCGAAAAATTGATTATTGCTACGGGAGCAAGAAGCAAAGCCTTGCCGAATATCCCTATCGATGGAAAAAATATTTTGGGATACCGTCATGCTATGACACTTGCCGAACAACCCGAAAGTATGTTGGTGATAGGTTCCGGAGCTATTGGAACGGAATTGGGTTTTTTCTACAATGCCATTGGTACCAAAGTAACCATAGTGGAGTTTCTGCCCAATGTTTTGCCCTTGGAAGACGAAGAGGTGTCGAAACAAATGGCACGGGAACTAAAAAAACGAAAAATAAAATTGATGCTGTCTTCGGCAGTAAAAAAAGTAGATGAGATTGACGGACAATGCAGGGTAACAATCGATACACCGAAGGGTGAGGTTGTTGAAGTGGTCGATAAAGTGTTGTCGGCGGTAGGTGTTACGGCAAATATCGAAAAGATAGGACTCGAAGAAATGGAAATTGAGGTTGAACGCGGAAAGATAAAGGTCGATGCTCATTACCAAACCAATATAGATGGTATTTATGCCATTGGCGATGTGATAGCGACACCGGCATTGGCACATGTGGCGTCGGCAGAGGGAATAGCTTGTGTGGAACATATAGCGGGATTATCGGTTGAACCGATTGATTATACTGCGATACCGGCATGTACTTATACAACTCCCGAAGTTGCCTCGACAGGATTGACCGAAAAACAAGCCGAAGAAAACGGTTTTGCTGTTCGTGTCGGGAAATTTCCGTTTACGGCATCGGGAAAGGCTACAGCCGTAGGGCATAATGAGGGGTTTGTGAAACTGGTGTTTGATGCCCGGACCAATCACCTTTTAGGAGTCCATATGGTTGGCTATAATGTTACCGAGATGATAGGCGAGTTGATATTGGCAAAGAAAACAAATACAACAGGCCACGATATTATAAAAGCCATTCATCCACACCCTACAATGTCGGAAGCAATTATGGAAGCGGCAGCCGCAGCTTATGACGAAGTGATACACCTTTAATCTATAATTATAATGAGAACATTTAAACTTTCTATTTTAATTTTATTAATTACCATGAGTCAATTAACAAATGCTCAAAACAATAAGGGTGCTTTGACACCGGATATCCTAAACCGGCTGAAAGCGTCTTATAAGGCATCGAATTATCACAAGGCGGTAAGTCATGCGGTGCAAAACAATGACATAAAAAAGCTGGCTTATACCCAAGCCAATAAATTGAAATACGATGACCATTTTACTTATAAGGTAACGGTCAAAAATATTACCGACCAAAAACAATCGGGACGGTGTTGGATGTTTACCAGTTTAAATACCGTAAGACCGATTGTAATTGACAAGTTGAATTTGGATAAATTTGAGTTCTCAAGCAATTACCTGTATTTTTATGACCAACTGGAAAAAGCCAATTTGTTTTTGGAGGCAATCATAAAAACAGCCGAAGCACCCGATGACGACCGAACGGTAAAATGGCTTTATCACAATGCCATTGGTGACGGTGGTGTTTGGAATTTATTCGTCAATTTGGTAGAAAAATACGGTCTCATTCCAAAAGAAGCTATGCCGGAAACCTATGCCAGTGAAAATACTTCTTGGTTGAGTCGTATGTTGCGTAACAAACTGCGGGAAGACGGTTACGAATTGCGGGAAATGTACCGGGCAAAAAAAGATTATAAGACAATGGAGGCAAGGAAGATAGAGCAGTTGAAAGACATTTACAAAATGTTGGTTATTGCGTTGGGCGAACCGCCTACCGAATTTACTTGGTCATATACCGATCATGAAGGCAAGAAAAGTGAAGAAAAAAAATATACTCCAAAGTCATTTTATGACGAAATGATAGGCAAGAATTTGGACGATTATATTTTGTTTATGGATGATCCTACCAGACCATACAACAAATTGTACGAAATAGAATACGACAGAAATGTGTATGAAGGTCGTAATTGGAAATTTATCAATTTGCCGGCCGATGAGTTGAAACCCATGCTTATTGCTTCGCTCAAAAACAAAGAGGCAATGTATTTTTCGTGTGATGTAGGTAAGCAATTAGACAGGGACAATGGCGTATTGTCGATGCAAACCTACGATTTCGGAAGTTTGTTTGATGTGCAATTTGGAATGGACAAAAAAGCGAGAATCATCACCGGACAAAGTGGTTCGTCTCATGGAATGGCATTGGTCGGTGTCGATTTGGACGAAAACGGAAAAGTGAAAAAATGGTTATTGGAAAACAGTTGGGGACCTACCGCCGGACACAACGGGTATCTGATAATGACCGATCCGTGGTTCGACAATTATATGTTTCGAATTGTGGTGAATAAAGCCTTTGTTCCCGAAAAATACATGAAGATTCTCAAGCAAAAACCAACGATGTTGCCACCATGGGATCCGATGTTTAAAAATGATAATTAATATAAAAACAAAAAGCGTATGAAATTACTAGCAGAAAAAACAGCGATTGTAACAGGTGCCGCACGCGGAATAGGGCGGGCTATAGCCATAAAATTAGCCTCGGAAGGAGCCAATATTGCCTATTCCGATATTCGCGACGACGACAATTTCAAATCCTTAAAAACCGAACTCGAAGCAATGGGTGTAAAAGCCGAAGGCTATGTGGCCGATGCTTCAAATTTTGAGCAATCGCAAAATATGGTTGATGCTGTTGTGAAGACTTTTGGAGGCATACATATTCTTGTAAACAATGCCGGTATCACGCGTGATAACTTATTGATGCGGATGAGTGAGCAAGAATGGGATATGGTGCTGAATATCAATTTGAAATCGGCATTTAATATGACCAAAGCCGCAACGCGTCCGATGATGAAACAACGCGAAGGTTCTGTTATCAATATCAGCTCGGTAGTAGGAGTTGGCGGAAATGCAGGACAGTCCAATTATTCGGCTTCGAAAGCCGGAATGATAGGCTTTACAAAATCAATAGCCAAAGAATTGGGAAGCCGTAACATTCGTACCAATGCCGTAGCACCCGGATTTATCATTACCGAAATGACAGGCCAATTGCCCGAGGAAGTAAAGCAAGGATGGTACGAAAGAATACCGCTCCGTAGAGGCGGAACACCCGAAGAAGTTGCCAAAGTCGTCTTGTTCTTGGCGTCCGATTTATCATCGTATGTCAGCGGACAGGTGATAAGTATTTGCGGTGGTATGCAAACCTGATATCTCTAACCAATAAATATTTTAGTGCGAAAAAAAAACACTCGGTTCTTGAAAAAAAGGGTCGAGTGTTTTTT